>JBKQVI010000453.1:0-20564 GCA_052139985.1 Terriglobia bacterium
CGACTTGTACCATGGTGGCGCCCTCCTCGGTGGCGATCAGAGATGTGTCAACAGCATCATTCTGAGACCGCTACCGCTGGAGGGCAACTGTTGACTATCTAGAAACACCTATTTTGGACAAGGGTGATCTAATCTAGCCCAGGCCAACGGCCTGGGATAACGAAACGCTTCCGCTCCGAGCCCTGTAAGGGCGAACTACGCACTCCGCGCTCAGTTCCAAACGTAGGCACAGTTGGGAGAGCGATTGCAGGATGGGAATCCGCCTATTCCGCCCTTTCAGGGCTCAATTCCAAGAAACAGGCTGGCCCGGCGACCCAGGCCGTTGGCCTGGGCTAGATTAGATCGCCCCTTTGGGGCTCAAGAACCACGCCGGTCACTGACCCGACCAGTACTTGTTGAAGTCCTCGTAGTCTTTCGGGGCTCAAGAACCACGCCGGTCACTGTCCCGACCAGTACTTGTTGAAGCCCTCGTAGTCTGACGGCAGACTTGCCAGGATGGTTCTTCTCAATTCCAGGATGTCAACCGAGCCTTGTTTCTGATAGAGCATTTTCCGATCGGGAGCGATCAGGACCGTGTAGGGCACGGCTGACTGCCACTGAGGATCAAAAGCGGCCTGCAAGGCGGCCGTATCGTCGGAGCCAAACAGCAGGTTGCGGCTGGTGGCGTGCATCTTTTCCAGCAGGCGCAGGACGCTGGGCTTCTCGTCGGGCATGTTCGCCGAAACTGTGACTAACTCCAAATCGCGCACGCCGTACATACGGAAGGTGTCCTGCAAATCGGGGAACTCATGAATGCATGAGCCGCACCAGGTGGCCCAGAAGCTCACCAGCAGGGTCTTCTTTGTGGGGTTCGCCCGCAAGTTTCTCAGGTCCTCGGCCGAAGCCATCTCGAGCTGCACCGGCTGAGATTCGATTTTGCGCAGGGTCTCCAAACGCGCGGCCTGCTTCTCCTTCCACTTGGTCGAGCAACCGAACACACCGGTATGCTTCACGGCAACTTCCCGGTTCGCCAGAAGAGCGTCGATGGCATCGCGCACTTCATGGGTCTTTACCAATTCCGCGCGGTAGCTATTATCCATGCGGCCTTCGTAGCGGAGGCGGCGATCGCGATCGAAAACAAATGCGTGCGGCGTAGCCTGCGGCCCGTAAGCCTCCGCCACCGACTGTGTTTCTCCATCGTAGAGGTACGGGTAGGTGAAATGTTTAAATTGTGCCCGGATCTTCATTTCCTCAAGGCTGTCGCTCATGTCCGAGGAATCCAGTTCGTCGATGGTGATGGCTTTCGGATCATTGGGCTGGATCGCCACCACGGCCACATTGCGGTCCTGGTAGTCTGCCGCTAATTGCATGATGCGGCGCTCATACATTTGCGCGATAGGACAATGATTGCAGGTGAAAACTACCACCAGAACTGGGTTGGAAGCGTAGTCGGCGAGCTTGTGAGTCTTCCCATCGACGCCTGGAAGCTCAAAGTTGGGCGCCGCCGAACCGAGAGCCAGAATGGGGTGCGATGTCGCGGCCCACGCAGCAGGTGAAAGCGAGAGCAAGAGAAGAAGTTTCCACATGACGTTTTTCCTATTCGGCTTAGCGACAGGAATTGTAGCGGCGCTCTCCGAGCGCCGAACCGCGGTCAGAGACCGCCGCTACAACCGTGGCACGGAGTGAACTCACTCCGCCAACTTGCGAGCAAACTCCACTTCCTGCCGCAGGTCGTCTTCGACACGCCCTTCCTTCTCGTATTCTACGGCCACCAACCCGCCGAAATCCTGACGGTGCAATTCCCGCATCACCTCGGGAATCTTCGCGATCCCAGTCCCGAGCAGCACATTGACTTCGCCATCCCGAGCTAGGATGTCTTTGAGGTGTACCAGTCTGAGCCGCCGCCCCAGCTTGCGGATAGCGTCCACAGGGTCATATCCGCAGGACGCGAACTGACCCACGTCAGCGGTGGCGCCTACCGTTCCGGACACTCGCGCGAGAGCATTCAAAACGTCTTCCGGACTTTCGTAGGGAAACTTCTGGCCGGGGAAATAGTGATTATGAATACCGAAGGTGATCCCCTCGCGCGTGAAGCGCTGGTCGATTTGGGCAAGCGTGTTGCCTGTCGCGTCGCCGCTAATATTGCCGGCGCCCAAGAATTTTGCGAACTGCACGGCGTTCTCGATGTCCGCTTCGTCTTTGATCGTGGCGGTGTAATAGGAAACGCAGCGGATGCCCGCGCGGTCCAGTTTCTCCCGGGTGGAGCGGAATAGACTGGCCGGCGGTTTACTAAACAGCATGAACTCTCCGCGCGACATTTCGATTTCCCGGATGCGCAGGGCGTTGAGCTGAACGATCATGCCGTCAATGGAGAGATTGTGATAGCTGTAGGTGCCGATTCCGATGTTGAGTCTGTTGTACGCCGGCAGCGGCAAGGCCGCGAGGGCGATGCCGGCAGAAGCGGCTTTGGCGAACGTTCTCCTGGTGATCATAAGTTCTGGTCCCGCCGCTACAGGACATTTCCGATTGTTGCCATGCCCTGTGTTCCTTGCAGCACGATTGCGCGTGCGAAGCTTTGGAGTGCGGCAGCTTGCTGCCGCTTTCCTCCGCGCGAGCTTGCTCGCGCGGATTTCAACCGAAAGGACAATTGAAACCTCCGCTTCGGGGAACACACCCGACCCGCCAGCAAGCTGGCTAGTGAAAGAGCGGCAGCAAGCTGCCGCACTCCAAAGCTTCGCTCCGAATGCCAGGGGGGGAGCGCGTGTCCCTTGGTCGGCAAAACTCTCCCGGCCCGGTAATGGAAATCCGGACTAGTTGGCTGGCAGCGGCCGCGGCGTCACGTCCGCGTTCACCAATCCCGTGGCCCATTTGATTGCCTCGGTGTACATCTCTTGCAGATCGGGATTATCCCAATTCTCTTTGGGATGACCGAGCGTGGAGTAATACACGCGTCCCTTGCCATACATCTTCGCCCAGGTCACGGCGAAATCGCGGTCGGTGCGATGGACTCTGGGGTTCGATAAGTCGAGCTTGTCCGCGTCGAGACGCATCAACACCCGAACCTTGTCGCGAGAGTAGTCTTTCATCTGGTAGATTTCGTCCCGCAGGATGAACGACCGTGGCCACTGCTGCATTCCCGGAAAACTGGGATCTTCCACGACGATGGGGGCATTAAACGTTCCCCAGGGATGCTCGTCAAAATAGCCGCCAATCATCTCCCCATATTCCGGCCAATCGGTAAAGGTGATGGTAGCGCTATGCACGCCAATAAAGCCCTTCCCGTCGTCATGGACGAAGGAAAGAAAATCCGCCTTCTGTTGCGCGTCCATTTCCAGGTCGCCGCCGGTGAAGAAAAGGACGGCGTCGAAATCATTCAGGTTCTTGGCGTTGTACTCCAGTTTCTTTTTGGTGAGGGCCTCGGTGTCAGTACGAAGCGTGGTGTCCCACAGGCCGCTCGCCTCACCCAGGCGTTCAATCGTCGCCATGGCGTGGGAAACGGACTCGTGCCGGTAGCCCTTTTCCTCTCCCACGACCAGCAGACGTTTCTTCTGCGGGGAAGGGGATTGGGCAATCGCGAGATTGCAAAAGATTAAGAGGAACAATAGAAAAGCTGACCGCCTGATATTCATATGGACCCATTCCCTCCCGCGGTGTTCCCAGGCTGCATCTGGCCGCGCCGCGAGAGTATATCGCAAACAAACATGCTTGCTTAACCTTCTTGTCGAGCGATGGCCATCCGTGGCGGGATGCTCCGCCAGGGAATCAGCGGCGGCGGGCCCACGGGCTGGAGTCTCGGCAGAGTGCTCCCAAGGAGGGAACGCGCGAGGCGATGAAGCGCACTCCAAAATTCTGCAAGTAGACTTGGCCGGGCATCCCCACCACGCTCAGCACGGCGAACAACAAAGCCGTGAAAATACCGAGGGCGAGGACGCCAAAACAGATTGTGGCAGGATTCCAGGCCCACGCCAGGCCTACGATGCGCAAGGCGAGAATGCCGATCGCGGCGATAACCAGCACCGCGGAAGAAAGTCCCATCAACACCGGGAAAAGAACGAAAAGCGCAGCGATGCTGATCCCCATGGACAGGGCAAAGCGCAAGGCGAGGTAAAACACAAACGTCCCGCGATCGCGGCGCGAAAGCTCCCAGACGATCCCCCAGGCGGCGGGAAGGGAGGTTCTGTCGGCGTACATTAAAGGCGCCACCAGATCATCCGTCACGGTGATGACAATCGCAACCAACAACCCGATGAGGACGACGGCCACCAACTCCGCCACCAGCAACAGGGACGCAATCCACCATGGATAAGCGGCGTCACGAAGGAAACTCAGATAGCGAAACGAAACGATGGCGGCTCCGGAACCCATCACCAACAGGCCGCCCACGACTCCCAAAAGCCAAAGAAAGTAGGAGCGGCCAAAGGATTCTGAGGTTTTCCACGACGTGCTCAACGATATGTCGTGTTTGACGACCGCATCAATCAGCACGAATCGCAAGACGCAGCGTGCGTAGATGAGGCCCAGAACCACGCCCAGGCTGAGGGCGACAGCCAGCACAATCAAGCTAAGGTGCTGGGCTATGATCAAACGGATGCGGAGAATGAACTCGGAAGTATGAAGGTCAATCGGCAGGGCGCCAAAACCCCATTGAAATGCCGCGGTGGAAGTGCCGCCGCCGAGGAACAGACACACCACGCTCAAGGCGATCCAACGGCGTCCGGCGAAAGGACGAAACAGCAAGCGCACGGTTTCGTCCCACGCGGAAGCCAGCGACTCGATAGGAGACAACGTACCCGCTTCAAGTCGACGGGTCGGCACGAAACGGATAGGGGGGGAAGTTCGCCGGGCAGCGTCCAATCGTTTATCTCTCTGGCGCAAACTGTGTCAGGATCGAACCGGGATGACAGTGGCGCAACGGTAACCGGAGCCGTTCACCACCACCGGCTTCGAAGCACGATGGAGCACGATCTTCGCCGCGGCGGGAACAATTCCTCTTTCCCGCGAAGCTACCCACGGTGTTTTGTGCGCCCGGTTACGCTGCCTTAGTCTGCTCCTGGTAGACCCGCTGCCACTCTTCGCGCTTGGCGAGCACGTACTGTTTTGCTTCCTGGAGAGACTTATAAACCCGCTTCCCCTTGAGGAGATTGCAGGGCTGGCAGGCAGTCACCAGGTTGTCCATGCTCCGTGCGCCGCCTTTGGCGTGCGGATGGACGTGATCAATGGTCAGGATCAACCAGCTTTCGAAATCGTGCAGACCGTCGAGACCGCAGTAGTAACATTTGAAATGGTCTCGCTGGAAAACCTTCAGTGCGTCTTCGCGACTAAGGTGCGGTGAGGGTCCTGCGAAGAACTTTGCGAGTCGATTGAGGGCCATGGCTCCTCCTTCAGAGACCGGATTCGATCATGCCGATAATCTCAAATGAAGTCGTTGTCAGGACGGGAAGAACCACCGTCTAGCCACCCTCCGTCAAGGGATGATGCCGGGCGACCGGAGGGTCTACCCCGGTGGCCGTCCCAAGTGCCCACAGCACGGGAGTATCTTAACGCGCTTCCCGGAGAATTGGTAGTGGCGGAATAAACGAGAAATGCAGAGATCGGAGGGAAGAAAGCAGACGCCCTGGTACTGTCTCCTTAAGGCTTGGTGGTAACCATGGAGACAGTAAAGAATTTAGCACTGGGCATTTTCACTTGCATATGAGATTCTTGCATGGTCTCAGTCAGCACTGCCTGGGCTGACAAAAATCACTGCGCCGATGAATTTTCAGCAACTTGAGGAAGCGCCCCAGAAGTTATTCAGCGGGCGGAAGAGGGCGTTGTTTATTCAGCCGGGCAGCGCAGTGGGCCTCGATGTACTGGCGCACGGGTTGGGGCATACGATGGTCCAAGCAGATGTCACGCAAGTCAGTAACCGCCATGTCCGGCAGGAATGCGAGGACACGGGCCAAAGGCGCAAGCGGGTTGCGGATGAGGGCAAGACGCAAATGGTAGCGACGCGACCATCGTGGGTGCTGAGCCAGTTGTTCCAAGACGGCAGGCGGCAACCCTTCGCGGGCGAGCACCTTGAGCAAGTGGCTCTCGGTAAGGGAAGGATTGTCGAGGCCGGCACGAAGCAACTCCAAGTCAGAGCTAATGAGGAGGCTGGCTGCAAGGCGTCCTGTGCCACGCCGGGCGAGCGAGATTTTCACCCCGCGCGGCATACCCGCCAGTTTCTTGAGGATGGATTCTTCTGCCATCCTCTTGACGTCGGCAGGCACGGCCGGAGTCTGCGCCACTCGCAACAGGTCAAAGACCTGAAGAAATTTCATGAGAGGCACAGAAATCGAGCGCGGCGTTTTGGGGTGGCGCGCCAAGGCAAGTCTGCCAGCGCTACTGCGCCGGGCCTCCGGGTGGCCCGCAAGTTCGCTAACGACCTCGTGTGCCAAGTCTTTGCGCTCGAGCAGGCGGAGCAGGTCGCGTTCCTGCAAACGGGGGTTGCGCGCCAACTCCAATAGCACTGTTTTCGAGGAGTCGTGGCAGAAGCTTTCAATTTCCTCGCGTGAAGAAACCGCGATGGCGCGTTCAGTCCGTTGCCGCAAACGCTCGTTAGGGGAAAGGTCGTTCATCAGAAGGCGATTTTACGGGTGGCGGGGTTCGCCTCGCAAGGGAGATTGCTCACATCTTGGCGGGCGTTGTCGAAAGGCAGGGAGAAACAAACAGGCAATTCAATAGGGAGACGCCCTTAGCGGCAATAGCATCTAAGTCAAGAGGGAAAAGAGTTTCGCCTTGAAGTGAGATTTTACTTGAAAAGTCCATCAAGAATTGATATTTGGAAGGGGTCATCCGAAGGATTACAGATTCTTCAACGATCAGTCATTGTATGTGAGGCCCCACGGCCTCTGAAAGTCTTGATTACGGGTGCACCCAGGTCACATACGATTCACCATTCCAACATCGAGGTAGCTTTGCAATGAAGAAAACCACTGCGCTTTGGACCCTTGCTTTGCTGGTAAGCCTTTCGTCCGGCGCCACTGCGGGCGAGGTCGCAAGCCACTCCGGCCGCTCTGCCAATCTAACTCTCGTGAACCGCCTGGAGGCGCCACCCCAGGCGGCGAAAACGCCGGCCTGGAAAAGTCGGGACGAGTACGACGCGTTCAATGCCATGACGAGCGAAAAAGATCCGAATAAGAAGATTGCTTTGGCGGAGGCATTTCTTCAGAAGTACTCAACCTCGGATTTCAAAGATTCCGCCTACTTAGTGGAGATGCAGACCTACCAGCAGTTGAATCAGACAGACAAGGCGATTGATGCCGCCCGCAAAGCGCTGGAGGCCAATCCCGACAACCTTCCCGCCCTCCGCTTCGTGAGTTTCACGTTCCCATTCCTCTACAAGCCTGACGATCCCGACGCCGCTACCAAGCTCTCGCGAGCCGACAGCGATGCGCATCACGGGCTGGAAGTCCTACAAAAGCTTCAGAAGCCCCAGGGCGCAACCGACGAGCAGTTTCAGCAAGGCGTGAAGGAATTTCGCTCCGTATTCAACAGTTGCATCGGGTTTGTAGCCCTGCAAAAAAAAGACTATCCAAATGCGATCACGGCCCTGAAGGCGGCCACCGATGATAACCCGAGTGGTTGGTACTCCATCTACTGGATGGGACTCGCCTATCTCTACTCCGCCCCACGTGACTACGATCATGCCATCTGGTATTACGCGCGCGCGGTGGATTTGGCCAAGGCCGGAAAAGACCCCAATGCGGACGCTTGGGAGAAATATCTGAAATCGACTTACGTGGATTACCATGGGACCGATACCGGACTCTCCGATATCATGACGCAAGCGGCCCAATCGCCCAACCCGCCCGATGGCTTCAAGGTCACGCGTGCAGAGGCGCCAAAGCCCACCGGGAATAACATGGTCGACGCATTTAACACCCTGACCTACCCGCTGAAACTAGGTGGCGAGACAGCCCAGAAGACATGGGACGGGGTGAAAGGTCAACCCATCGGGCTCGGTGGCAGCGTGATGAGTGTGGAAAAGGGGACCGATCCAAACGTCTATTTGGTACGCATTGCCGTGCTCGACAGCACGAAATCGGCAGGCGGCTACGACGTTGAACTAAAAGACTCGACCCAGCCCAACGTCAAGAACCTGCAAAAGGGCGATCTGGTCACATATAAAGGAACGGCGGATTCTTACACGGCGACGCCTAACCTGATTTTGACCCTGGTCGGTGAGGTTACATCCGACCTGCCGGACAAGCCAGCGGCTAAGCCCAAGGCCCCGGCGCACCACACGACACACCAGCCAACGAGTTAACTCCATTCCGTGAGGCAGGGTGCCGATGCTGGCCGGTTACCCTGCCTCAATTCACTTGTTTCTGTCGCTTCAAAGAACCGATCATAGTTGTCGCTGCTCTCGAAGACCGACCCGGCGCGTAGAGGCGGGTGCTGGGGCCTGTTGCGGTATGGACATCCATGCCGAGGGCATGGCCTGCTCGTGCCTGGGCAATGCAGACAAGCCGGCGCTGATACGCCGACGCGGCGAGAACTGTGCAAGTGGGGTTTGGATGTCGCGATACGTGCGGAACGCCGTCAGCGGGCAATTCGCACGCGGCGCTTCGGTCGATGGTCGAGGCCCAAGTCTTCCACTTTCCGGCTTAGGGTATTGCGATGAATGCCTAGAGCCACGGCAGCTTTGGAGTGATTACCGTTGTTTTTTTCCAGCATCCGCTTTATAAACCGCTTCTCAAATTCTGAAACCGCATCGGTAAAAAGAATTCCGCTTTCAATCATCTGATTCACCAGGGTTTCGAGTTGGGCTTTCACAGCGATACTCCGATCAATAGGAATTCGTAGGGCTCTCGAGCTGGGGCTTGGCTGATCCCTTCTCGCCCGGGAGTATGGCTTGCCGAAACCTTTCAAAACCGAGTTGGAATTGAGCGCGCAGGTTTGCCGGCATAACCATCGCAACGACCCGCGTTCCGGTGGTCACATAGGGCGCCAAAGCCGATTGCCGCATGGCGTCAGGCTTGATCGCAAAGGCCAACATCGCCAACAGTAAGATGGCGTCAATCAAGACTCCCCGCACTAAACCGAATACCGCGCCCAAGAATCTGTCAAACCACTCAATTCCCGCGGTCTTGATGAGCTTCCGCGCCACAGCTCCCACTAGCGCCCCCACCAGGATCGTGCCGAGGAACAGCACCAGGAATCCCAAGCCGAGGGCGATTTCGTGCGACTTGGTAAGATCCTCAAACCACAATGCAGCGCGAGTGTAGCCAATGGCCGCCACTACCAGGCCGATCAACACCGACGCCAGGGCGATCAACTCCTGGACGAAGCCTTTGATGATGGCCATTACCACGGACGCCACAACAACCGCGGCGAGAATCCAATCCACCCAATTCCATGTGCCCATGGCGCTCGCAAACTACTGCGGACTCACCTCCCGGAGGGATTCTCCTGTCAGTAAGCGGTAAGCTTCGCGGTATTTCTCACTCGTTTTTTCCACCACCTCGGCCGGAAGGGGAGGCGGCGGAGGTTGTTTATTCCAGTGGAGCGACTCCAGATAGTCGCGAACGAACTGCTTGTCAAACGAAGGCTGAGCCTTCCCCGGCGCGTAATCGTGCAGCGGCCAAAATCGTGACGAGTCGGGAGTCAGCACCTCGTCGATCAAAATAAGCTTATCGCCTTTGAGTCCCCACTCAAACTTGGTATCGGCAATAATGATGCCACGGCCTTCGGCGAATTTTCGCCCTTTGCGGTAGAGGTCCAAACTGAAATCCCGCAGTTTCAGGGCGGCCGCTTCTCCTACGCGCGCGACCGTGTCCTCCCACGTGATGTTCTCGTCGTGGCCAGTCTGCGCCTTGGTGGAGGGCGTAAAGATGGGATTCTCCAATCGCGAGGCCTCTTGGAGACCCGGGGGAAGTTTGATGCCGCACACGCTTCCCGTGGTGCGATATTCTTTCCAGCCGGACCCCACCAAGTATCCGCGCACCACGCACTCAATGGGAAAAGGCTGTGCCTTCTCTACCAGCATCGATCGCCCCTCGAGTTGGCCTGCAAAGGGATGCAACTCCGAAGGGTAATCGTCCAGTTTGGCCGTGATGAAATGATGCGGAATCTCATTCTTGACGAGATTAAACCAGAAAACGGAGAGCTGCGTCAGCACTCGCCCCTTGTCGGGTATGCCTTCGCGCATCACCACATCAAAGGCAGAAAGGCGGTCCGTGGCGACAACTAACAGCCTGTCGCCGAGTTCATAAACGTCCCGAACCTTTCCACGCGAAAAAAGCTTGACACCGGGCAGATTCGTTTCGAGCAAAACAGTTTGTTTTGTATAGGGCATTGTGTTGGTTCAGAGACTTGACATTCTAAAGCAACCGGAACTGATGTCAATGGAAAAAGCGCGGGAGAGCTTGTGACGCGGCCCACTATTTAGAGGGTGAGACTCATCTAGCCACACAATATTTGGAGTCCACCGGAGCCGCGTAAAATGCGGCTGCGACAAAAGTCGCCTCGATGCAGCCATACTGTCGCCGGCAGGAATCGCATATGCCAAAACCCATGGATGCCCGCGGTGAAGTTCTCACGCCGATGCGCCGACAGGTTCGCGGGCGAACGCATCAAAACGCACCGACACGAGTTTGGAAACGCCGGGCTCTTCCATGGTGACGCCATACATGACTTGTGCGATCTCCATGGTGCGCTTGCTGTGCGTGATCAGGATGAACTGCGTATGGCGGCTCATCGATTGGATCATGCGAGTTAACCGCTCGACATTCGCTTCGTCCAGCGGCGCATCGACCTCATCGAGAACGCAGAAGGGGCTGGGAGTGTAACGGAAGATGGCGATGAGTAATGCGAGCGCCGCCATGGCCTTCTCACCGCCGGAAAGCAGGAGCACGTTTTGCAGGCGCTTTCCGGGAGGCTGCGCTACGACGTCGATTCCGCCATCGGCATCGTTTTCGTCGGCCAATCGCATTTCCCCGATGCCGCCTCCAAACAGAACCTTGAATGACTCCGCGAAGTAAGCATTGATAGCTCTGAATGCCTCCAGGAACTGCTGGCGGGAAACCTGATCGATTTCGCGGATGGCCTGTGCGGTGTCTTCGATAGAAGAGAGCAGGTCCTGGCGCTGCGTATCGAGGAACGTCAAACGTTCTTCCGCCTCCTGAAGTTCTTCGAGAGCCATCATGTTAACCGGCCCCAGATTCTCAATACGCGTCTTCAGTTGGCGCAATTCCTCTTCCGCAAGCTGCAAGGCTTCACCGGCCAGAACCAACTCGGGCGCCAATTCCGCCAGCAGCGCGGCAGGGTCCGTATTGAGTTCATCGCGGCATTGCTGCGAGTGATGGGCGTAGTCGGATTCCGCGCGCGCCATCGCAACTTCCGCTTCGGAGCGCTTTTGGCGCCGGGCCTCGAGTTCTGCCCGTGCTGCGTCCACGCGCGGGCCCAATGTATCGCGCTCGACGCGGACGGTCCGGGATTCCTCATCGAGGTCGCGCAGTTCAATCCGCGCCGCTTCCAGATCCAGTTGAAGTTGTTGCAGGCGAAGCTGGTGGGCTTCGCTTTCCTGTGCCAGCCGCGCGCGTTCTTGCTGCCACGCTTCCGACTGTTGCCCCAGCCGGGCAATGCGGTTGTGAAAATCCTGTGCCGCCGCCCGCAGCCGCGAGGCTTCTGCCTCGGCGGCGCGCGTTCTTTCTTCCAGAGCGCGGGCCGCGGATTGCGCGTCGGCGATATCCTGCGCCAGCCGGTCCAAGCCGACGCGGAGTTCGCGCGCCAGTTGTGCGGCCAGAGCAATTGCCTCTTCGCGCTGGCCCTTGGCGGCGCCGGCAGTTTCCAGTTCGGCGCGCAGGCTGATCTGGCGCTCTTCCACCTTGGCGCGCTCAGCATTGAGCATCGTGGCTTCCGAAATGAGAGCATCGAGTTGCCGGCGCGTACGGTCGCAGCCCTCGCGCGTCTGGCGAAGCTTTTCGTCGGCGACCACCGCCTTCTTCTCGGCTTCCATCCTGCTGCCCGTCAGACTCTTCAGTTGTGCGTCCAGGCGCTTCACTTCCGCCTCGGCATTGGCCAAAGCCGCCTCGCTGGCCTTGATCTGCGTCTCGAGTTCCGCCGTGCGCCGCTCCAGCTCGCGAAAGTCACGCCGTAAAGCCAGTGGCCCCGCGCTCGATCCTTTGCCGCCTGAAACCATACGATGGTGGTATTGCGCGCCTTTCGCCGTCAGAAAATGGCATTCCGGGTAAGCGCTTGCCAATCGTTCGGCGGCGGCATCGTCTTCCACCATGTAGGCATTGGCGAGGGAAGGCAGAACCAAATCGCCATTTAAACCCAACTTGGATTCGAAGCGTACCAACTCCCTAACCGCGGCCACCACTCCAGGCTCAGTACGAACGGGCGAGTCACTCGGGGGGTGCGAGGAACCATCGGAAGGCAAATGGGTGACGAAAAAGGTGGAGCGTCCCGTACCTTCGCGTTGCAGCAGGGCAATTCCCGACCGCGCCTGCGCATGTTGCTCCACAACCACGCACTCGAGTTCCTGCTTCAGGAATTCCTCTACCACTTCTTCGTAGCCCGACGAGACTTCCACAAAGTCGGCCAACAGCCCCATCGGTTGAAACTGGCTGCCATTCATCGGAATCTCGCCGGAGAGCAGGCGGCGCACACTCTCCGTGCTGTAAGCGTGACGCGCCAGGGATTGCTCCAACGCTTCTTTGCGAGCCATACAGCCGGAATATTCCCGGCGTAAGGATTCGACTTGTGAGCGCAGCGAGACTTCGTCGCTGCGAGCTTGTTCCAGGTCGCGGGTGGTTTGGGAGACAGATTCCGCCAACTCCGCAAGGGTGCTGGCATCGCGCTGATGCTCGGAGAGGTAAGCCTCCAGTTCCGCGGTCAGCCGAAGGTGTTCAGCCTCAATGCGCGACTTCTCCGCACCGGTGCGAGCTGCCTGGCGCCCAATCGCCAGACCCGCCTCTTCTGCCTGCACAAGCTGATTGCGGACCTCCGCCGCATGACTAACGACTGCCATGAGGGATTGACGGCAAGTTTCCACATCCTGTTCGGCGGCGCCGAGTTGGAAATTCAGATCCTCCTGGCGCATGACAACTTGGGCCAGCGTGTCCTTCGCGGAGGCATATTCCTGCTGCAATTTCTCCGCTTGATGGACGCGCTCGGCTGTCTGCTGTTCGAGAGTGGCAAGCTGCGCCTGAAGCTCGGAGCTTTCGCGGGCTGCTTCCCCTGCGCGCGCCTCCAGGTTTCCTGTCTGCTGCTTCACTTGTTCGAGGCGGGAGAGCAGGCGTTCGCGTTCAAGGTCGCCCTGGGACAATCGCTCGCGGCACGTCGTGAGTCGATCTTCCAGTCCTTCATACCGCTCGGTGGCGCCTTTCTGATCGTGCTCCAGCACTTCCAATTCCTGTGCCGCCACAAGGCAGGTTTCCTGCACTTGGGCGAGTTCCGCGCGGAGTCGCTGAAACTCAACCTCAAGCGTCTTCAGGCGGGAGACTAGAACGGTCTTCAGGCGGCCGCGCAGCTCCTCATGAAGTTCGCGGTAGCGCCGGGCCTTGGAGGCTTGGCGCTTTAGTGAGTTCACCTGTTTGGTGACTTCTTCCAGGATGTCCGCAATGCGCGACAGGTTCTGCCGAGACGATTCCAGCTTGGCCTCCGCCAGGCGCTTGCGAGTCTTAAATTTGGAAATGCCGGCGGCTTCTTCCAAGATCAGGCGCCGATCAGAAGGCTTCGAGCTTAGAATCTGGCCGATGCGTCCCTGTTCGATGATGGCATAAGACTCCGGGCCGAGGCCTGTCCCCATAAAGAGGTCCTGAATATCGCGCAAACGGCAGGCGTCGCCATTGATCAGATATTCGCTCTCACCTGAGCGGAAAAGACGGCGCGTAACGGTGATTTCGCCGGACCGATGGTGGATCTTGCCCGACTTGGCGCTGTTGCCATTGCCGTTACCATTCCCATTTCCGTTGCCGGGAGTTTCCGGCTCGAAACCGGTGGCTTCTTCCGCGGCCACCTCACCTGATGGAATTGACGCCGCTTCTTCCGGTACACCCGCCTCGTTGTATTCGGGATTCACCAGGGTCATGCTGACTTCCGCCATTCCCGTGGGCGGGCGGGTACCTGTGCCATTGAAAATGACGTCCGCCATACGCTCACCGCGCAGCAGGCGCGCGCTTTGTTCACCCAGCACCCACGTGATGGCGTCAGAAAGGTTGGACTTTCCACAGCCGTTCGGTCCTACCACGGCGGCAACGCCGTCGGCAAACTCCAGTCGCGACCGGTCGGCGAAAGATTTGAACCCGAGCAGCTCAAGTTTCTTCAGCTTGTACAAGTCACACCCTCATTCATACTGGACCTCGGATTCGCGATTTTGGATCGGAGATCGCGCACGGGGGACTCAGTCCAAAAATCGAAAATACGCCCGGCCCAGTCAAAACGCTCCTGATATGGCTCGCGCTGACGCGATGACCCCACAGGTTCAAAAAACAATTATCATATCGAGCGGGCCGTGTAAAGTAAAAACCACCATATTTCGGGGTTATGAGTGGGGTTAACCCCTATATCTAGTAGGGATTAACTGCTGGTGGGTTTCACCAAATAGGCATCCATCCAATCCAGGATGAGCTTGCGCATCTGGGGAAGTTCCGTATGCGGACAATCAAAGAGTTCGATATGGCAGTCTTCGGTTTTCCCAAACTTTTGGTAGAGCGGCACGAGATAATCGCGCACGCGTTCCACACCGGCGGGGGGCGTCAGTTCATCCAGTCGGCCGTTGACGCTCAGTCGGGCGCGCGGCACGATGAGCTCATTGATTTGCGCTGTCTGGAAATGCTTGAGCAAGGAAGGCACGTAGTAGTAGAGGCCGTGGCCGCTCAGATTGTGGACCTTGAGGAGCTCTTCCGAGTCGGTGAGGCAGCAAATATCCAAGCAGAGGCGCACCCGCGGGTCGAGCGCCGCCAGCCACCACGCCTTGGTTGAACCCATGGACATTCCTAACGCCCCCAGACGGGCAGTGTCGACTTCCGGCCGGCTGGCCAAGTAATCCATAGCGCGGAATTCGTCAAACATCATCATTCCGTACAGAACTTGGCCGTTCCAAAGCATTGACTTGAAGGTGTCCTCCTCGCCGCGGTGACCGTTTTCGTCATGCTTCCGCTCGCCGAAACACCAACAGTCAATGGCGAGAGTCACCAATCCCTTTTCGGCGCAGACCGGCGCGTAGGATGGCTGGGCATCAACCCCGAGCACGAGTTGTTCCTTGCCCAGATCATACATCCCGCCGTGCCAGTGGATGTAAAGCAGGCCGGGAGCGCGTGCAGCCCGTTTGTCGGGGATCAGCAACAGTGCGGGAACCGGCTCGATCCCATTTAAGTCGAGCACCAGGCGCTCAAGGGTGTAGCCATCGTGTTTTTCCGTCGCCATCACCGTGGCCGGGCCGGGCCTGTGCGCCCAAGGCAAGTCTCCCAGTAGGTTCCAAAGTTCCTTCCGCCGCCGGGCTTGAAACGCGGTAAACTCCACGAGAGTTTCGTCGGGATGTGCATTTCCTAGCATGGCTTGCGATCCTCCCAAGGCTAAAAGGGCGGCAGATTGTTTCAAAAAGTCTCGGCGACCGGGTTCGGACATCGTTAGTCCTTTGGCGTGGAGTTCTTACCACGCTGGTGCGTTCGTCGGGGCTAAGGGCGGACCTGTCTCGAACGTCCGCGGCGTTTTCTTGTAGGGCCGAACAGCATTCGGCCTCGGGCTAGCGGCGCTGGCCCCCACATCTTCCTAAGAGCCTATACGCTCGACGCCGGCTTCCAGCGCAGTATGGGCTTGCGCGCCGCGCCGACTTCATCCAGGCGGGTGACGCGGGCAGTATAAGGAGCGTTCAGTACAAATTGCGGGTCCTGCTCCACCTCTTCTGCGATGGCTTGAAGGGCATCGATAAAGGCGTCCAATTCTTCCTTGCTGGCGCTCTCGGTAGGTTCGATCATCATGGCGCCCGGCACAATCAGTGGGAATGCCGTGGTGTAAGGGTGGAATCCGTAGTCGATCAGGCGCTTGGCGATGTCCATGGTATGGACCCCTTTCGCCGCCTGGCGCCGGTCGGAGAAAACGCATTCGTGCATGCAGGCACGGTCGTATGGGAGATCATAAGAATCGCTCAACCGGCTGCGCACATAGTTAGCATTCAAAACCGCGTCTTCGGTAGTCTGCCGCAGTCCTTCCGGTCCGTTCGCCAGCATATAGGCGAGGGCGCGAACCGCCATTCCAAAATTCCCCAGAAACGCTCGCACTCGCCCGATGCTCTTGGGGCGATTGTAATTGAGCCGGAATTTCCCTTCCGGTGATTGTTCCACGACCGGAGAGGGAAGGTACGGCTCAAGGAATTTCTTCACGGCCACGGGGCCCGAACCCGGTCCGCCGCCTCCGTGCGGAGTGGAAAACGTCTTGTGCAGGTTCAGGTGCATGACGTCCACCCCGAAGTCCCCGGGCCGCGCCACTCCCACCAGCGCGTTCATGTTGGCGCCGTCCATATAAAATAGGCCGCCGCGGGCATGGACAATTTCCGCAATGGCGCCGATTTCGGTTTCGAAGATTCCCAGGGTATTGGGGTTGGTCAGCATCAATCCCGCCACGTCGGAATCCATGGCGCGTGAGAGATCAGCCATGTCGATACAGCCCTGTTCATTCGACTTGATGGGGCGAACTTGGTAGCCGGAGATGGCCACGCTGGCCGGATTGGTGCCATGGGCGGAGTCGGGGATCAGGATGTACTTGCGGGCGTCGCCGCGCTCGGCGAGGAAGGCACGAATCATCAGGATGCCCGTCAGCTCGGCCTGCGCGCCTGCGGCGGGCTGAAGCGAAACGGCATCCATGCCGGTAATTTCCCGGATGCAGCGAGCAGTTTCGTACAGAATCCGCAAGCAGCCTTGGGCTAATGCCTGCGGTGTATAAGGATGCTCAGTCGCCAAACCTTCCAACTGCGATACTGTTTCGTTGATCCGCGCGTTGTACTTCATGGTGCAAGAACCGAGCGGATAGAGCCCCGTGTCCACCCCGTAATTCCAGGTGGAAAGCCGGGTGAAGTGACGGATAACTTCCAATTCTGAAATTTCCGGAAAGCCCTCAATCTCGTCCCGCACCAAGTCTGCGCCCAGCACTTCGGCGGGCGAAACCGCGGGAACATCAATGGGTGTAAGTTCGGCGCCGACCTTACCCGGCGAGCTTCGCTCGAAGATCAGTCTCTCGTTCCGGGTGACGTGTGGTCGTGCTTCGCGAATTCGATTGCTTGTTATCATCCGATTTGTTTTACGATCCCCGTAATCAGTTATCGGTTCTCAGGAACGTCCCTTGCTGACAACCGAAGACTGAGCACTGACGACCTCCATTTTCCGGCACACCTCCGCCAAACGGTCAATGGCTGCCCGGCTCACCAATTCCGTGCAACACAGCAAAAGATGATTCGCGAGTTCCGGATAGAACTCTCCCAAGTGCAGGCCGCCAATGATCTTCTCTCGCCGAAGGTCTTCCAACAGGCGCTCGGCATCCCCGGGGACTTTCACGACAAACTCGTTAAAATGGGGGCTCGCAAAGGGAGTCTCGAATCCGGAAACTTCACGCAGTCGCCGCGCGGTGTAATGGGCCTTAGTCAGGTTCTGCTCGGCGAGTTGCCGCAGCCCCGTTTTACCAAGTAGACAGAGGTAAATGGTTGCGGCGAGCGCGCATAAGGATTGATTCGTGCAAATGTTTGAAGTGGCCTTTTCGCGCCGGATGTGTTGCTCGCGCGTCGCCAGGGTCAGCACAAATCCGCGCCTGCCCTGAGTGTCAACGGTCTGACCCACCAGTCGGCCCGGCATTTGCCGAACGAACTTTTCCCGGGTAGTCAGGAAGCCCACGTACGGACCACCGAAAGCCACCGGAACTCCGAACGATTGCGCCTCGCCACACACGATATCAGCCTCGGCCGGGGGTTTGACGATTGCGAGAGAGAGCGGTTCGGTAACCGTGACGATCAGGAGCGCGCCCTGGCGGTGGGCGATCGAGGCAATCTCCGGGATTAGTTCCAAGGCACCGAAGAAGTTTGGTGACTGGACCACCACGGCGGCAGTTTGGGCATCCACTGCGGACCGCAGTTGGGCAGCGTCGATCTGCCCCGATGTTGCGTACGGGACTTCCACTAATTCCACGTCCAGATGGCGGACGTACGTCCTGAGAATCTGGCGATATTCCGGATGCAGCGTTCGCGCCAGAACGACGCGCCGCCGCCGCGTGACGCGCAAAGCCATCAGCGCGGCTTCGGTAGTGGCTGTCGATCCGTCGTAGAGCGAAGCGTTGCTGACCTCTTGCCCCGTGAGCTGCGTCATCATGGTCTGAAACTCGAACATGGCTTGCAGCGTTCCCTGCGAAATCTCGGCCTGGTAGGGGGTATATGCGGTAAAGAACTCGCCGCGGGAGAGCAAAGCATCAATTACCACAGGGCGGTAGTGCGAATAAGCGCCGGCGCCCAGCAGGGAAATATATTCGCGGCTACTGTCGGCCGCCGCCTGCCGGAAGAACTCCAGGATTTCCGCTTCGGAGAGCGGTCCGGGGAGGTTCAGCTTTCCTTTGCACTGCAGGTCCTCGGGGATTTGCGCAAAGAGTTCATCGATATGAGCATGGCCGGCGGCCTTGAGCATGGCTTGCCGGTCAGCGGCAGAGTTCGGCAAATAACGCATCAATGGGCCTTTTCCTGCTGGATATAGGCCTCGTATTCATCCGCCGTCATCAATTTGTCGATTTCCCTGCGATCGGCGAGTTGCACGCGGATCAGCCAAGCGTCGCCATGAGGGTCAGTGTTGAGCATTTCGGGGTTGTTCTGGAGCTTACTGTTGACGGATGTCACCTCACCGCTTACCGGCGAGTAAATCTCGGAAACGGCTTTGACGGACTCGACCGTGCCGAGTGACTCCGAAGCGGTGATGTGGTCGCCCGGCTTGGGAAGCTCCACAAAAACGACGTCGCCTAATTCCTTTTGCGCGTAATCGGTGATGCCAATGGTTCCCACGGACTCGTCCACTCGGATCCATTCGTGCTCTTTGGTGTAAAGCAATTCTGGAGGATACATGCTCTTCTCCCTGGTGTTTTCGTCCTGGGCCACCCGAACACCATAATACTCTACGGGCGGGCTTCGTTAGGACGGAGACATCTGCTTCGTCTCTTCTTGCTTCGAGGTGTTTAGGTACAGGCGACTTTGCGCCGCCACGTGGCGAGATCAACTCGCCGCTCTAACATCGAGCCGCATCATCTACTTCGGACGTTTATAGAAAGGCAATGGGACTACTCGCGCGGGTGCCTGTCGCCCACGGATTTCGATTTCGATGTTCCGGCCAACGTCCGCGCCATCCGGGGGCACGTAAGCCATCCCGATGTTCTTCTTGAGAAAGGGAGCCGGGGAGCCGCTCGTGACTTTGCCGGCCGCCTTGCCGTTCACCCAAACCGGATAACCATCGCGCGCCGGGGCACGGTCGATCATTTCGAATCCGATGAGCCTCTTCGCCGTTCCCTGCGCCCGTTGCCGCAACAGGATGTCGCGGCCCAGGAAGTCTCCCTTTTCGAGTTTCGTGATCCAACCGAGGTTAGCTTCGAGCAACGTAGTTTCTTCATTCAGTTCGTGGCCGTAAAGCGCGTATCCCGCTTCCAGGCGCAGCGTGTTGCGCGCGCCCAGTCCCGCCGGGATCAGTCCTTCCGCTCGGCCCGCGTCCAAGAGCGTGTTCCAAAGAAGCCCCGAGGAGGCTGGAGGGAAATAGAATTCGAAGCCATCTTCACCCGTGTAACCCGTACGCGCCAGGATGCCTTCCACGCCAGTACAACGGGCGTGCCGGAACCAATAGTACTTCAAATCCCCAGGATGAGGTTCCGTCACCTTTGCCATGATCTCGAGGGCGCGGGGGCCCTGTAATGCAATCTGGGAATATTCCGCCGAAACGTTCCGCACTTCCGCACCAAACGAATTGCACTGGACGATCCACGCAAAGTCCTTAACCGTATTGGCGGCATTCACACACAGAAAGTAGTGATCGGGCGCGAATCGATGCACCACGCAATCGTCAATGCAACTGCCGCTCGGAAGCATCAAGGCGCTGTATTGCGCCTGGCAGTCCTGCAGCCGGGAAACATCGTTGCAGGTCACGTGTTGGAGCAAGGCCAAGGCCTGGGGACCGCGAACTTCAATCTCCCCCATGTGGCTTACGTCGAAAAGGCCGGCCGCGTTGCGCACCGCGAGATGCTCGCGGGTGATACCGGAATATTCCACCGGCATGTCCCAGCCGCAGAAGTCCACCATCTTGGCGCCACTCGTCCGATGGGTGGCATTTAGAGCCGTGCGTTTCAGCGCCTCTCCCGACGGAGCGACCAAATCGGTTCCTCCGATTTAAACGAGAATCCTGTGCGAGAAAATCAACCTAACATAGACTTCGCAGACCGGTCAAGGCATCTGGACCGGGCATCTGGACCGGGTCAGCACGGTAAATTTGTTCTAAGCGGGTCGCCATAGGATGGCGCTTGTTTTTTTAGGAATAGGGCATTGCGCGAACGTGAGGGAATGAGGTTTGTGTATCTGGTGAGGGAGAGGCCCTGGGCGTGGCAGG
>JBKQVI010000454.1:0-6343 GCA_052139985.1 Terriglobia bacterium
TCCTCTCGGTATTCCGGCCTCTCGGGGATGGGAGAATCCGAGAGGCGCCACGCGCCGGCAGGACGCCCGCGCATTCGTCCATTATAGCCTATCTACAAAGTCTGTCAAGAACTATTTGGAGCCTACCTGTAGTAAAAAGTAGCCCACAGGCGGCCGAAGTGGCGCAGCTCCCGGCGTGGCCCATGTTCTGTACGCCCTGCAAAGGCACAACAAAACAACTGGGGGCAACGCCCCATAAGCGCTAAGATAAAAACTAACCCCGCGACGAAAAGATTCACCACAGAGATCACAGAGGCCGCAGAGAACGAAGAACGCTTTCGCTTGCAAGAGCCGAGACTACGGGTCCTCGTTTGCCGGCCCGCGGTTTTTCTCCGCCTGCTCTCTGTGATCTCTGTGGTGAAATCCCGTTGGTGCTCTCATTCAAAGGGCCTTAGCACGATCTTTCCAAAAGAGATCAAGTATTATCTTAGCGCTTATGGGGCGTTGCCCCGGCTGTTGTATGCATCCCCTGCGGGGATCGGGAACGAGCAGTAATAAGCGACCACTGGCGAGAAAACTGACAGGAAGAATCGCAAATCTCAAATCGTAGATTGCAGATCACAACGGCAGTGACGAGCGACAAGCAAGGCTACCGGTTTGCGCTTGGCTCAATCGAAACTCTTAAATCTAAAATGGCTCGATGACCCGATGAACAAATGATTCGATTCCCGGTCAGCTCCTAGTGGTGTCCTTTGTCCGACTCTGAGTGTGAAGGAGCGGGTTTGCTTTGCGGCTTCGCCGCGGGGTGAGAAATCGTCTCCTTGTCCTGCATGGGCCCGGCGGGCTTTCCCGAACGCAGGTTATTCATTTGCTGCGGCTCCAAGGGACGTCCCGGGTGAGAAGCGTACGCATCCTGCCGCGCGGAAAAGGAAGGGTTGGCTGGGGCAGGCGCATTCCGCGTATACACGTGCGGAAATGGAGTGCTGGGAGGACCGCCCGTGCGGGCCGCCTCGCGAGGTGCGGGCGCTGGTACGTTTCGCGAACCTGCGGCGGCGGGCTCCCTTGTGTAACCCGGCGCCGGCCTCGCGGCTCCAAACCTGGCTGCGGGGACGGGTGGCGGCGCCACCGCCCTTGCCCCGAATACCGCGCGGCTGGTGGGGTTGACTTCCGGATGGGGAATGACTTGAGCGCGTGCGAGCTGGTCCGGGGCCACATGCACCAGTGCGCGTGCTACCGGTTGGCCGCCCCGAAAAACATCGCCGGAAACCGCGGTGACGGCGACCTCACGATTGACATAGCGAATGTTCGTAACGTCGGTTACATGAACGATGTTGATCTCACGGCCATAGCTCGGTCCGTAGTGATACCAAGGCGCAAACGGCTCGCGCGGCCCCAGGGGAAACCACGCCTGGACGCCTACGCCGATCCCGATGCCAAAGCCCGGCCCGCCGACAAACGCCACCAACGCCGGAGCGTAGCACGGCCGCACCACGACGGGGCCGGGAACCCAGGCCCAAACCGGTCCAATGTGCGCCCAGCGGCCGTAATGGAAAGGAGCGTAGCCCCAGGGCTCCGCCTCGATCCACGTCCACCCCCAGGGTTCGATAAATGCCCACTGCCCGTTCCGATAGGGAACCCAATCCGGCGGCACGTTGGCGGGATACCAAACCTGGCCGTAACCCGGGTCCTCGGACCAGCGCCCGTAGGTGTCAAGGTCCTCGCCTCCCGGAACGGCAGGGCCTACAGAATGCACCGAAGCGGATCGTTCAACGCGCTGATCGCGTCCCCCGCACCACCGGTCGAAGTCGTCCGGCGCCAGCACAGAAGCAGCCGAAGCCACCACGGGTCCTGTCCCCGTCAACTGCACAGCCTGCCCGCTTTGCAGGGTCTTTGAAAGGTCTCCGGCGCTGATCTGCAAAGTGCCCGCATTCACGGTAACTTGGGTAGAGTTGCCATCGGCGGCGGTATCCACTCGATAGGAGCCGGCGGCTTGCAGGATCAGGGCGCCGTTGGGAGTATCAATCTCCACGGAATTGTTTTCCGGCATTTCATAGACGGTCACGCGCAGGGTTCCCTGCCCAACTCCCAGTTGCATCAATTGGTCGTTCAAATTGGCCAAGGTGACGTCCGTGCCCTGCGAGAGCCGCACGGCAAACGGACCAACCTCCAGCTCAGCGCGAGCGCCCTGATCGGTGTAAAGCCGGTCGCCCGTGGTCATGGGGCGATTCAACGAAGCTTCGCTCCAGTCCGATTCGCCGGAAGGCTGGAACGTCACTTTACCTTGTACCAGGCTCAGGCGGGCAACCCGCGCCGGAGGATCCCCCTGGTCCGCGCAAACTGTTGAGGCAAAAATACCTGCCAGCAAAAAAGGAAGTAGCGGCAACAACCCCCGCCGCAAAGCCGTCGTTTTCATATACGCTCCTAACACCCACGCTTGGATTCGAATTCTACCCCAGCGCGTTGCCAACCATACCGGTATTTTTAGCGGCTTAACCAGCAAGACAATTACTTGTAAAGCTTTTACACACTTTACAAATAGCCAGCCGTCGGCGCTCAGTGCGTGCGTCCCGGGTTCGCGCGAGAGGGCACGGGCGAGGAAAAGCGATTAGAAGTCCTTCCCTTCGGTGGTGAGCACCAACTTGCCGTGCTTCACTCCCCGCAGGCTTAGAATCCGGTCGGCAAGGTGGCTGACCTCGGAACTGCGCCCCCGCATGATGATGACTTCCAGGCAATTGTGATGATCCAGGTGGACGTGTGTTGCGGCCAGCACTTTGTTTTCAGCATGGTGTTGGGCCTCGATCAACTGCTCCGAGAGCTTCGGGCGGTGGTGGTCGTAGACCATCGTCAACGTCCCCACCACCGTGCGATTTTCTTCCACGTCCTCGGCCACGGCATAGTCCCTTACCAGATCGCGAATGGCTTCCGAGCGATTTTTGTAACCCTTCTTATGAATGACCCGGTCGAATCGCAACAGCAATTCGCTGTCGAGTGAAATTCCTGTTCGAATCAACGTTGACATATCTTCTCCTCAGACACGGACAGAGCCTTTCGAAACCGCTCCCATACTACCAGGGAAGCGGCCTTTGGGGGATGGGATGAGTTCGGATATTTGTTCCGGCAGGAGGCTTCTTTCCATCGTTAACGTGAATACGGTAATGCCTTGCCCTACGTGTTACGATATGGACATTCGTGCTACTGGAAAGCGCAGGCCGCCCAGGAGAGCAAACATGAAACGCTTTAGTCCCACCGTCTTCGCCGTCGCAGGAATTCTGTCGACACGCACCTTTTCCCCGCTCGCATCCCAGACGTCAAAGCCCCAGGCGCTCACCCTGCCACTCGAATGTTCCGAGGGAGATTGCCCGCTGCTGCACGGGGCGCCGCAGACGGCGGGAATGCGCAGCGGGTTCGTTCGCCTGAATCCCGGTGAAACGGTCGGCTGGCACACGACGGGAAAGAACGAGGAGTCTTTGGTGATTCTCCAGGGCCGTGGTGAAGCGCGAATGGAGGCCAGTCGCCCCGCCCCTTCACCGCGCCGGAGTTCGTCTACATTCCTCCCTCGACGCGCCACAACGTCGCCAATACCGGGGATGAACCCCTGGAATATGTTTACGTCGTTGCCCCTGCCCAGATTAAGTGACCGTCACGACTATCCATATTCCGATTCGGCGCTACTTTATGCGTGACACAAGATTATGGTTCGTGTTACGCTGGCAACCAGTAGCACGTTTGGTAGAATAGTAACACGCGAAAGGCGGTCCGTTATCATGAAGCTTCTGATTCTCACCTCGTTATTTTTTGCCGCAATCTCGTGCTCCTGGGCGGCAGACGGCCCTATTTCGGGCCGCCCGATGGATCCTCAGGGAAAGCCAGTCTCCGGCCCAGCGCTTCGCTTCACGGCGACTTCCGGTACAAAAATGATTAAGATTACTCCACGCTTCGCTGCCGCGCAGGAACAGACGCCGGCCACCACGAGTGATAAGACCTATTCGCCTCAGCTATCGGGGACGGTCGTTGACGCGTCTGGCGCGGTGATTGCCGGGGCTACCGTGCAGGTTCGAAGCGGGAACGGTACTGTACAAGCAACGACACAGTCGGACGTGAACGGCTCCTTTATAATTTCTCGACTCTCGCCAGGTAATTATCAACTCGTCGTATCTAATCCCGGTTTTGCAACCAAAGAAACTCCCGTCACCCTAGGAACCACCGAGGCGCCGGCCCCGCTGCGCATTTCTCTGGCGGTGAGCGCCGTGAGCAGCGCCATAACCGTGAATGGCCGGGCGGACGACCTTGTCGGCATTGCCGTTTCCGCCACCCAGGGTACGGTGGGCGCAACGGAGATCCAAGACCGTCCGATTCTTCGTGCGGGAGAGGTTATGGAGACGATACCCGGTCTCATCATCACTCAGCACGCCGGCGGCGGCAAGGCCAACCAATATTTTTTGCGCGGCTTCAATCTCGACCATGGCACCGATTTCGCCACTTTCCTCGACGGTATGCCGCTTAACCTGCCGTCGCACGCGCACGGCGAAGGGTATTCGGACATGAACACTGTCATCGACGAACTTGTGCAGCGAGTAAATTTCCAGAAAGGTCCTTATTACGCCGATGTCGGCAACTATGGCTCGACTGGAAATGCCGATCTGGTGTTTTTCAAGACGCTGCCCCAGACCTTCCTCAGTCTCGAAGGCGGCATGTATGGCTATGCGCGGGCCGCCTTCGGCGCATCGCAAAAGCTGGGCTTGGGCAATTTGCTGGTCGGGGGAGAGGCCTATTACGATGACGGCCCCTGGAAGCATTCGGATGGTTATGCCAAATTCAACGAACTGGTAACCTACAGCCGAGGCGGAGAGGCCAATGGTTTCAGCATCACCGCCCGCGGTTACCACGGAAAATGGAACTCCAGCGATCAAATCCCCGAT
This sequence comes from Terriglobia bacterium, assembly GCA_052139985.1. Lineage (GTDB taxonomy): Bacteria > Acidobacteriota > Terriglobia > UBA7540 > UBA7540 > Bog-366. The sequence continues at coordinate 4,899 of JBKQVI010000454.1, forward strand.
AACGCCGTGCCCCTCGTGGGTTTCTTCGGCGCCCTGAACCCGGCTGACGGTGGCAATTCAGGGCGTTATAGTTTGCAGGGCGAATGGCATCACACCAGCGCAAATTCCGTAACGCAAATCACGGCCTACGGGTTTTATTATGATCTGGACCTGTTTTCCGATTTCACTTACTACCTGTATGACCCCGTGAAGGGCGACCAGTTCGAACAGCACGACACGCGCTGGGTGGGTGGGCTGGACGCACGCCACACGGTTTCGAGCCAATGGTGGGGCCGCAGGGTGGAAAACTCGTTCGGCCTGCAGCTCCGCAACGATTGGATCAGCAACGGCCTTTACCGGGCGGAAAATCGCGTGCGCGTGGACAAAGAAGATGTTCTCGCTCCCTATCCCGGCGAGCCTAACGGTTTTTTGCCCGCGGACACGGATGTGAATAAATTTACGGACACGCTGGGAAGTTTCTATGTGGAAAATAAAATCCAGTGGGCGAACAAATTCCGCTCGGGCCTGGCCCTGCGTGGCGACGAGGACAAAGGTGTCATCACCAGCTTTTCCGACCCCCGCAATTCCGGCTCGGTCACCAAGTTCCTGCCCAGCCCCAAAGCAGGTTTGATTTTCGGCCCGTGGTCCAATACTGAGTTCTACGCACAGGGCGGATTCAGTTTCCACAGCAACGACGTGCGTGGCGCAACGCAAAACTATGAACCGGTTTCGCCGGACTATCCTTACCCCAATACGCTCTGCGCAAAAATTCCCCTTCTGATCCAAACCAAAGGCGCGGAAGCCGGCGTGCGCACTATGGCCGTCCCCCATCTGCAAAGCACCCTTTCGCTCTGGTATCTCCACAGTAATTCCGAACTGGAGCAGGATGGCGACACCGGAGGCACGGTTCCCTCCGAACAGTCGAGTAACCGCTATGGCGTCGAATGGGCGAATTACTACACCCCACGGCAGCATTGGGCTTTTGATTTTGACATGGCGGACTCCCGCGCCCGTTTTACCGAATTAGACCCCGCTGATGCGACGTACATCACCGGGAAGGGCCAGCTTTGCGCAGCAAACTCGGATTGCTATGGGCTGGTGTCGATCGGGGGCGGCAATTTTGAGCAAGGTCCGGGTGGTAAGTGGGTGCCCGAAGCGGTTGGGTGGGTGATTTCATCGGGCATCACGCTGCACGATCTCAAACGCTTTTCGGCGAGTTTGCGCCTGCGCGACTTTGGCCCGCGCTATTTGACGTCCGACGCAATTTATCGCTCAAAGACAACGGCGTTGCTCAATGCGGAGGTTGGTTATAAAATTAACAACACATGGCGCGTTTCGGCCGATTTTTTGAATTTGCTTAACCGCCGCGATCACGACATTGACTACGCCTATGTCTCCCAAATAACGCCAACAGCCACGCCAGAATTCACAGACGTTTTCCACCCCGTCGAGCCGTTTCAGGTGCG
>JBKQVI010000455.1:0-27200 GCA_052139985.1 Terriglobia bacterium
GAAGATCCCCTCGGAGGTCATGAAACCCGTGAGAACTTGGCACGACCTCTCTCCATAGTGACGGAATGAAATCGCAACCTATTGTAAATACAACATCTCATCCCACCAGATGTGGAAGTTGGGCTAGGGGCCGCACCGTCAACTGTTGTGTGGATGGTGATGCGCGATGTGTTGCTGCTTGTGGTGGTCGGAATCGCCGTCGGCGTGCCCGCGGCTTTGGCGCTCATGCGGATGGTGGCAACCCAACTCTACGGCCTGTCGGCGCACGATCCATCAACGCTGGCATTGTCTACGGCTGGACTCGCGCTGGTGGCTTGCGCGGCGGGGTATTTGCCGGCGTTACGCGCCAGCCGCCTGGATCCCATGGTCGCCCTGCGTTATGAATAATCGAGATCGGGGCCAGCCGAGTGGTGATGCCTAACCCCGGAAGGCAACGATGGCATTCGTCCTGGTTGTATTCCGGCTTCTGCCTGTTGCTTACTGCCTACTGCTCTTCACGGTTCCGGCTCGATAAGACCCAAGTGGCCATCGGGGCGATGGTAGATCACGTTTACCCGTTCGCTTTCGGGATTGCGGAAGACCACGGCGCCGGCGTGCGAGCGGTCAAGGGCCTCGACGGCCTCCTCAACACTCATGGGTTTTAGCGGAAGGCGCTCAGAATGGACGATGCGATGTTCGTCGTGATCCACCTGTCCAGCCCCCAGAACATTCACCAGGACGGCGGCAGTGGGTTTGGGCCGGCGCTTGCCGGTGCGGCGGCGCTCCACCAGTCGCACGGCTTGCCGGGCCAGCTTGTCGATCGCCCCGTTAATAGACATCCGGATGTCACCGGTCTCTTCTACGCCGACTACCGTATGGTCATGAAATTTTAGAGTGAGTTCCGCAATTCGACGATGTTTTTCCGCGGTGAGGATAACGTGCACGCCGAACTCTTCCCCAAGCAAGCGAGCGATTTTTCTGAAGCGCTCCTGCGTGTAGCGGCGCAGATCCGTACTGACTTCCACTTGCCGACCGGTAAAATCAATGTACATGACGCCACCTCCTAAAAGCAGTGGCAAGTGGCGAGTGACAAGCAAGCGGCCCCGGCACTCGCCGGTAGGTCCGTTTTGCTCGTCACTCGTCACTTGTCACTCGTCACTAATTTCTTCACGCTTTGACCCGACGTTGGTGGGTACTTGGGATTCGCATGTCTTCGCGATATTTGGCCACGGTGCGACGCGTCACACAGTAGCCCACATCGCGAAGACGGTGAGTAATCTGTTCGTCGGTTAAGGGATGTACCGATTCTTCTTCCTCGATCATTTTTTTCACCAGCCGTTTAAGATTGATCAAAGAAGTCAGGCCGCCCGCCGGTCCTTGGACGGCCTCGGAAAAGAAATAGCGAAGTTCGTAAACGCCCTGGGGTGTATGGGCGTATTTGTTGGCCACGGCGCGGCTGACGGTGGAAGGATGCACGCCCACTTCTTCCGCCACTTCCTTGATCATCATGGGCCGCAGTTGGTCGATGCCTTTGTCGAGAAATTCCTTCTGGCGCCGGATGATCGCCTCGCAAACCCGAATGATAGTCTGCTTGCGCTGCTCGATGTTCTTGATAAGCTGAATGGCGGAGGTAAACCGCTCCTTCACGTAGTTGCGCACCTCGCGCGTGGTGCCGTCTTCACCCAACATGCGCCGGTAGTGGTGGCTGAGACGAAGCTGCGGAAGGCCATCCTCATTCAGAACCACCTGATACCCCTCGCCGTTGCGGACAAACGCCACATCGGGCTCAATCAAACGCGTTTGCGAATTGCTGAAGGGCTGCCCGGGGCGTGGGTTAAGCTTGCGAATGATCTCCACGCAACGCTCCACCGCCTTCACCGGCCGGTCGAGGGCTCGCGCAATCTCGCGATACTGTTTGTTCTGAAGCTGCTTGAGGTGGTCGGAAACAATCTGCTGGGCCAGGGTATTGTCGGGGGCAAGGGTACGCAACTGGATCAGTAGGCATTCGCGCACGTCCCGAGCGGCCACTCCCAGCGGGTCAAACAACTGCACGAGAGCGAGCGCTTCTTCCACCTGCGCAAGCTGATGCCCGCCTGACTGAGCAATCTCTTCTAATGTGGTCGGGAGATAACCATCCTCGTTCAAGTTGCCGATAATGGAATGGCCGGCTTCGCGCACTTCGTCCGAGCAAATCGACAAGCTTAATTGCCATTCCAGATGGTCTGAAAGGGACGTAGGCTGGGATAAGAAGTTCTCAAAGGAGGGTTTCTCGATCACCTCGGCGGCAGGCGACTTATAGCCCGGATCGAGGTAATCGTCGAAGAAAGAACCGAAGTCGATTTCCTCGAAAGAGTCCTGGTGGTCACCGTTTTGCGCGGGATGCTCAGTTGAAGGAGTGGCGGGTTTCTCCGCTTCGGTCTTCTTGGCCACTTCTTCGAGGGTCGGGACGTCCTCGGGCACTTCTTCCAGCACGGGGTTGGCAACCATCTCCTGATTGATCATCTCGCGCAGCTCAAGCTTGTTGAGCGCGAGGACGCTGACCATCTGAACGAGGCCCGGCGTCAGAATTTGCTTCTGCGCCACCTTGAGGTTCAGACCGATTCTGGGAGAAGGACCACCCATAATTTCTCAAAAGCAGCCTAGTGGCTAGTGTTTAGTGGCTAGCCAGAAAGAGCCGAAATTCGAAACTGGAAACTCGAAACTGGAAATTCAAAACTTTCGCCTAATTTCAAGTTTCTAGTTTCCAATTTCCGTCTGCCTGTCACTAACCACTCGCCACTAACCACTATCCACTGCTCTTACATCGCCAGGCGAAACGAGTCACCCAAGTACACGCGCCTGACTTCTGCATCATTGCCGAGTTCTTCCGGCGAGCCGGCGCGGAAAATTCGTCCGTTGTTGATGATGTAGGCGCGGTCAGTAACTTGCAAGGTCTCGCGCACGTTATGATCTGTCACCAGCACACCAATTCCGGATTCCTTCAACCGAACTATGATCTTCTGAATATCGAGAACCGTCAATGGGTCAATTCCGGAGAACGGTTCGTCAAGGAGAATAAAGGACGGGGAAATCACCATCGAGCGGGCAATTTCCACGCGCCGCCTTTCTCCTCCCGAGAGCAGATAGCCGTAACTCCGGCGAACTTGCTGAAGACCCAAATCCTCAATCAGTTCCTCCAAGCGCGCCCGGCGACGGTCCGCCGTCAATGACCGCGTCTCCAGCACTGCCATTATATTCTCTTCCACAGTAAGTTTGCGAAATATGGAGGGCTCTTGGGGTAGGTAGCTAATGCCTTCTCTCGCCCGGATATACATCGGGAAATTGGTGATGTCCACTCCGTCGAGAAGGACCTGGCCCGCGTCGGGACTCGTCAGGCCCACAATGATATAAAATGTCGTTGTTTTGCCCGCGCCGTTGGGCCCGAGCAAACCCACCACCTCTCCCTGAGCGATCCTAAGGTTAATGTCATCAACAACCTTGCGGCCCTTGTAAGACTTCGTTAGATCTGCTGTGGAGAGAATCTGCATTGTCGCTCATGGTGCGACACGGTGCTTAGATAATGAGGGCAACTTGTCACCTCCATCCACGAAAAGCCTATCATCGTGAATGAAGAATGTCAAACGCTGACCCGTCGTAGACCCCTTCCTATCATCAATTAAGGTCGGTGGACCACCGGTAAGGACGATCTTTCCCGGTCCGGCATAGTACTCCGCGTGGTCGCCGGTCCCCACCCGTCCGGGTTGCGTGACTTTTACGTGGCCGTCCGCTTCCGCGTGATCGACTTCCGAGCCTTCAACCGTGTCTCCCTGGGTAAAATAAACGTCCAAACGGTCAGATTGTAGAATGGTGCTTTCTGTCACTAGGCGTACATTGCCATGGTAGCGAGCGCGCCGGCCTTGGTCGAAATACTCCAAAAAGTCGGCATGGACGGTCACGGGCCGCGTCTCTCCGGGAGAATGGGCGGTAGTCCCCTGCCCGCTGAGCATTGAGGCGGGCTGTAGATAGCTGGTGGTCACCTGCGAACCCGAACTAACGCGCTTCTGGGTGCGGTACACATCCAGCGCCGAGGATTCCACGACGTCCGTTCCCTGCCAAGCGCGTACGTGTCCTTCATAATGGACAGTTTGGCTCTGCCGTCGCGCCACCATCTTGTCGGCCAACACATTCGTGGGCAATGCCGGAGCGGTGGCCGCAGGGGCGCCGGGCGCCGGACTGGGCACGTGAGTGGCTTGCACATGACCTTCACCGATGGAGGTATCGGTGCGCGTGTCGATCGTTATCTTCTGACATTTAATCCGTGTGTTGGTGTCCCACACCTGGGGATGGCCGAGAAGCAGCAGGGTCTGCGCCTGGGCATCATAGTGTCCCTCGTCTGCGCTTGCCTGGCGGTCGCCATCGCGGTACCGGTAGTTTCCGGTTTGCCGGACTTCGCGCAGCGTATGCGTGCCTGCGTCAAACAGCGCGTCCATGCGGTCGGCCTGACTCTGTTGGGTTGTGGCCCCGGCGGGCGCTGTGGCAGGCGGGCGGAACAGCACCTGCGTGGGAGCGAGTCCGCGCAGGGATTCGATGTTGCTGTGCGCGTCAAACGTCATGAGATATTGCCCGGCGGTGATGACCTTCTCACCGGTTTTCGGATCGGTAGGGGTGACGAGGAGCGTTCCAGGGCCGGCGGTTTCCGCGTCCTTCAATCCGTGTGTGTCGGGGCGGAATCCAAACCGAACCTTCGACGCCGTCAGGGTCTTCTTCTCCGGACTTGTGCTCGTCGGAGTTTTCCCTGGAACGTCGAGCACGGGTTGAGATTCCAAATTGATGTGAACGTCTCCCGTGGCCACGCCGCGGAGCGGCTGCGGATGCTTACCGCCCAAATCCAGGTCAAATCGCTCGGCCGTGAGGCTATTGGTATTTCCTTTGCCCTTGGATTCGCCCACCACGTGCTTCTGCGCGCTGAGGTGGCGCAATTCGCCGGAGGCGGCATCAAAATCACCCTGCACTCGGTCGCCGGTAACCTTGACGCTGCGGAGCGAACTGATATCGAAAGCCTGCGCGTTGCCGTCCAAATTGACCCGCGAAACACGATTCTGGTCGTTGAGTTCGATCGTGGCGTTCTCCGATACTGCGCGGCGGTTCCCCTCGGTTACCTGCACCGGGCCGGCCAAGTTAACCAGTCCGCCGTCCTTGTCATAACGCAACGCGGAAGCCGTCAGGTGGATCGGCGGCTGGGGAGCCTTCTCGGTACCCTGTGGCAGGTCCGCCGCAACGTTATGCTTCAACTCGACCCAACCGTCGCTGGTGGCATAAACCATGCCCACTGCGGTGCCGGAGGCGGGCCCCATGCGGAACTTAACCGGCTCATCCGTCTCGGCCAGTTGGTCTCCCTGATGGTAGGCAACTTTGGATGTTTCCAGCACCACCCGGTGCTTGCCCCGCAAACCGGAGCCTGGCAGATCGCTGGAGTGCGCGCTCAATTCAATCTCCACCGGTCCTGAGCTTAAGAAGTCGCCCGACACGGGGTTGTACTCACACCGGTGCGTCCGCAAGATGTCGCTGTTTTCTCCCTTGCGCCCGAAAACCTCCACGGTCACGTCTTCCAGAGTAGTGGCCTTATTCTGTCGATAAGCCACTGTGCGGCCGGCATGGACGGTGAAAACCGCGCGCCCCTGATCGGAGCGCGTAAACGTATAGCCCGATGCCTGTTGATGGACATCCGGGGCGGGACTCGGAAGGCTTTGCACCGGCGCGGTTCGGCGAGTTGTACTGACCCAGTAGGTCAGGCCGACGGCCAGCGCCGTCACCGAAATACCTCCCACTACCAGACCGGTCAGCCACCTTTGGCGCCGAGCCCGTTCCAGCCCTATTCCCCGGGTTGCCACGATTTCCTTTTCTGGTGTAGCGGCGGCCTTACGCCGCCGGATGGCGAGGTAAACTCACCGCTACAGCCTCAAACCCCACGACCGTCGACCGTCATTAGATCCTTGATAACGAGCTGCAGGCTGGCTATATCCTGGTAGTTATTCTGCTCGAGTGTGAAAGCCAAATCCACCCGCTGTCCGGCTGCGAGCGACGGCGTCCGCGCCGCCCAACCCCAGCCGAGAGCGTCCAGCGTGCGCGCTCCATTTCCTACTCTTAATTTTAGATGCTTATCCTGTAGGATACGTGGTGTGGCCAGCAACGGCACACCGCAGGCGCCAAACACCGGAGTGGGGTTTCCCATGCCGAAGGGCTCAAGCTGCACAATCTCCTCGTAAAGCGGCCAGTCCACGTCTCCGAGACTGAGCGGCGCGTCTACCCGTAACACCGGCTCCAAGTCCGCCGCTACAAGGATACTGCGCGCGTATTCCTCAAAGCGCCGAGTGAGTTCCGGAATTTGCTCTACCGCCAAGGCGAAGCCCGCTGCCTGCGCATGTCCACCGAATCGCTGGAAGACGTCCGCGACCGCGGTAAGAGCATCCAGCAAGTGAAAACACTTGAGAGTACGCCCCGAGCCCACGCCCACCCCGTCTTCGATTCCAATCACGAGCGTGGGACGATGATACCGCTCCACCACGCGCTGCGCCACAATGCCGATGACGCCGCGGTGCCATCCCTTGCCCGCTAGCACCAAAGTGTATTGCTCCGTGAGGCCGGCGCGCCGCTCGATCTGCGCCAAAATCTCGCGCAGGATCTCTTCCTCCACCCGCTGCCGTTCGCGATTCAAGCGTTCCAGCCGTTCGGCAATTTCGCGCGTGCGGGCGGCATCGGCCAGCGTGAATAAGTCGATGACATCGCGAGCATTTTCCATGCGCCCGGCGGCATTCAGGCGCGGCGCCAGTCGAAATCCCACGTCCCCGGCGCTAATGGCTTTGCCCTCGAGACCCGAAAGCTCTATCAGCGCCGCCAGGCCTGCTTGCGCCGGTTGCCGCAGACCCTCCAGGCCGAAGCGGGCGATAACGCGATTTTCGCCGAGCAGGGGAACAACGTCCGCAATCGTACCGATCGCGACGATTTTTAGGAAGGATTGAAGCAGCCGCGGAGTGAGCCGCTCGCCCAGCAGCGCCTGTGCCAGCTTGAAGGCGACGCCCACGCCTGCCAGTGATTTCTCCGGATAAGCGCAGTCCGTGCGGCGCGGATTCAGAATTGCACAGGCGGGGGGCAAGTGGCCGTCGGGGAGATGATGGTCGGTCACAATGCAATCCACGCCTAATTCGCGCGCCCGCGTCAAGACGGTGTGCTCGCGAATGCCGGTGTCTACGCTGATCACCACGCGAACGTCGTTGGCCGCGGCCTCCTCGACCACGGGCACCCTCATGCCGTAACCATCGGTGAGCCGATGGGGGACGTACGTCTCCACTTGGGCGCCCAACATGCGCAACGCAGTGAGCAGCACCACCACCGCCATGGTGCCGTCCACATCGTAGTCACCATAGATCAGGATCTTCTCGTGTTGCTCCACGGCCCGGCGCAAACGCCAAACGGCCTCTTGCATCCCGGCCATGAGCCCCGGAGCGTGGAGTTGCGCGAGGCTGGGATGAAGAAACGCCTCCGCTTCCGAAGGCTCCGCCAGCCCTCGCTGCACAAGCAAGCGCGCCACCAGCGGCGAAACCTTCACTTCGTGCGCGAGGCGCCGGACAGATTCTGCGTCAACAGGTGAGTCAATCCATCGCATGAGTTGTTCATGGTGACAGAGGAGGACGTGGCTTGCAAGTGAGTGTCGGTCGCCAGTCGATCGGCTTCGGCTATAGTCGCCTCGGCGTTCTTGCCGCTTCGGCGTCTGCGGGAGACTGACGGAGCTTCTCGATGGCGTCTATCAAATGATCGGTGCGGATGGGTTTCGAGACGTAGCCGTCCATGCCGGAAGCAAGGCAGCGCTCGCGATCGCCCTCCATGGCATGGGCGGTCATCGCGATGATCGGCAGATGTTTCCCGCTCGATTCTTCCTCTCTGCGAATGATCGCCGTGGCTTCGAACCCGTCCATCTCTGGCATCTGGATATCCATGAGGACCAGGTCGAACGTCGCCTTTCGCAGTTGCTCCAGCGCCGCTCGCCCATTACCGGCGGTGACCACGTGGTGTCCCTGCTTCTCCAACAACCGCGAGGCCAGAAGCTGGTTCACCGCGTTATCTTCGGCGAGCAGAATGCGCAACGACCTCAGATCCTCCCGCAAGGAGTGGCGGGTCACTAGCGCCGGCTTCGCTTCCTGACGCTGCGGGCCCGCCACTCGCAAAACGGCTTCCAGCAATTCCGATTGACTGACCGGCTTGGTGAGGTAGCCTTCGAGTCCCACTTCGCGGCAACGGGCCGCGTCACCGCGCTGTCCTGCCGAAGTCAGCATCAGGATCGCAGTGCCCGAAAGCTCTGGATGCCGACGGATCTGCTCGGCGAGTTGGAATCCGTCCATTTCCGGCATGGTGGCATCGGTCAGAACCAGCGTGAACGGCTCGTTAGCTTCCCGCGCCTGCGCGAGGATTCGTAGAGCGCCGGAGCCGTCTGCTGCCAGCGCCGGCTTCATGCCCAAATCTGCAAGCAGGCCTTCAAGAATGCGGCGATTCGTCAAATTGTCGTCCACCACCAGCACCCGCATTCCTTGCAGTTCGGACCTCTCGACGGGCGGCGCAGATGCCGCGGCTTCAGAAACACCGAAAGTCGCCGTGAAATGGAAGGTGCTCCCCTTGCCCGGGGCGCTTTCGACCCAGATACGGCCTCCCATCATGAGCACGAGCTGGCGGGAAATCGTCAATCCCAAACCCGTTCCCCCAAAGCGCCGGGTGGTCGAGCCATCTGCCTGCGTGAATGCGTCAAAAATGCGGGCCTGCTTCGCGTTAGGGATGCCGATACCCGTGTCCTGCACGCTGAAGTGAAGGCTCGTAACCGCGTCCTCTCCGGACTCCCTCTGCACCGCCAGGTTGATTTCGCCTTTGTCCGTGAATTTCAAGGAGTTGCCGAGTAGGTTGACCAGAATCTGGCGCAGCCGGGTGGGGTCGCCCAGCAGTGCGTCGGGAACGCCGGGATCGATGCTGCAGTTCAATTCCAAGCCTTTCTCGTGAGCGCGCGGCGCCAGCGTCTTCACGTCCGACTCGATGCTGCTTCGCAACTTGAAATCAATCCTTTCGAGTTCAACCTTGCCGGCTTCAATCTTGGAGAAATCCAGAATGTCGTTAACGATAGTCAGCAGCAAATCGGCGGAATTCCTGACCGTGCCGGCATATTCACGCTGCTCAGGGTCCAGTTCCGTATCCAGAAGGAGATCCGTCATTCCCAGGACGCCATTCATGGGAGTACGAATTTCATGACTCATATTCGCCACAAACTCACTCTTGGCCTTGCTGGCAGCTTCGGCAACCTCCTTCGCCTGCCGGATTATCGCAGTCTGCTGCCGTACCCGCCGACGCAGGACAACTGCCCAGAGCAGCGCGGCCAGGAGAAACAAGCCAACCCCTCCCAGCACCTCGAAGGCATGCTCCAGCGTCCACCAGGGAGGCTGGCTGATAGTAAAGATGTTCTCAGGGCCCTCGAAGATGATGCGAAACGACTGGTTCCTTCCACTCTCGTCCTTATCCTCCAGACAGATCCCGGTCACCCGCAGGCGGCTGCCGGCACGCAGCGAGCCCAGCTTGCGGTCAAGCGCGTCGATGGCCATGGCTGCGTTGAAGATGAGGCCGCCGTCCTGCAGGACCAGCGTTTGAGAGCCCGGAAGATAAGACTCTTCCAGCAGGAATGCCTCGACGGATACTAACTGCGAGTCGTAGTCGCTTTCGAGCAATCGCTTCGCAGTCACCGGGAGGGGGGCAAGCTCCGGGCCCCTGCCGATCAGGCGGAACGTAGCATCTTCCATAAGCGGCTTGAGGTCGGAGACGTCGGTAAACCCAAGCACATCCACTCGATCGCCTGGGTGGAGCGGCGTAGACTGCCGGGTCTCAACGCGAAGTCCAATGGGCCCATCGGCGATGTAAAGCAGGTTCCCTGGTTGCTGAAAGCTGACAACACCTCGCACATGGACGCGATGACCCAGCGTGCTTCCGGATGCAAATTGCTGAAGGCGAAGAATAGGCTGCACCGGGACGGCGAACGGATCCGCCGGCGCCGGCTTGGTCACGTCTACGTCCTTGAGGCTCGGAATATACAGCAAGACTCCGACGATCCTGTTTTTCTGGTCAAAGAGAGCGCCGCAGACTCCGCGAAGACGAACTTCCGCGTCCACAAGTTGGCCAAGAGCCGCCTTATTGTAGTCGCGGACCCAGACTCTGAGCCGGCTGCCGCCCATGGCCACGCTGAGAACGAGAAATCCCCTCCACTCGCGGGCAGACCGTACAATGCCTTCCACTTCCACCCATTGGCTATCTTCCGCTGTGGAGGCCAAGCGCTCGAAAGTTGGATGATGAGGGATAGGCATCGGCGCCTGTCCGACGACCTTCCAGTGCGGGTTGCCGATCTGCGGGGCGAAGTCAGGCGCTTCGCTAACACCCTCGATTTCGATGAGCTCGCCAGGCTGGGCGCTCGGCCCGAAGGGGACGGTGTGGACCCAAATGCCGGCAGTCGAGTCCTGCACGAACATGTCGGGCGATGGAGGGTCGCTGGAGCTTTCCCGTGCGAACACGTCCGGGCCGTCGGGATCGAAGTAGGTGACCACGGCCCGTAAATGTATCGGGTAGCCGCGGTTGGCCTGTTCCTGGGTAAGTTGGTGAATCTGCACGGCTCGCGTCAGGGTAGGAAGGTCGTGGATGGAACGTGGAACTTGGTGGCCCTGGGCCCCTATCGGCAGAGCCAGCGCGAGACAGCCGAGGATCGCCGTCAGACGCAAGATCGACTTGCAGTGCGGAATCACTGTCTCGGATACACCGCCAAAACCTGCCGGAATACCCATACTCAACCTGCGGCCTGACCCTTAACATACACCTGACTGACGCTGGACACAATTGTCGGGCGGATGTGCTGCCGTTGCGGATATGGCGTGATCCATCGATGCTTCGCGTACGGGCGCCCTTACCTATATCTCCATAGGGTCTTTCTCACCAACGGTCAGTGCGGATTTCTCCGCGGCGAGTTCTCCAACTTGGATGACGCACGCCACCCGGCTTGGGGCTACGCGGTTTATCCACCGCTCGCGCCGTTCCTCGGCGGCATGGAACTCGAGCTCTTTGGAACCTCGCTGCGGGGCTTCCGTTTTTTTCCGGCGGTTTTTCCCGAACAACCGGCACGCGCGGTCATTGCAGCTAAACGTAACTTCTCGCGGCGATCGGCGACCTTTCTGCTACAGTTTTAAGGGGGGCACTGAATGACCCTGACAAATTATCCTTCATTTATAAAGAGGAGAACTCATGCTGTACAAGAAGGTAACGAAAACGGGTGATCGACTGTCGATTCTAGGGTTCGGCTGCATGCGTCTGGCACAGAAGAAGGACCGGATCGACGAAGAGCGGGCAGCAGCCCAGATCCGTTATGCCATCGATCACGGCGTGAACTACATCGATACGGCTTGGCCCTATCATGGAGGTGAGAGCGAACCCTTTGTCGGCCGCGTCCTCGCCGGCGGTTATCGGGAGCGGGTGAAGCTTGCCACAAAACTGCCGGCATGGCTCGTCGAAAGCCGCGCGGATATGGACCGCTTTCTTGACGCGCAGCTCAAGAAACTTGCGACGCCGCGGATCGACTACTATTTGGTCCACTCGGTTAATGGAACCACTTGGGACCGAGTGGCCGCACTGGGCGTCGCGGAGTTTCTCGACCGGGCGCAGGCGGACGGACGAATCGTGAATACCGGCTTCTCATTTCATGGGCTCCGAGAGGATTTTAAGCGTATCGTTGACGCCTATCCATGGAAGTTCTGCCAGATTCAATATAACTATCTCGACGAGGAGAACCAGGCCGGGACCGAAGGGCTAAAGTACGCCGCATCGAAGGGCCTCGGCGTGATCGTCATGGAACCTCTGCGCGGTGGTGCGCTGGCGGCTTCGCCACAACCTCCGGCCATCGACGCGCTCTGGCAGGAAGCTGCAAGTCGGCGGACTCCCGCCGAGTGGGCTCTGCGATGGGTTTGGAACCACCCGGAAGTGAGCGTGGTGCTATCGGGGATGAGCGACGAGGCGCAAGTGAAAGAGAACCTCAGGATCGCCGAGGATGCCCGGCCCGACTCACTCACCGATGCCGAAGTCGGGCTTATCTCGAGAGTAGGCAAGAAATACCGCGAAATCATGAAGGTCGGTTGTACGGGCTGCGGATACTGCCAGCCCTGCCCCTCAGGCGTCAATATCCCCGAGTGCTTTGCAACGCTCAACAGCTTTCACACGTTCGGCCAAAAGCAGCAGGCAGCATTCCTCTACGTCGTGCGCATGGGAGGGATCATGACGGGCCGGCCTGGCTACGCGTCGCTGTGTTCGCACTGCATGGATTGTGTCCAGAAGTGCCCGCAGGACCTGGAGGTTCCGAGCTTACTGGAACAGGTGGTAAGCGAGTTCGAAGGCGAAGGCTTGAAAGAGCGTGAAGCCATGGCCCGCAGCTTCTTCGGCGGCTGAGCCCTGACGGCCGCCCAGTTGTCTCTGCCAGGATTCGCGGGGAATTGTGCCCCAAGGGAAAAGGCCCCAGATGGGGCATAGTCCATGGCTGTTACTCACTGCAACCCCGGCAAATCAGCGGCATCCAACAATGGGATGGTCATCTCCCGGTTCGGGAGCGGAGTCGAATGTCCAAATTTAGTCGCAGCCTTCGTGCTGCCGTTCTTATCTTCAGCCTGCCGGCGATTGCCGGTTGCTCGACGCAAGGAATCGGCAACTTCCACCAGGTTGATGAACACGTCTACCGCGGAGCGCAGCCAACCACCGCGGGGTTTAAGTACCTCGCGAAGATCGGCATCGCGACCGTAGTGGATTTACGGCGAAACGGTGAACGGTCATCGGCGGAAGCGCGTGTTGTTACTTCCCTGGGCATGAGATATGTAAACGTCCCCATGGGCGGCTTTACCCCTCCGACTGAGGCGGAGATTACTAAGATTCTCGGGCTGCTGGAAGATGGTACGGCGGGCGCGGTGTTTGTGCACTGCCGTCGCGGAGCGGACCGCACGGGCGCCGTCATTGCCGCCTATCGCATCGATCACGATCACTGGAGTAACTTTCAGGCCTTAAGAGAAGCGCTATGGTTGGGCATGAGCCCCCTGCAATTGCCGCGGATGAACTTCATCCGTAAGTTCCACCCCGTGGCAATGAGGGCTTTCATGGGCACGTTTCGAGGCCGGGCAAACTTGCAACAGCCAATTTGAGACGAGCGATTTCCTTTTCCAATTCAGCATAGGCCGGTGCCGCTTCCGCCAGGCTGCCCGCCCGGCCCAGAGCCTCCAACTTCGAGGCTGCCGCGAAGGCCGGCCGCGCGGTGAAATTGCTTACGCATCCCTTGAGTTTATGTGCGGCGCGTTCCGTGGCTCGGCCATCCGCCGCTAAAACCGCCTCGCGAAGGTTCGCCATCAATACGGGAAGTTCCCTCAGGAACACCGCCACCATCTCCTTTAGCAGTTCGACGTTCCCTCCCGCACGCGCCAGAGCTGACGCGGCATCGATCGGCTCCCGCTCCGGTCGCTTCGCTGTGGCTGCCACCTCGGCGAGGGCGGGAGGTCGACCCAGCTTGGCGATGGCGTCCCTCAGATCTTCGGGCCGGATGGGTTTCGAGACGTAGCCGTCCATGCCGGCAGCAAGGCAGCGCTCGCGATCGCCCTCCATGGCGTGAGCGGTCATGGCGATGATCGGAAGGTGTTTTCCGGTGGAGGCCTCTTCTTTTCGAATGATCGCTGTGGCTTCGAACCCATCCATCTCCGGCATTTGGATGTCCATCAGGACCAGGTCGAACGTCGCCTTTTCGAGTAGCTCCAGCACCGCCCGCCCGTTACCCGCGGTGACCACATGGTGACCCTGTTTCTCCAACACCCGCAGGGCCAGAAGCTGGTTCACCGCGTTGTCCTCGGCGAGCAGAATGCGCAACGCCGATCCCTCCTCCCGCAACAAATGGCGGGTCACCAGCGCCGGTTTCGCCGCCGGGCGCTTCGTCGTGCCCGCCACCCGCAAAACGGCCTCCAGCAATTCCGATTGACTGACCGGCTTGGTGAGGTAGCCTTCCAGTCCCAGTCCCCGGCAACGGGCCGCGTCGCCTCGCTGTCCCGCCGAAGTCAGCATTAGGATCGCGGAGCCCGAAAGCTCGGGGTGCTGACGGATCTGCTCGGCAAGCTGGAATCCGTCCATTTCCGGCATGGTGGCGTCCGTCAGAACCAGCGTAAACGGCTCGTTAGCTTCCCGCTTCTGCGCGAGGATTCGCAGCGCTTCCGAGCCGTCTGCTGCCAGCGTCGGCTTCATTCCCCAGCCGGCAAGCAGACCTTCAAGAATGGAACGATTCGTCAAATTGTCGTCCACCACCAGCACCCGCATTCCTTGCAGTTGAGCTTTCTCCAGCGGCAGGGGAGAACCGGCCGTTTCGCAATTGCCGAAGGTCGCCGTGAAATGAAACGTACTCCCTTGGCCGGGGGCGCTTTCCACCCAGATTCGACCGCCCATCATGTGCGCGAGTTGGCGGGAAATCGTCAATCCCAAACCTGTGCCCCCAAAGCGACGGGTGGTCGAGCCATCCGCTTGCGTGAAGGCCTCAAAGATGTGCGAGAGCTTCTCGTGCGGAATGCCCATACCCGTATCCTGTACAAAGAAGTGAAGGCTCGTGACCGCGTCATCCCCGGACTCTCTTTGCACCCCCAAATTGATCTCGCCTTTTTCCGTGAATTTCAGCGAGTTGCCTATCAGGTTGACGAGGATCTGGCGCAGCCGGCTGGGGTCGCCTAGCAGTGCGTCGGGCACGTCGGGATCGATGCTGCAATTCAATTCCAAACCTTTCTGATGAGCGCGAGGCGCCAGCGTCTTCAGCGCCGACTCGATGCTGCTTCTCAGCTTGAAATCGATGGTCTCCAGTTCGAATTTCCCGGCCTCAAGCTTGGAGTAATTCAGGATGTCGTTAACGATCGTGAGCAGCGACTCAGCGGAAGTCCTGACCATTCCGGCGTATTCGCGCTGTTCGGAGTCCAATTCCGTGCCCAGGAGGAGATCCGTCATTCCCAGAACGCCGTTCATGGGTGTGCGAATTTCATGGCTCATGTTCGCCACAAACTCACTCTTGGCCCGGTTCGCTGCCTCCGCCGCCTCTTTCGCCGCTTGCGTGTCTTTCTCGACTCGTTTGCGGTCGGTAAGGTCCATCATGGCGCCGATCATTCGGACCGCCCGGCCCGAGTCGTCGCGCATCACGTAGCCCCGATCCAGGACGTAAGCGTAGTGCCCGTCACCGCACAGGAACCGGTACTCCGCGGACCACGTCTCGCCGCCGCCGGCGATTGCCGCTTGGAGGCTTTGTTCCACCCGCTCGCGGTCATCCGGATGCAGGCGCTCGCTGTGCCAGCCGACGCCCGGCCGAACTTCGCCGGTCGCGTACCGAAAGGTGTTTCGAATCCCGCTATTCCAAGTGACGGCCTGCGTCACCAGATCCCAGTCCCAAATCGTATCGTTGGTGGCGCGGGCGACGTATTGATATCGCCGTTCCAGGGCCGATTCGCTCTCCAGGCGGCGCCTGACAAGCTCGGTTTGTTCACGAACGCGGCGACGTAGCACCACCACCCAAGCGCCGATGGCAATGATGAGCCCAGCCAGCGAGGCGAGGACCGCCCCGGTGTTTCGGAATGTCCACCACGAAGGCCTTGCCAGCACAATGACGCTGTCCGGCGAGTCAAAAAGTATGTTGAAAGTGTCCGGGGTGTGATTACGGTCCACGTTCACGGAACAGATCCCCGTCAGCCTCACTCGGCTTCCCAGCAGCCGCAACCAATCCCTGTCGGCCTTGTTCGCAGCGATCCTCGCCTCAAATATTACGTCCCCGTCCTCCAGCACCAGCGTGCGGTCGGTCTCGCTAGGTCTCACGTCGCGCAAGGTCGCATCCACGCGCACCCGGACAGTGTCGAAGGCGCCAGAAAGCAACTCCCCGGCAGTCACAGCAATCGGCGGTGGAACCGGTGCACTCCCGCTTCGCCGGTAGAGGGCGTGCCGAAGCACCGGAGTATAATCGCCCATATCGGCGAACCCGACCACATCCACACGGTCGCCGGGCTGGAGCGGCGCATTGGGCAACCCGGGAATGTAGAGTCCTTGGCGGCCATCCTGAACAAAGACGCCCTTTGGTCGCTGGAGGGTCACCGTGCCTTGCACGTGGACCCTGTGCTCGGAAGCGTTCCAGACCGTGAAGGCCATCAGGCTGCCGATCGGCCGGACCGGCACCGAGAAGGGATCGGCCAACGGCAATTCCTCAACGCTGATCTGTTGGGAGGTGGGCACGGCCAGCCATACGCCGACTAACTGGTTGTTCCGATTGTACGCCGAAGCACAGACGCCTGTGATTTTCACCTTGCTGTCAAGGAGGCGGACTTTGTCCAAGCCCGCCGCCTCCATGACCTTGACAAGCAGTCGCCTGCCATCACTAACCACCTCCATACTCAGGTGGGCGCCATCCGGCACTACATCTTGCACAATACCTTCAAGTTCCACCCACTGGCTGTCTTCGTGCGTTGACATCAGGTCACCTAAACGCACCTTACTAGGCCGGGGGAGGGGCGCCTGACCCAGTAACTGGTATCGAGCCTTGACAATCTGCGGAGCGAAGTCCGGTTCCTCCGTTACCCCTTCGATTGCGAGCAATTCCCCTGGTCGGATGTGAAGGTTTCGGTTGGTTTCGTTGACGTAAATGCCGGCGGTGGCGTCCTGCGCAAAGAAGTCGCCGACGGCAAAATCGACATAGGTAACGACGGCCCGCAGGCGGACGGGATACCCCCGGTTGGCTTGATCGGCGGTAAGCTCGCGGACCTGCTCAGCGGTGGTCAAGGTGGGGAGTTCGCGAGCAGGCAGTGCGGCCTGCTGGCCGGGGGCCTTTACCGGCAAAGCGAACGCGAGAGAAAGGATAATGCACGTAAAACGCAACATCGACCTGCGGCGGGATATCACTCTACCGGATACGTCGCCAAACTGGGCCGGAACACTCATCCGCAACCTCCGGCGTGGCCATTAAAATACACTGGACCGGCGCAGGACGCAATCGTCAGTTGCGTATAAAGTACTGAAGTACTAAGGTGTTTCCGCTACTGCCTTTTCGCTCTTGCCCTGAGCTCTCGTTGACGGGACGCGGGGAAGCCGGTAGAATTGCTTTTTCGGGCTCTTGCGGGAAAGGACTGCCAGTTCTCCTGTTTTAGGCCCCACCATCAGCCGAACGAAGGAACAACCTATGAACGCAAATGATCTCCGGCCCGGAATGATCATCCGGCACAACAACGAACTTTTCACTATTTACAAGGCTGAGCACCGCACCCCCGGCAACCTGCGGGCGTTCGTGCAGGCCAAAATGCGCAATTTGCGCACCGGCGCCATGAACGACCACCGCTTCCGCTCGGAAGATACCGTGGAGCGCGCCGCCATCGACGATGTGGAGATGCAGTACCTTTATGGCGACGGCGATTCCTACTACTTCATGAATACCTCGAACTACGAGCAGATCCGCCTCAGCAAGGAAGCTGTGGGTGATCGCGCCGCCTACATGATCCCCGAAGTGATGCTGAAGGTCGCGTTCTTTGAGGGCCGGGCCGTGGACGTCGAACTGCCTGCTACTGTGGACCTAAAGGTGGTTAAAACCGAGCCGGGCATCAAGGGAGGGTCGGCGACCAACGTCACCAAACCCGCCACCCTCGAGACCGGCGTGGTGGTCCAGGTGCCGCCCTTCATCAATGAAGGCGAGAAAATCCGCGTCGATACCGCCGAAGGCAAATACCTTGAGCGGGCCAACTGATTTGAGATTTTGGATTTTAGATTCGGCTCTCAGCACTCTCCAGACCCCCCATTAGTCGTAGGGCCACCTGTGGGTGCCCTCGCCCATGGCGCGTACAAGGTGCTCCTCAGCGCTTGGAATCGCCAGACAGTGTCTGACCAATCGGCCCGGCAGGGAAATGTGTGATTTAGTCCGAACAAAGCGGACGAACCCTCGCATCATCTTGGACGCGCCATGGAAATGGAAACGTCAAGCCGTGGCACGGCGAGGCGCGCGGTGTCCGCTATTACGCTCAAAAATTGACATCGTGATGTGGATGCTATAGCATCAAGATGTGAGAACTACCTTAACCCTCGACGATGATGTGGCGGCCAAGCTTCGGGCCGAAGCGCGCAAGTCCGGCGAGCCCTTCAAGCAAATCGTAAACCGCGTTCTGCGCTCGGGCTTGAACGTTCGAGCCCAAGCCGCTGCCCTTCCTCCTTACCGGATCAAGGCGCGGTCGCTCGGTAGCCCTGGCTTCAACTACGACAAAGTGTGGGAACTCATCGAGGAGGCCGAAGGCCCCTATCACCGATGATCGCCATCGACGCGAACCTCCTCTTGTACGCATCCGACACCTCATCGGCTCATCATGAAGCCTCACGGCGCTGGCTGGAAGACATGCTCTCAGGCGATGAGCCAGTAGGGTTAGCCTGGGCGGTGGTACTGGCCTTCCTTCGCGTGGGGACCAACCCGCGAATTCGCAAGACTGCTTTTTCGCTTCCAGAAGCCACGGCCATCGTCGCCAGTTGGCTTGAACGCCCCACTGTCACTCTCCTGAATCCTGGCGAAAGGCATTGGGAGATTCTGCGCGAGATGATGACCAAGGGGCAGGTCCGCGGACCTCTGGTTACGGACGCCCACCTGGCCGCTTTGGCCATCGAGCATGGTTGCAGCCTCGCCACGGCCGATCGCGACTTCGCACGTTTTCCCGGCCTGAAGTTCTTCAACCCGCTGGATACCCCCTTGATTGCCTCCTAACCTTTGACGTACTGCCCACCACGGCCGAGCCACATTCGAGTCCAGATCATTTGGTTATCCAGTCCTCAGCTCTCAGCGATCAGCTTTCAGCGGTCAGCTAAAGGCCCTCTGGGCCACCGGGCCGTAGCTGAGAGCTGAAAGCTGATTGCTGATAGCTTCATTCGTACCGCAGCGCCACCATGGGATCGACCTTGGTCGCCCGTCGCGCGGGGACGTAACCGGCGAACAAGGCGGAAGCCAGCAGCAAAAGCGAAACGGCTGCGATGGTTGACAGGTCACCCGGCGAAATCCCGAAAAGCATCGACGCGATCAGGCGGTTTGCGGCTAGCGCAGAAGGAATTCCAACGGCCACTCCCGCGAGCACCAGCGCGAGTGCTTCGCGCAGGACCATCCAAATGACGGTCGTTTGTTGCGCGCCCAGTGCTGCTCGAATGCCGATTTCACGAGTGCGGCGAGAAACCGAATAAGACATCAGACCGTAAAGTCCAATGGAAGCCAGCAAGAGCGCCAAGACGCCGAAGAAGCTCGAGAGCATGGCAATGGCCCGGTCTTCCACCAACGCCTGGCTGACCTCTTCGTCAATTGTCTTTGCGCCCAGGGAATAATCACGTCCGAGCGAGTTAATCTCATTTTCCACTGCCTTGGCAAGCGCTTCAGGAGCTTTTCGCGTGCGCACGAAGAGAAAGCCCCACCGTCCTTGAACGGAGGGGAGATAAATGACCGCAGGGTCGGGATGGTGGAGATCGAGCAGCCGCGCGTTCCCCGCTACACCTACAACTTCCAGGTCCTGAAACTCCGGCATAAAGCTGAAACGGATTCGCTGCCCGAGAGCGTTTCCGGACGGGAAAAGGCGCGTGGCCAAGCTCCTGCTCAGGATGGCCACGTGCGGATGGTCCCTGTCGTCTGTCCAGTCGAAGTCCCGGCCACGGACCAGGCCGATACCGAGCGTGTGGAAAAAGCCTGGCGTTACGGACGCCGCATGCGCCACCAGACCGGCGCTTGGCGTGGGGGCTTCGGTAGTTCTAGAGACCGTCTCCTGCCATCCCTCCTGCCAACCAACAGAGATATTCGAGAACCCAAGGGATTCTACGCCCGGCAGGGTGGAGAGCCGCTCGATGAGTTGCCGGTGATAGCTTTTCACGTCCAGATTGTGGTAAGCACCCGGCCGGGAAGTGAGGTCCAATTGGAGCACGCTTTCTTTTTCGAACCCGAGATTAGCCGAGGACATCTTTCGGAAACTGCGTACGAGGAGTCCCCCGCCCAGTACGAGGACCAGGGACATCGCGACCTGCGTGACAATGAGCGCACGGCCTAACATCCCTGTGGCGCCGCTTAGGCCGCGCGAGGTCTGCTGGAGGACCGAGATCGGATCTTCGCGCGAGCAACGCCAAGCCGGAGCGAGGCCAAAGAGAATTCCCGTCAGGATCGCCACCGAAGCGGTGAGAGAGAGCACCCGCCAGTCGGGCCTTAAGTCGAAGATGACAGACGTGGGATATCCTTCGGTCATGAGCGCGACGAGCAAGCGGCTTCCCCAATATGCAAAGGCCAGCCCAAGCAGCGCTCCGCAGGCGGAAAGAGCAAGGCTCTCGGTCAACACTTGGCGGGCGAGCGTGCAGCGGGTCGCCCCCAGGGCTACGCGCACGCTCATTTCGTGGCTGCGTGCCGAAGCGCGCGCCAGCAGCAGGCTCGCCAAATTCACGCAGGCAACTAGGAGAATCATTGCCACAATGCCCATCAACACATAGAGCGGGCGGGCGAATTGGAACCGCAGCGTTTGATTGACGCCGGTCGCGGCCGGCGATACATCCAGACCCATCGCGAGAAACAATTCGCGCCGCGACCCGGGAGTGTTCGTCGAAGCCGTCGCTCGCAACACTTCCGGCCAGAATGATTGCAATTGCGCCCGAGCCTGCTCCACAGTAACGCCGTCTTTGAGTCGGCCGGTGATAAAAACCCAAAGCATCGCCCGGTTGTCGTTGCCTTTCATCGGGGTCGTTACGTCCGGCCCCTGTCCTACAGACGTTCCCGTAAACCATTTTCGCGTGACCCCAATGATGGTATAGGACTGTTCCTCAATGGAAATCTGCTTGCCGACAACGTCCGCAGCCCCGCCGAAGCGCCGTTGCCAGAACTCGTAGCTAATTACCGCCACCGGAGCCGTCTCTTTGTCCTCGGGTGTGATGAGCCTTCCTAACAGAGGCGTGGCCCCCAGCACAGAAAAGTAATTCGCGGTAACTGAACGCAAGGTCGCCTGAAAGAGTTCGCCATGTAGTTCCACATTGCCCGGCCAGCCAAAAGTCCAGCCGATAAGGCCGGAAAACACTTTCTGCCCGCGCTCGATTTCCCGAAACATGGGGTACGAAAACATGATTCTGTCGCCCCGGCGGACTGGCGAAAGCTCCACCAAGCGCTCCGGATGCTGGACGGGGAGGTCGCGCAGGAGCAATGCATCGACCAAAGAAAAGATAGCGGTGTTTGCCCCAATCGCCAGCGCGAGCGAGAGCACGGCCAGCGCTGCAAAACCGGGATTTTTCGTCAGTATGCGCAGGCCGAAGCGAACCTCCTGCCAGAGCTGCTCGACCCAGAGGAAACTCCACACCTCGCGCGTTTCCTCCTTGATTCGGGTCACGTTGCCAAACTTGCGCAGGGCCGCATAATGGGCCTCTTCTGACGACATGCCGCGCTCGATGTTGTCCTGCGTCTCCCGCTCGATAAAGTCGCGGATGTCCTGGTCGAGGTCCTCCATCATGCGCTTGCGGCGGAACATTTGACTCCAGCTCATTGGGTTATCCAGCCCTCAGCTATCAGTCCTCAGCTATCAGCTTTCAGCGGTCAGCTAAAGGCCCTCTGGGCCACCGGGCCGTAGCTGAGAGCTGAAAGCTGATTGCTGATAGCTTCATTCGTACCGCAGCGCCACCATGGGATCGACCTTCGTCGCGCGGCGGGCGGGGATGTAGCTGGCCAAGAGCGCCACGAAGGTGAGGACCAGCGACACGACGAAGAAAGTCAGGGGGTCTGCGGGCTGCACTCCATAGAGCAAGCCGGACATGAAGCGCATCAGCAACAGCGCACCCGCGATTCCTACGCCGACACCCACCAGCGCCATCAACATACTTTCACCCACCACGAGCCGCAGCACATCGCTTTTCCGTGCTCCCAGCGCCACACGTATGCCAATTTCGCGGGTGCGCTGCGCCACCAAAGAGGAAATCACACCGTAAAGCCCAACAGCGCCTAATAGCAGCGCCATGCTTCCGGCGAGCGCCAACATGACCAACGTGAATGAAGTGCGCGCCATCGATTTCCGGTAGAAGTACGCCAGGGTATGAATGTCCGCGAGCGGGAGATTGGGGTCCACAGACCAGACCGCCCGCTGAATTTCCCCGATAAAGTTCCCCGAGCCGGCACGCGGGCTGCGGATGACAAAACTGACGCCTCGTGGACAAAGGACGGGAACACCTTGGAAACTTGTGGTAACCAGTGGCCAGTGAACCTCGACAGGCGCGGGTTTGTTCATTCCATCGTCACGAATGTCGCCCACCACACCCACGACTTCATGCCACTCATCGGTGGCCCCCATACGGATTTGCTTGCCGATGGCCTCGGCGGCACGATGCCAATACTCCCGCGCCAGATTCTCTGAGATCAGGACGATGGGAAGTTTGTTGTAAATGTCGTCCCAGGTAAAATCCCGCCCGGCGACCAGCGGGGCGCCGACACTGTTAAAGTATCCGGGTGAAACGAAATTGTACCAGCGGATCGGCGGAAGCTTCTCTTGAAGCTCGGGGTGATCCTTTACGAAAAGCGGTTCTGAGCCCAGATTTCCATCCAAAGGGACAGACGTGGAGATAGCCGCCGAAGAAACACCTGGAATGGCCTCGATCTTGCGCAAAATCTGTTCCTGGATGCGGGCCGCCTGTTCCGGCTTTGGAACCTCGGTGCTGGAAATAAACGCGCTAAACGTTTGAACGCCTTCGGGCGGCGCGCTGAATCCCGGCTGGACGTGCACCAAGGCCCGATAGGTGCGAATCATCAGGCCTGAGCTAATGAGTAAAACAAAGGCCAGCCCCACCTGGGCGATCACCAGCACGCTCCGGACGCGGTGGCGCTCCCGGCTGGCACTGAGAGAGCGTCCACTTTCACGCAAGCGGCTTCCCATGCCGGGGCCCGCGTACTTCAGAATGGGTACAGAGCCGAACAAAATGCTGGCGACAAGGGAGGCGGCAAGAGCGAAGAGCAGGACTGTGCTGTCGAGTCCGATTTCGGCGAGGCGCGGGAGCGTGCTGGGGGCCATGGCCAGTAGAATTCGCAAGCCGCCAAACGCGACTGCCAAACCCAACCCACCGCTCGGCAAAGACAGGGCCATGCTCTCGACCAGCAGTTGCCGGGCAAGGCGACGTGGGCTCGCTCCCAGGGCAGAGCGAACCGCGAGTTCGTGCCGGCGCCCCTCCACCCTGACCAGCAAAAGGTTCGCCACGTTGGCACAGGCGATCAGCAGCACCAAGCCGATTCCCCCCATGAGAAGCCACAACACCTTGCCAACATTGCCGACCACCTCTTCCCGCAGCGGCCGCAGGTCCGGCCGGATCCCTGAACTCTCGTACATCTGGCGGGAGAAGCGTGGCGGCGGCGGAAAGCTCCTCGCGACAGCAGGCTGCATCCGGGCCACGTCCGCATTGGCCTCCGCCAACGTGATTCCCGGCTTAAGCTTGGCGATGCCTCGGAAATAGAATCCCCCCAAGGTTGTTTGGGTGCGGTCGGGCTTGATGGGCAGGATCAAGGCCGGATTGGGTTCGTCCAGAAAGCGAAAACGCCGGGGCAGCACACCAATGATTTCCCGTGGTGTACTGTCCACAATGATTGTCTTGCCCAAGGTCGAACCATCGCCGCCGAAGGCGCCCTGCCAGTAGTCGTAGCTCAGCATTACCGTTTCCGGGCTGCCCGGCGAATCGTCCGACCGCGTGAACAAGCGGCCCAGAACTGGCCGCACGCCCAGAATTGGAAGTAGGCCATCGGTGACCTCGAGAGCCCGTACGTGTTCCGGCTCCGCTAGCCCGGTGACACTTACCGAGTCGTCCGAGTAGACGCCAATACCCTCGAACGTGCGGTTCTGCTGCCGATAGACGAAGTACATCGATGCCGACATTCCGAGGTGTGGCACGTGAATCCCTGGGGCCGAATGCGAGACGTCCACCAACCGCTCCGGATGCGGGTACGGCAGAGGCTTCAGGAGAACTCCGTTGACGACGCTGAACATGGCGGTGTTAGTGCCGATACCCACCGCCAAAGTCAGCATCGACACCGCCGTGAAGCCGGGATTCTTGGCGAGCGTGCGCAGGGCAAAGCGAACGTCCTGCCAGAGTTGCTCAAGCCAAACGAAACTCCACACTTCGCGCGCCTCCTCCTTGATGCGTGTCACGTTGCCGAACTTGCGCAGGGCCGCATAACGGGCTTCATCCGGCGCCATGCCGCGCTCGATGTTGTCCTGCGTTTCCCGCTCGATGTAGTCGCGGATGTCCTGGTCGAGGTCGTCCATCATGCGCTTGCGGCGGTGGAACAATCGAGTCCAGATCATTTGGTTAACCAGTCCTCAGCTCTCAGCTTTCAGCGGTCAGCTAAAGGCCCCGTACTACTCCTCCCGAGATTCCCCGTGGCCGCGAGGATTTTGTGCCACGGGCGTCCCGCCTGTGCTCAAGCATGGCCGGGACGGCCATGGCACGGTCGGGGCTGCGGCCCCGCCGCGCTGTGGGCAGCAGGCCGTAGCTGAGAGCTGATAGCTGACCGCTGAAAGCTTCATTCATACCTCAGCGCCACGATGGGATCGACCTTGGCTGCCCGGCGTGCGGGGATTAGGCACGCGACCACTGCGACGAAAGCGAGTGTCGCCGCAACTGCAGCGAGTGTCCATGCGTCATACGGGCTCACGCCAAACAGAAGGCCAGCAAGAAACCGCGTGAAACCCAGGGCGCCGATTACACCCATTCCGATTCCCACGCCAGTGAGAATAATCCCACCGGTAAGGACCAGCCGAAGTTGATCCCAGCGGCTGGCACCCAAGGCGGCTCGCACTCCCATCTCATGGGTTCGCTGCGCGACGGCGTTTGAGATCACTCCGTAGATCCCGATGGCTGCAATCATCAACGCCACGATTCCGAAAATTCCCAAGAGCACGGTTCTCGCGCGGTCGTCGTCCAATCTTTCTGACTTGAGCTGGTCCACAGTCTTGATGAGATCGAAAGTCTGATTCCTATTAATTTGCCAGACGGCCGATTGGATCGACTTCACGAGATGTGTAGGGTCCTTCTCTCCGCGCACAATGAGTGTTCTTGCGAACTCAGTCGGGCTTTGCTTGTAGGAGACGTACAAGCCGCAACTGGTATCGGGGAGGTTCCATGCCTTCTCGTCGGCAACGACGCCCACCACTTGCCAGGGTATTTCGGGTCCGAGGGCGGGCTGGCCGGGCACAATCTGTGGAATCCGCATGCGTTGGCCGACGGGGTCCTGCTCTTTGAAGTAGCGCTTGGCTAAGGTTTCATTGATGACCGCTGCAGGCAGGGTTCCTGGCGCGTCCGATTCCTCCAGCCAGCGACCTTTGAGCAGGTGCATGCCCACGGTGGAAAGATAGGCCGGGCTGGCGATTTTAAAGCCGCACTCCGGCCGATTGGAGAAATTGACAATGGGCTGCCCTTCGATCTGGAAGAGCATTCCGAAATACCATCCATTAAGCGGCGGCGCGGTGGCGAGGGCGGCGTTCCTGACTCCCGGTACCGCCCGAACCGTGTCCAACACCTGCTGCTGATAATTGATGAGGCTTGGTCCATCAGGGCAATCTTTGGACGACATGAGAAGCGACATCGTGATCACGTTGGTTGGATCGATGCCGAGCTTGACCTGTTGAAGCTGATCGAAGCTCCGGAGCAGCAGCCCGGCGCCCGATAGCAGAATAAATGCCAGCGCAATCTCTGCTCCCACCAGAACACTGCGGACGCGCTTTCGCGTCACTCCGTGGGTTGCTCCCCTGCCTCCCTCCTTAAGCGATTCCACCAGATCGATTCTGGAGCCGTGCACCGCCGGCACGACTCCAAACAGGAAACCGGTGACGAATACGAGCGCCGCTGTAAACAGCAACACGCTCCCGTTGAGCCGCACATCGGCATCCCCCGGCAGAAAATAGGGAGGCAGCCAGGATTTAAGACCCAGCACCATTCCCCAGCCCAAGAAAACGCCGGCCATGCCTCCCAGCCCGGCCAGCAGAGCGCTCTCCGTGAGAAACAGCCTCACCAAGCGGCTTCGGCCTCCTCCCAAGGCTGACCGGACGGCCACCTCACGTTCACGCTGTGCTCCGCGCACGAGCAGCAGATTGGCCAGGTTCACGCAGCACATCAGCAGCACTGCACCGACCGCCGCAAAGAGCACAATCAAGGATTTCCGCAGGCTGGGGTTGACCCGCTGTTCGGCGTAGCTGTCCACAATGACGCTCCATCCCTTGCGCGTCTGCGGGTAGTCGTGGGCAATGCGGGCCCCCAGGACCTTCATTTCCTCCTGCGCCTTGCCCAGGGTAACCCCGGGCTTCAACCGAGCCATTGCAAAAAACCAGGTGTAATCCCGCGTCATCTCCTTGGGCTTAAAGGCAACCGGCACCCAGATGTCTGCCCACTGGTCGAAGGTCCTGGACGGCATCACCCCGATCACCGTGTACGCTTCGCCATTCAACTCAATGCTTCGGCCTATGACGCGGGGATTCGCCCCAAAGCGGTTCTCCCAGACCCGGTGGCTTAGAACCACCACGTGCTCCTTACCGGGCTGATCCTCGTCGGGCGCGAAAGTGCGTCCTAGCAAGGGCCTGGTACGAAGGATACTGAAATACGACGCAGAGACGCGTGGGGCCACGAGTTCCACCGGGACGTCACCCCCGGTGAGCGCCATCGACTCATCTGGACACTCGGCTGCCATGGCTTCGAAAACCGTGTTCTGGTTCTTCCAGTCCAGAAAGTCCAGCGTTGAGATTCTGTTGCGCTGGCCGCCCGGCGTCTTCTCCCAAACCTGCACGATCTGTTCGGGGTGTGAGTACGGCAGCGGCTCAAGAAACACGGCATCCACAAGGCTGAAGATCGCGGTGTTGCCGCCGATCCCGAGCGCCAGCGTCAGCACCGCCACCGTCGTGAAGCCGGGATTCTTGGGCAGCATGCGCAGGCCGAAGCGAATATCCTGCCAGAGTTGCTCAAGCCAAACGAAACTCCACACCTCCCACGCATCTTCCTTGACCCGCGTGACGTTGCCAAACTTGCGCAGAGCCGCATAATGCGCTTCCTCTGGTGACATGCCGGATTCTCGGTTCTCCCGCTCTTCCATGGCGAGATGCGAGCGAATCTCTTCCGCGAGATCGTCCACCGGCTTTCGCCGCCGA
>JBKQVI010000456.1:0-6064 GCA_052139985.1 Terriglobia bacterium
ACGCGAAACTCTGCCCGTTCCCCGACGCCGTTTGCAGCCGATTCACCCCGTCATAACCGTAGGACCAGTTACCGTTCACGCTGTCATTGGCACTGTGCACGTTGCCGTTGCCTTCATACGCGAGCCCGAGCGAGTACACGGAGCCCACGGTGAGCGATTGCAGCCAAGTACGGTTATTGGGCACTCTTGTTTCCGTCAATCCATTACCAAGCGTCGCCACGTGCGGCATTGTGGGGTAATAACTGGCGACGCTAAGCAGATTCTGATTTCCCAAATTGGGCAAAGTGGCCGTGAAGCTCAGCAACCGGTCGGTGGTGTCGTAAGTGGTCGAGCGGGCCGACGACGAATCCGAGAACGCGGTCTCATTCCCCAGCAGGTTATATCCCGCAGCCAGCGAGTAAAAGGTCTGACCGCAGGTGCCGGGAGTACATTGCGCCCCCGCCGTCATCCGTCCCATGGGGTCGAACTGGTACGACTCATTCGCCGCAACGACGGTCCCAGCGTGCTGCACGCTCCAACTCGACGTGAGATGTCCAACTTGATTGGACATGTTGCCGCCCCACGGCGGGGCCGAGACGCCATCATAAGCGTAACACGCCCGTACGGTGGAAGGATCACTGTAAGTTTTGAACAGCACGCGGTTCAGTTCGTCGTATCCATGCCCGTCGCAGGTGTCCCCAGTCAAGTTTCCCCAGCAGGTGATCAAGCCCCGCGCATCGGTCTTGCTCGCGACATTGCTATTAGGGTCGTACAGATACGAGACCGCGCCGGTCTCGGGATTGGTGGCATTGGTTAGCCTGGAGAAAGAATCGTAAAGGAAGGAACGCCCCTGGCCACTCTGCGAAACGGTCAGCAAATCGTCGAGCGCGTCCCTCGTCGAGACTTGCCCGCGAAGCAGCTCCCCTTTTGGGGGCACGAGGAGAAGTTTTAGAACATCATGCGGCGAGCTTGGCATCAACATCCTGCTGATGATCGCCGGAAGCGGTCGAGTTGGCCGGCATCTTTCGGTAGACAAACACAACCCGGCCGCGCTCGCGAGCCGATTCCCGGTCCGGATGCAAGCCGCAGCCCTGCACCAGCCGCTCGGCGACTTCGTCCGCCGCGTAGGGTGTGTAGGCTTCGCGGTAGATCATCTGGTCGCCCAGGTCCTGATTCTGGTGGCGGAGGAAGAAAGGTCCGTGGTAATCCTTCGCCGTCCCTACAAACCACTCGCCGAAGTCACCGCCGAATTTCCGAATGTGCGCTTCGACCTCATCCATGATGTCGTTTTCGTTGATGCGCATAATCGCCGCCCTCGTTTTCAACAGGTTCCCATGTGGGAACTGAAAGTTCACATATGCAATCGCCACTCGCCCAAGGCCCGGCGGCTCAACACGTTCGCATACGGTAGCGTATGATCGCATACGCCAACCTGGAAGGGGTGACGTGTCATCTGCTACAGCCGGTGCGCAGCACCGTCAAGCCTTTGGACCCGGCAATAAGGCCGCTTCGGAGGCGGTACCGAAGCCCCAGTGCAGTCCCTGTAACTGCGCTCTGCGCCCGCCCGCTGTCATTTGTATCCAGAATCTCTCATGAGCGTTAGAAATCGCTCCTCACCGAGGTATTTTTTGAAAGATGGGTCGGAGCGGGGATCGGGCAACTGTTCTCCCTTGACCATTTGATCTCTGTGTTTAATGGCAAGGGAAAGGTTGGCGAGCATCTTGTCCTCGTCACCAGATTCCGCGAAGGCGCATGCGAGATTGTAATAGTTCAAACCATAATCGGGGTCCTGTCGGATAGAGTCTTCCAACAACGAACGAGCTTTAGCCAGTTGACCGCTCATACCGTACGCCATGGCCAATTGATCGCCAAGGATCCTCCTCTGGTCCAAAGAAAGCACCTTCGCATGGCGCTGCAGCTCGCGAGCTCTTTCATAAGGGATAATTGCTTCCTGGTATTTCTCTTGTCTGAAGAGGCAGTTTCCGAGCATGACCTGAGCGTCGATATCGGACGGCTGTCGCTTGACGATCTCCCGAAAATCCCGCTCGGCGTCACTGAACTTTTCGTCACGGAATTCCTCGCGTGCCTTGCCGGCAAGATCATCTTCGGTCGCAGGGGATTTGGTAGCAGCACCATAGTCGCCAGCCAGAAGAAGTAGAAAACTGGCCACTGCCACCAAAAGGTGGAACTTCATGTTCCAACTCCTTTCTTCTTCCAACTATTGTTTTAGGTCGCTCAGCGGCTGCGCCGGATGCCGAGGTGGGCGTCAAAGCGTTTCCTCGGTTTTCCACCCTTCAACGGGTGGGGCACATACGCGCTCTCCGCGTTCGTCTGCTGCTCTTCGCCCGTCCATTCGATTTCATGTCTGAATGCCAGCACGGACGTTGATGCTGCCATGTCGAGAACCGCGGATGAAAGCTAGGAGCGCCTACCTCAACACCGCCTCGCATATGCGGGCTACAACTGTGGCCGTACAAGCACGATCCGGGATTCCATATGACTGGGCTCGCCGGTCCAATCCGTGATGGTGTTTCCCCATTCGGCGAAGCCCTCAACCCCGTTCCCTGACGCTGACACATATGCATGCGGACCGAAACTGGCGTGAATTCCTTCTGACATGGCAGATGAGAGCGTCCCCACGACACGCCGCGCCAGGGAGGCGCTTATGGTGCGGGCACGGATCTCCACGTGCCCTCGTCCATCCGTAATGGCATGGATCTGGTGCGATTCGCGCTCAAGCGAGTAGTTTTGATACGTGAGACGAACCGTTACGCCAGCCGCCGGCTCGCCGTCTAGGTAAGTCACCCACACATCCCAGGTTGGGCAGTTAAGCGTCCTGAAAGGGATGAGGACAAGCCCCACACAGAGCCCGACGATCGTCAAAAGCAATTTTATGCCTGACATAGTTCACTATAAGCCGCGTGCCTTCATCGGTTTCAGAAAATCGTCGCCTCCAACCTCCTTCCGCAACGAAGGGTCCAACCACCGTCGAGAATCTGTTTACCCCTGATCATGTTCATTAATGGCACACCAGATTGCCGCTGCTGTCGTAGTAACAGATCTTTGTCGTGACCGACGGGGTTGGGGGCTTCTGGTCAAAGGTAAGCTGCAGGAGGTCAAACTCATTGAATCCCAAGGGAGTGAAAGTCGAGCCAAATGCGTTCCTGGCCGCCAGAACTGCGTTGGCCTTCTGCAGATCTGTAATTGTGCTCTCGGCCGCGACATGTGCCTTAGCCAGTGCGGGGTTCCTATAATCCCAGAGCTGGAAGCCCGCATGCGCCGGTGATGTGGAGTCGAGGATGGCATGCAGAGCCGCGGCGAATTGTTTCAGGGCATCCTCGCTAAGCCCTTTGCCCCCACCCAACCAGAAATTGATTTGCGTTTGTGTCGCTTGATCTTCATTACCAGAAACAAAATTGTTATAGAGCGCCTCGGCTTCTGAGGCCGAATAATCAGGCGAACTCATCGCATGCTCAAACGCTAGGGCGTTGCCTTGCCCGCCACCAAGCAACGAATCCTGCTGGGCGCTCACGTCCTTGAGAATCTGTCGTTGCTCTGCTGTCAAATTGGGGAAAGCAGCATCAATTATCTCGTTATGAATCGCTGTCGGCCACGCGCCGTTCTTGTCGACCATACTCAAGGGGTTGTTGTAAGCGTACGAGTACATATTCCACGTCTGCGGACTCTCAATAAACGCACTCAGTCGTGTTGGATCGGGGATCATAAAGCGTCCGAGGTTGTTTCCGCCGCCAAAGTACCTTGCTCCGAAGTTATCGAGGTTGGATTCGTAATCCCGTTGTTTGCCGGTGAAGTGCATGGGGCTGGTGTCCGCGATGCCCGGCTGCGTGGCGCAGGCCAGATTCATTCCGTAGGAAAACCGGGGACAGAAAACCGGGGACAGGCACCACGTTTCCCTGGTTTTTAGAGAGGCACCACGTTTCCCTGGTTTTTAGAGTGATGGTCATGGTTGCGGCTCGTGGGGCGTAATCGCACCATGGGGGAAACAATACCGGAAAACAAGGTGTCTCCGGTTTTCCGGTTTTCTTCGGTTTTCAACTGCGCTACGTGCCCGGCCGCCGGCAATATCGGGGGACCTCATCGTACGTTCGTGAGCTTCCGGTTCAGAAGAAGCACTCCCTTCTCGTATTGACTCGCAGGTATAAGGGCATCGCCGTTCTTCAGATAAACTATTGGAACCAGGATATAATTTATCCAAAACCCGTCTGGGTCTGCATATCTTGTCTTCGAGGCGTCGACCTTCAACTGATCGGCGGGGACGGGCCCCTTTCGCTTATAAGGGACAAAAACTCCTTCGAAGCTGGTGGTCCCGTCCCTTGCACTCAGCCTGCAAAAATTCTCCCCGTTGCTCTCCCAACATGCCAACCATTCCCCACGAGGTCCACTCGGACCGCCCGTCGCGGGAGCTCTGAGAAATACTGCGGTTCTGGGGACCGAGGTTGGCCGGAAGGGGCCAAAGTTACTCCACCAATAACCACCTATGACCGCCATAATCAGCAGGACCGGGATCACGGTTATTGCGCTGACAACCAGTACGAGTACAGTGCTACGCTTCATGGGTGCTCCAAGCTGGCCGTCTTCAGGGCTAAATCCCATTACTGCGGACACGGTGGTTGGTCCGCGCCTCCACACGGAACTATTCTAGAAGTCACTACCTCTTTCGGCGTGCGTTAGGCGATATCTGCGGTACCTCATCGTACCTTCGTGCGCTTCCGGTCCAGAAGAAGCACTCCTTTCTCGTACTGACTCGCTGGTATAAGGACATCGCCGTTCTTCAGATAAACAAATGGAACCCACGTATTGTTTAACCAGAACGAGTTTGGGTCTGCATGCCTTGTCCTCCAAGCATCAATACTCAACTGATCGTCGGGAACGGGGCGCCTACCACCATAAGGAACAAAGACCCCTTCAAATTCGGTCGTCCCATCCTTCGCACTCAGCCTACACCGGTCCTCCCCGTTGCTCTCCCAACATGCCAACCACTCTCCCTGTGGTAAGCCCGGAAAGCCAACTTCGGGACCCCTTAGAAATACAGCGTCCTTGCGAACAGACGTTGGCCGGAAGGGGCCAATTTTAGCCCACAAAAGACGACCGACCACCACCATGATTAGCAAGGTCGGTATGGCCGCTATTGTGCTAACGACCAACACGAGGACGGTGTTTCGTTTCACACGCACTCCAATCTACTCACAGACCAGATTTCCGTTTTCGTCGTAATGGCAGATTTTGGAGGTGACCGACTCTTTGGGAGTTCTGTCACCGTTCGAGTAGTTTTCAGTCGAGATCGCCGATAGCAGATCGAATAATGTATTCGGGACAATCGAAGTGCCTTTGTTCTGAATAGCGTTTCCCTGTATCAATCCCGCGATACAGAATGTCGCACAGTTTTGGCTATTGAAGAGGTACGAAGGAGCCCTCCCCTTATCCGAAGCTTCTTTCATTCGCTGAATCCAGGCGTCCGCCGCATTCGTGTCTAGCTCCGAAGTTATGAAGAAATTCATCCGTACTGTGCTGGGATCCTGTTTCTCATCTTTTGCGACCTCGGCCGCGAGCTGTTTATATCCAGCGTCCGTTGGCAGACCATTGGGACCCATCTGTACTCGGGATAGGGGATACACATCCACTTCCCCTGGCCCGCTCAAAGCACCTCCCCCCACCGGACCAAAGCGCGCGTACTCGGCCCTTCCATCATCATGGATTGAAATGAATCCTTCATGCCCCCCTCCGGGAACTTC
This sequence comes from Terriglobia bacterium, assembly GCA_052139985.1. Taxonomy (GTDB): domain Bacteria; phylum Acidobacteriota; class Terriglobia; order UBA7540; family UBA7540; genus Bog-366. Next base: position 5,733 of record JBKQVI010000456.1, read on the forward strand.
CTTCTGGAAGTTCACGGCGATCGCACTGAGGCCGGTGGGATCAACGAGCGTCGTCGGATTATTCAAGGAATAAGCGTACATGTTCCACCGTTGCGGGTTGATGATGTGAAGCGGTGATAGCGTGAACGGGTCTGCGGTCATGAATCGGCCGATCGCGGATTCGTTGTACCTTGCCCCGAAGTTATCCAGGCCGGACTCATAATCGCGTTGTTTGCCGGTGAAGTGCATGGGGCTGGTGTCCGCGATGCCCGGCTGCGTGGCGCAGGCCAGATTCATTCCGTAGGGGGTGTCCGCACACGTCTCGGCGATGGTCCCTGAGGAATTCGTCCGTA
>JBKQVI010000457.1:0-4874 GCA_052139985.1 Terriglobia bacterium
GCCGCTCATTCGATCGCGCCAGCGGCAAGTCGGCCCTGCACATGGTCAGTGCCTGGGGTTCAGAGCAGCGCATGGTGCTGGCGCAGATCGCCACCGATGCCAAGTCCAATGAGATTACCGCCGTTCCCAAACTGCTCAGGATGCTGGCGCTCGAAGGCATGATCGTGACCGCCGATGCACTCAACTGCCAACGCACCATCTCCGCGCAAATCGTCGAACAGAAGGGCGACTACGCGCTGGCTCTAAAGGGCAACCAAGGCACGTTGTATGACGATGTGATCCTGCTGCTCGATGATCCGGAGTTGAAAGCAAGCACCTCTGCGCCGCTTGTCGAGGCCGATCACGGGCGCATCGAGACGCGCACGGCAATGGTGTCAACCGAAATCGACTGGTTGCAAAATCAGCACCAATGGCCAGGGCTGAAAGCCATTGGAAAAGTGGTTCGAAGGCGCGAAACGACAGATAAAACCACGCTTGAAACGGCCTACTACCTGCTCAGTCGAGAGCTGTCGCCGGAGCGATTCAATGAAGTGGTACGCCAGCACTGGGGCGTGGAAAACCGCCTGCACTGGCGGTTGGACGTGGTGATGAACGAGGATCAGGACCGGACGCGCATGGGACACGGACCGCACAATCTCGCCGTTCTACGTCATATGGTCATCAACGCGATGCAAAAAGAGGGATCAAAAGGCTCATTGCGCGGAAAGTTCAAACGAGCTGGCTGGGACGATGCCTTCCTCAGCAGGCTGCTGGAGCTATTTTGAAATGCGATTGCCCTGGACTTCGATGAGTTCCACGTCTTCATAGCGGTGAATCGTTGGATTGAGTCTGTGTCCTAGCATGGATGTCTCCGTGTGTTGGTGCGGGTGGATGCCTGTCAAAAGAGGGCGAGTTGAACCTGTGGCTCGGAAACGTCCTCGTGCTGGCTGGCAACGATCTTGACTTCGGGACCACAGAGAACGAACTGTTGTCCGCCGTGCTTGACAGTCATGCGGTCGTAAAAGCCATTGGGATCGTTGCGGGCTGCTTCTGCGCACTCAGACGTGCCGCTCTTGTCGTGGTAGGTGGTGGGCGTTCCGTTGAAGACGCGCAACGGACACAAGCGGTATGCGCGCGCACCATCGTTGCTCAGTCCAATGGCGACCCACATCTCACCGTCCATTCTGAATGGTTTGCGAACGGGCTGGCCCATTGCGATGCAATCGCCGCTGTAGCTGGCCGGGATGTCTCCCTCGTTCACGTAATCGCTCTTCGCATGGTCGAAGATTCCCCAAGCGAGCCGAGCCGGATTGACTTCGCGGATGATGGTGTTCATATTGGGCACTCACTTTCTCGCCGTGGCGGGGCTGGCTTCCGTCGTCGGGTCGTTGGGGATGGGAAACAGGAGTCCTTGTTCAGCGGGCGGGCATTCCCAATCGTCGAGAATGCAAGCGGCCTCGATGCGGACCTTGAGTTCGTCGGCTGCACGAAGGCCGAATGCTGAGCCGATTTCAAAGAGAATGGCCGCGTAGAGGTTGGCCAGCCTCTGTTCTTCTTCGATCATCTCGTCGTGGCGGAGCCTGGGCAGCGTGCTGGATTGACTCCAGAGACGAACAATCTTGAGGCAGCGAGAAAGGTGTGCGGCCTCGATCTCCGCTCCGGCCAGCAAAGCGGCGGGGTTCTCGTCGTGGATATACGGACTGTCGAGTTGAATCTGCATGACTGTACTCACTGGATTGCATTTCCGATGATCTGCGACAAAGCGGCTACCTTTGGTTCAATGTCGGCGATGGCAGATAGAACGTCACGGCGTTCCGCGTTCAATGAAAAGATCAGGTGCCGAATCCATCGCATGACTTTTACGGGATAAGAGCCAAGGCGGTAGACCGGCTCCTCGCCGGGGTCCAACATTCCAAAGCGCATTGCCGCATCCCACCAATTTGCATCGATCTTCCCTTCGCGCGATGCTCGTTGGTGCATCGCAACGATGGACAGGTTGTAATTCACGTCCTCAAGATCGGCCTGGGCCGTCCCCAACTGTTTGCGCAAGGTGTCGAGTTGGCGTTTCGCATTCCGCGCATTCACACTCGGCTCCATGCCTACCGTGGCGGCAGCGGGCCGTGCGTCGAAGAGTGAGAATTGCATTGCGGTCATTGGATCGACTCCGCCGCGATTTCGCGCAGTTTGCAAACTGTGTTGGCCACTGTGCCGCGCGGGGAGTTGTGCAACAAGAACTCGTAGTAGTCGGCCATTGTCTTGCCCTTGGCGGAAAAGAACGAATTGGGATGAGGCTGAGTGGAGAGTGATGCGCGAACGTCGGCGCGGGCAAGAATGTCGCGGCCTTCCCGGAAGGTGGTTGCTGCCGCGTCGGCCTCGGCTTGGTTCTTCATGCGCCGGAGTTCTTTCTTGACGGTGTCGTACAATCCGGCATCACCGGCTTTCTTGATGCACTCGTTGCCAACGTGGAATTCCTTTCCGTTGGCGTCACGAAGGAAACAGCACTCGGCGATAGGGTGGCCGCAAAACATACAAGATGATCCGGGCTTCTTGCTGCCTGGAATGCCGGGGATAGAAAACCAGCGCATCTCGACGCGAACCAAACGGAAGGGAGCAATCCCGAGTCCAGCGGTCTCGAATTTGTGGACGATTACCATTGTGGTCTCCGTGCCGGGATAGGCTCCCGGCTGGCCCTGAGTGGAAAGGTGCTGGTGGATGGCTAAGCCGCGATCTCTTCGATCTCGGCTTCGGTCTGTTCCTGGCCTTTCGAGTCCATTGCGCCAAGGATGTGGTGAACTGCGTCGCGGATGATGTGGAGGGAAGCGGTGATGCTCTCGGCGGTGGCGTCCCAACTGGCCAGATAGCGGTCGGAGGGTTGCTCGACGCCGAAGTGGGCAAGGACAGCAAAGGACGTGGCCTCGGCCTCCAATTCGCGCTGCTCACGGGTCATGTCGTCCCTGCGATTGCTCTGCCAGTGAAGGTACTCATGAGCCAGTTCATGGGCCAGTGTCCCGCATTTTGCGGCCGTGGATAGGGTCGCGTTGACTACGACCTTTCCACCCTCGCTCCAACCGTTCGGGGAACCTGTCTCCTCGCGGTACTCCAGCACGATTCCCATCGCGGCGGCTGCGGACTCAAGGCGGGGAAGAAGAGTTTCGCCTCCGGCTTGGGCGCGGTGGTCGAGTTCGGGAAGCGGCTTGCCTTCGGTGTCGGCGATGTCGAAGACGTGGGTAACGCGGAATCCGCACAGCCTCATCTCGGAGACTCTCTCGCCTTTCCTCTGCTTGTCGGCTTCCTCGGCGGTCCGCTTGCGGACGCACGGGGCGAGGATCGCGATTCCCTTTGCGCCCTTCTTGACGTTGCGGCCAAGAGACTTCCACGTATGGAAACCGGCGACACGCTCGGCGTGGGGGCGCTGAAGGAGGACAAGCAATTGGTTGTTAAAGCTGTAATGATGAAACCGGGAGACGGCGCGAAGCCAAGTCTTGAACAAGTCCGATTTTGCGGTCGCGTCGGTCATGGTGGCGAGGGTGTTGATACTGTCGGTGATGGAGTCGATGAGGGCCTTTGATCTGTCGTTTTGCATTTTCCTATCTCCCTGAATTGCTTGACCTTACACTTCTAGAATAATACATAACTGATGTATTTGTCAAGCACTAACGCCTTTATTTTCCGTTCTTTAGCGGTATTTTTCTTGCAACAAATACACATTTGTAAGCCCCTTACGAAGCCTCCGCAGAGAGCCTTTCTCCCGCGCCCTTTTTTTCTCAGGCCAGAGCCGCGCGACGGTTACGCTTTTTCTCGCCTTGTGGAATCGAGACGCTCGTCCGAGCGCATTTCCTTTCAAAGTGTGAGGGGGCGTTGCGGGGATTTCTCCCCGCTGGGGTGGGTAGCGGAGAACCTGAAGGGGTCGAAGCGAGGGAGGGACGCCAAGCGCCCCTCCCCACAAATAGAAAGGATGCTAACGAGAGAGCAAAGCAAAGCGGCGGGTGGGTTGAGGAGTGCAGGTGAATCCATTCTGTTTCAGGGCTTTCTTAACGGTGCGGTCGATGTAGGCATCTTGATCTCGTTGAGAGCGGTTTACGAACGCGGATGTAGAGGCATGGGTCCGAATGGTATCGCGAATTTCAATCTCTGAGACACCTCGCTGGAGCGAGTAGGTGGCATAGGAAAGATCTGCTTTGTGCCGTTCACCTTGAGCGGGAAACAAGTTGGCGAAGTGGGAGTATTCGAGAAGTTGAAATTCGGGCCGTGGATATTTCTGAAAGCCGATGCGTGTTTCAGTAGACCTCTTCACTTCCTTCAAATGCTCTAGCAGCCGATCCTCGACTTCGGAGAGCACCTCGTGGGTCTTCTCATAGATAGTGCCTTTGGAAAGAGCGAACTTGAGTTGCGAGTAGGGAAAGAGCCCATTTGCGAGTCTGTACAGAGGTTTTGGATTGGTGAAACCGGCCAGGCGGCCGAAGTGCCGCCAGTCTGCTGAATTGGGGTCTCCTCCAAATCGTTCCGCCAGTATCTTGGCGGCGACAGTGCCTTCTTCACTGTTGAGTGTCCAAGCGTGTTTGAGCCAAGCCTGGAAGTTGCCGGGGGAGGTTTCGACGACGCAGGCCGGGGTGTACCCGGTATCGAGGAGCGTGTCGAGGCTTTTGCGGGTCAGATCGTCGATCAGGGTGAGCTGGCTCGGCCCGGAGGGGCGGATGTAGACATGGTGGCCTTTGGCATTCTCCGCGGCGCACCAATCGAGCTTATCGAAGACCTCACCGATGGTAAGGCCAATGTCGTTCTGGCCGTTGCGCAGCTTCATGTGCGATTTGCCGTCGTCGGATTTTTCCGGTGGAACCCGGACGCCCAACTCGTAGCGGTCGGCGCCCATTGCCTGAAGTTGGAGTTGAACGGCC
>JBKQVI010000458.1:0-16385 GCA_052139985.1 Terriglobia bacterium
GGGGCGGCTGATTCATCATGCCCGAAGCCTGATCCTGCGCGTGGCCGCTCTGGGCAAGTGGACGGCCGCCTACGGGGAGGGCCTGCGGTTGCTGCCCGTGATCACTTGAACCTACCTGCACCAAAATGTCGTGCTTATCCGCGGAATTGTAAACCGTCTTTTCCAAACTCGCTCCGGAGTGTCTTCATCCTCCGCATCGCACCACCTACGGCGGCCTCCTGCCTTCTACGCAAGCCCTAATTGCCCCGCGCATTCCCTCCAACGGACTTTCCTCCGCGTAGATTCCCTGCGCCGTTATCCAGAATCCCTATTCCTCCTCCCTTATCGGCGGATTAGGGTTACGTACGCGCGGATAACCAATTTGGCGGCCGTATTGACCAGACCTTCAGCGGTAAGGATCAGTTCTTCGCACGTTACATGTTCGCTCAATCTAACATCACGAATCCAGCAGGCGGCTACACGACGCTCCCGACTTTTGGCGATACCACTTTCTTTCGCGGTCAAAATGTGTCAGTCGCCTGGACGCACACCTTTGGCCCCAACCTTTTGAATGAAGCGCGCATCGGATTTCAGCGCAATAATCCGGTGGAGAATTGCGAGGAATGCCCTCGCGCTCCGGGTTTCATCGAGAGTTTCGGAATTCAGAATCTTCACGCGCTATCGCCGGCACTGGAAGGATACCCTTACTTTAGCTTTGTCAACTACGGTGCTGTCGGGGATGCCGGGTATCGTCCCGTCACGAACGTGGAGATGGTGGAGAAGTACCAGGATAGCGTAACTTGGACTCGCGGGCGCCACGCGATCGTCATCGGCGCGGACTTTCAGCCGTGGCAGGATCTTCGACAGCAGAATCCGTACTCACCTCACGGCCAATTCTCCTTCAATGGCCAGTACTCAGGATTGGCGGGTGAGGTTCCGAACACGGCTTTGGTGTCGGATTTGGCCGATTTGGAGCTAGGTTATCCCGCCAGCGGGGGTAGCATGTTGGGGTACGAGGATGCAAATCAAGTGGGTGGATTCTTCTGGAGCTTCTATGGGCAGGACGATATCAAAATCAGCCCCAACCTCAGCTTGAACGTGGGCCTGCGCTGGGAGGATCGCCGGCCCACGGTGGATAAGAGAAACAACATCGTACAATTCATTCCCACGGGCCAGGCCTTCTCGGGACCGGGAAACGGTCTGTTGCTCACGGCGCTGCCCGACGCACAGAATGATGCGCTTTGCACTGACCCCGCTTACTACTATTTGATTTCAGCCTCTGGCGAATGCCTGGTGGCGAGTTCGGCACAGCGGCAGCAGATGGGTTTTACGGGGCGCACGCAAAGGTCGATCGCCAGGCCGTACTACCGCGACTACGCACCAAGGATTGGGTTGACTTGGCGACCACTGTCTTCAGACAAATTGATTGTGCGGACGGGGTATGGAATCTTCTATGACCTGGCGAACTTGAACATCCTGCAGTTCGTGACCGGCAACCCGATATTCTCGCCTAAGCCGGTCTACAATACGGCGTTCGGTTCTCCTCCACCTTCGACGAACGGCTTGCCCACCACGACCGAGAATGCTTTTGCGTCTTCGAGCGGGGTTCCGCTTCTCAGCCAGCAATACGGTGCTCTGTGGGTCCCGCCCGACTTCCAAGCTCCGCGCGTGCAGATGTGGAGCTTTGGCACCGAGTCGCAGTTGGCCCAGAATTGGGCGCTGGAGGTCGACTACATTGGCACCAAGGCGAACCACCTCGACAACGCCCATATCTTTTTCAACCAGCCCGAGCCGGGTGTGGGCGACTTGCAACCTCGCCGTCCCTACCCTGACTTCGGTCAGATGGCCTTCTTCAGCTCCGACGACAACTCTTTTTACAACGCCCTTCAGGTTAAGCTGACCAAGAAGTTCTCCAGGGGCTTCATGTTTCTGGCTTCGTATACCTACGCACATGGCATGGACGACGGGGCGGGAAACGAGGGAGCCGCTGGTTTTTCTAACAATTTCCCACAGGACGATAACAATCGTGAGGCAAACTGGGCACGATCTGCGGCTGACGCGCGTCAACGGTTTGTTCTCAGCCCCATTTGGCATTTGCCAGTCGGGAATGGCAAACGATGGTTGAACCGGACCGGCATTGCCGATGGATTCCTGGGAGGCTGGGAGGTTTCAGGCGTCTTGAACTTCCAATCGGGCTTTCCCTTTACGGTCGGTTCTTCGGAGGATTACTCCAACACGGGTTCGGAGAATCCGCGTCCCGACCGGACTTGCAGCGGAGTCGGCCAGAAAACGGTTAGTAGCTGGTTCAACGCAAGTTGCTTTACGACGGACGATTTGGGTACGGCTCTGGCAAACGGGCAACCGCGCTTTGGGAATTCGGGCCGAAACATCCTAGATGCGCCGGGTCTGGACGATTTAGACCTTGCCCTGATGAAAAACTTCCAGCTTGGGGAGCGCTTTAAGATTGAGTTCCGGGCGGAAGCTTATGACATTTTTAACACCGTGCATTTTAGGTACCCGGTCTCCACAGTGGGCGACCCCAATATCGGCCAGCTCACCGGTGCTGGTGACGCGCGCGACATCCAATTCGGGCTAAAGGTCTCTTTCTGAGAGGCTCGGTTGCCAGGGAGGACCTCGGATTGTAGGGAGCCTCCCTTGGAAAGTTTCTATTTTGATTCGAACCGAGCCAGGAGGTTTTCGGTGAGAGCCTTAATCGTCATGATCTCTTGCTTCGTGTATGGCCTGCCACTGACGCTTGGCCAATATCCTCCCCTTTACCCGTTTCCCAACTCCACCCCGCGCGTCAATGAACCTGAGCACCGTCTCCCCACGGACCAGCCTCAACAAGTTGATGCCAAAGCTCCCCGCCACACGACAGATGCCGCCCAGCTCAAGCGCGATGCAGAGGAGATCGAGAAATTGGCGCAAGGACTTCCGCCCGAAATGGACATGGTTGGAAAGGGCCAGCTCCCGAGTGATCTTCTTGACCGCCTCAAATCCATTGAAAAGCTCGCCAAGAAACTCCGGGGAGAACTTTCCCATTGACTTGAATCAAGTATTGCCGCCTAGTGTTCCCGATCATTCTGCTAGCAGGGACCGATTCATGCCCGCTGCAAGCGCGACTGGACTTTGCCTTAAGAGGCAATCGGGTATATGTTACCGGTCGGCTCGGAACAGAAAACAGAAACTCGCACCCTGGGATGAGCGAGGATAATGTAGAGCATGGAAGAGGCTCACGACAACGGGCTAGGGAGGAATGCATCATGAGTTCTCGACGTGACTTCATTCGCACAGTAACAGTAGCAATGGCGGGTTCGGAACTCGTGAAGGTTGCAAAGGCCGCAGCGTCGACGGGAAATCGGCGCTTCGCGGCGCCGCTGGGAGTGCAGCTTTACAGCCTGCACGAGCAGCTCGAGAAGGATGTGCCCGGCCCACTCAAACACATCCGCGACGCCGGTTATACGACGGTGGAAACTGCGGGCTTCTACGATATGAAACCCGAGGACTTCAAGAAGCAACTCGACAAGGCGGGCCTGAAGTGTACAGGCATGCATGCGGGCGACGATGCCCGCTTCCGCGACCATCTTGACGCTATCATCGCCGAGGCCAAAATCTTCAGGCCCCTGCACGTCACCTGCCCGGATGTGGACGAAAAGCGCCGCCAGGACGCGGAAGGTTGCAAGCGCGTGGCGGCGGAATTCAATGCTTGGGGCCAGAAGCTCCGGGCCGAGGGCTTTCGGTTCTCCTTTCACAATGAGATCGACGTTTTCAAACCCATCGGCGCAACCACGGCCGAGGAGATCTTCCTGGCTGAGACCGATCCCAGACTTGTGGACTTTGAATTCGACCTCTTTTACGTAAAGCAAGCGGGCCTGGTACCGGCCGACTATATCAAGAAGCACGGCGCGCGGGTGAAGCAGCTTCACCTCAAAGACATCGCTAAGAGTGCAAAAGTGGGCCTCGAGGAAGAACCGGTCGCCGCCTACGTGCCGCTCGGGACAGGCCAAATCGATTGGGTCCAGACGCTCGCGGCAGCGGCACAAGTCGGCGTGAAGGATTATTACGTCGAGGATGAAGGTCCCAACCCCTGGGACGGCATCGTCACGAGCGCCGCATACCTGAAGTCGGTGCGGTTCTGACTTCGACATCGCAGAGTGGTAGGCCTGAGGTGGGCGTAATTTGCCTTCCTCAGCGGCTCTTGAAATCGAAATGCCGACCTGTTCATCGTCCTCCAATGAGAAACGGCCGCGGAGAGATCCCGCTCGGAACAGAATGACTCCGCGCGACTTGCATTGCACGGGCTTTGTCCAGCGACAACTTGACATGCGTGTGATCATCGCAGGGGGACATTTTGGGTCTTGACAAATTTTATTAGATAGGCTACAATGTTCAGGTAGTTAAGGTGGCCGCATGTATTCCCCGGGTCTTCCGGTGTGCTTTTCTCCCATCAAACTTCATCCGTCCACCTCGCGGGGTGAGAATCGTCGGCAGTGCGGGGATTGGGTAGAATTCGGCTCTCCGCCAAGCGGCACTGGGCATGCCTGCTCAATGCATCAGGGCATCCCGCCGATTACGGCTATAATCACCGATGTGCAAGCGGTAGCGATTTCGAAAATGAAGGTTCATCCGGGCATCTTGATGAAAACAAAGAAGAGCAGGTTTCGGGCGTTAGGTGTCAGGGGCTGCGTGCCACGGCTTCGCTGCCGGATGCTGCCTGCTTGGTGCAGGGTATAGTTCAATATGTAGGTTCATCCGGACATGTTATTGAAAACAAAAAGAGACAGGTTTCAGGTGTTACATGTCGGGCCTCAGAAGGCTTCGTGCCACGCATTCGCTGAAAGGGAGAACCAACATGGGAGCTTCGGGCCGCGTCGGGTATGCGGTGGTAGGACTCGGACAGTTTGCTGAACACGCCGTGCTGCCCGGCTTCCGCAACAGCCGTAAAGCCCAACTGGTGGCGCTCGTGAGCGGCGACGAACGGAAAGCGCGGCGCCTGGCGAAGAAGTTCGGCGCGAGTGACTGCTATGCCTACGACGGTTTGGCGCAGTGCCTGGAACATCCGCAGGTGGAGGCGGTTTACATTGCCACCAACAACAGCACGCACGCGGGGTTTACCACGCGAGCGGCGGCGGCCGGCAAGCACGTGCTTTGCGAAAAGCCCATGGCCCCCAGCGTGGCCGAGTGCCAGCAGATGATCGACGCTTGCCGCACCAGCCACGTGCAGTTGATGATCGGCTACCGCAAGTACTTTGAACCCGCTGCGCTCGATCTGAAGCTGCTGGCCGAAAGCGGCAAGCTGGGCCGTCTGAAGTTTATCCATTCCGCGTTCTCGGTTTACCTCCGCCCCGGAGGGGGAAGGTCCTCCTGGCACTTTGAACAGGCGTTGGCGGGCGGCGGAGCGCTTCTTGATGTAGGCGTGTACTGCGTCAGTACGGCGCGCTGGGTGACGGGCAAGAATCCGGTGGAAGCCGAAGCTTACCAGTGGACTGTGGACCCGGAACTCTTCAAGGAAGTGGATGAGAACATCGCGTTCCGCCTTAGTTTCCCCGATGGCCTGATCATGCAGGGCACCGCGAGCTGGGGCGGCGCGCAGGAATCCTTCCTGCACATTGTGGGTGAGCAGGGCTGGGCCACGCTTGCTCCGGCCTACCAGTACGATGAGGAGCGGCGGCTCTACGGGCGCATCGGGGGACGTTGGTTTGAGAAGAAATACGGCATCATGAACGAATTGGCGCTGGAGCTCGATGCCTTTGCGGATTGCGTCCGCCGCAATCGTGAGCCCGCGCCCAGCGGAGCCGAAGGCTTGCGCGACGTGGCCGTGATACAGGCCATCTACCAATCCGCTCGCGAAGGCCGGCCCGTAAGCATCAACGTGGCGGACCAAGGAGCGGCTTGATTTCTTGATGGCAGGCCGGTTCCCGCGAACCACCCGGACATTGCATCGGTGGCCGGAGCCCGCTCAAGAACCGGACAGCACGTGTGGACAGAGATGTTACGCGTGTTGCCGCAGCGCATGCATGAAAACTGCTGCTTGCGCCACCCACGTGATTATCTTAATAGGCTACATAAGAGTTCTTCGCCGCAGGGCAGGCGAGGCTCAGGCTAGAAGTTCTCGAGGACGTCCGTCACCAGGGTACGGGCGAGGTCCCGGGAAAGGCGGTCGAGCGCGGGCCTATCTTCCTCAAACAGGGCGGAGGAGGACTCACTGACCTGGTACTCTTCGCGATAGACGTAATGGCTGTCGGAGAACAGGAGCTTATGGGAGTGGACGTCTTCGAGTTTCACGTCGGCGGTCACTTGCACCTGCAAAGAAGTGGCGCGGCCGGTGTTGATGTCGTAGGTGATGGCGTGGGCGCGAACGTCCTTAATGGTTCCCCGCAAGACCGCGTCGGCATCGCCCGGGTTGGGTAAGATGCGGAACTTCGTGCGCTCCAGGAACTCGCGCGTGACGGCGGCCGTAACCTGTTGTTCGATGCGGAAGGTGGAGGACATGTTCTTGAAGGCCGGCACCGCGATGGTCTTGACGTCAGGCGGAATGCGGCTGGCAGTCCCCGCCACGTGATAGCCACAGGCAAGGAAGAATAGTAGGCAGTAGGCAGTGGGCAGTAGGCAGTAGGCGGAGCGCGGCAGGCAGTCGGCAGTAGGCAGTGGGCAGTGGTTAGGAGAGGCCGAGCGCCTTGCCGGAATCTCCGCAAGCGGAGAGTTTCCAGTTTCCAGTTTCCAGTTTCCTTCTTTCTTAGCGTCTGCCATGTGTGAAATCGGAGAAATCTGTGGATTGTCCCGTCAGGCGCGGGCCTGTTCGCGCAGGCTGGCGGCGAGTTCTACCGCGTTGGTGGCCGCCAAGTGAAGATTGTCCGCTACCGCCCAGATCCAGAGCCCGCTGGGATGTTCGGCGTCGGCGGAAATGCTGTCTACCAGAATATCGCTCGAACCGGTGACCTCAACCTGCGTGGGCGCGTCGAGTTTGGACGGTCGAACCTTGATGCGTTCACCCGCCACTGCCGCGGTGGCGCCTTCCGTGGTTATGGGCGCCGCCGTTTCCACATACAGAGACACCGCCACCGAATAGAAAACCGGGACGGTGAGCAGCCGCAGCGCAGGGAGGGGAACGCGGTCGCCCAAATACTGGTTTAACTGCCGGCGCACGCGAGCTTCAAGGCCTGGCATCTCACCCTTTCCCGACTTTCCCAGGCGCGAAAGGACGTTGAACGAGAGTTGGGCGCCAAAGACCTTATCCGGAATCTTCTGGAAGCTCAGGATATTCACCGTCTGCCTCTGAAGTTCTTCCACGCCTCGCGAGCCGGACTCGGATGCCGGGCTGAAGACCTGCGCCACGGCTTTCTTCAGCGGGAAGCGCGCGGCCAGACGCAGGAGCAAACTGCTGATGACAATTACGGCAGGGTGGGGGGAAACGTGAATGCGGCCGGCTGCCGAATGCACCCCCGCCACGGGATACCTGCGGTCGAGAAAGGGGATGCCCACCAGATCGCCATTGCCGGCCGCCGCGCGAGCGGAATCGCCATCGTGGTCCAATCCCTCACCCATCACGTCAACCACCAGGCAGCGTGAGGCGCTTCCTTGCTTCTGCCACGCGTCGAGGAAGGCCGGCAATTGCGGCAGCCGCGCGGAGAGGAACGCGAAGTCCAACTCCTCCTCGCCGACTTGGCCGTCTTCGACCACCCCTGCGGAAGCCACACTCAGGTCGATGATGGGGAGTTCGGGTTCCTCCTCGTCCGTCTCAAAAGTCACCAGTCGCGAAACCGGGAATTTCCCCTGTTCCAGAATCGACACCAGCTCTTTGCCGAGCAAAGACGAAGCTCCCACCACCGCTACCCGATAGCCTTCCTGACTAGGTTTCATGCGGCGTGGACCTCTTCCGGTGCGGGCGGATGGGGGCGAATTTTGGAGATAATCCGCAGGACGATGCCGGAAATCGCGTAGGTAACTCCCAAGGTCAGCAGGACGGGCTCCGAGAAACGCCAAATGCCCACAATGATCAGGCCGATAAAGATGATGCCCAAATAAGACCGGCGCTTGCGAAGGTTGAGCGTTTTGAAGCTCCAGTAGCGCATGTGGCTGACCATCAAGTAACCCAGAATTCCCACGATTACCAGCCAGGCCAGGGATGACTGCCACGTGGCCAGGGGCTGCTTATAGAAGTGGACGACGCCGGCGACGAATCCCGCACCGGCCGGAATGGGCATCCCCACAAAGAACCTCCGGTCGGAAGTGGGCTTGACCGTATCGACGTTAAACCGAGCCAGGCGCGCCGCCCCGCAAATGACGTAAGCGAAGGTCAGGATCCAGCCAACGTCTCGGATGTTATCAAGTTGGTGAACACTGGCAAGCTCTCCTAATCCGCGCACGCCCCAAACGTAGGCCAAGATCGCCGGAGCCAGACCGAAAGCGACGACGTCAGCCAGCGAGTCGAGCTCACGTCCGAAGGGAGAGGCCGTGTTCGTGAGGCGGGCGATGCGGCCGTCAAGGCCATCAAAAACGATCGCCCAGCCGATTGCCCGGGCGGCATTGTCGAGCGCCATCGCCGCCTGGGCATAGTAGGAAGACGCATCCGGCCCAACGCCACCGATGCCACGCATGACAAGGTCAGCCGCGGCCAGGAATTGACCGGCGCGCGCCGTAGAAAGAATAGCGAAGTACCCGCAAACAAGGGTGCCTACCGTAAAAAGACTGGGGATAACATAAATGCCGCGGCGGATGCCGCGGCGTTCAATCGGCTTGGGGTGTTGTGGTTCCAAGGATGCTGCTCCCTGCCCGGACACGGTCTCCAACTTTTACACGCCATTCGACCGTGGGGGCTACCAGCACGTCCACTCGCGAACCGAACTTGATCATTCCTACACGCTCGCCACGCGCGAGCGAATCGCCTAATCGCTTCCAGAATACGATACGGCGGGCCAACAATCCAGCGATTTGCTTCACCACCACCACGCCCTGCTCACCTTCGACCGTGAACACATTTTGCTCATTCTCGATGGAAGCCAGGTCCTGCGAAGCAACCCGAAACGAGCCTTTTTTGTAGTTGATGGCGCTGATGCTGCCGGCGATGGGCGTGCGGTTGACGTGGACGTCGAGAACCGACATGAAGATGCTCAGGCGGCGGACGGGCCGGCTTTCAAATTCTTCTTCGGCTAGCTGAACGACCAAGCCGTCGGCGGGCGACACAATGGCGTAGGGGTCTGCCGGAACGGGCCGCTCCGGGTCGCGAAAGAAGTTGAGAACCAGGACAGAAAGGACCGCGAAGAAAATGGTGACAATTAAAAGGAAGGGGCTTCGTTGATGCAACCAGAAACCCATCAAGCCGCCGGCGATCAACACCAGCGGCAAACCGTACCAGTAGCCGTACTTAACCATGGACCAGTATTATACACCGACACGCAGCAACCCGGCTCCATCCGAAACTCCGCGTCGTGTCCTAATTTCGGGTGTAGCGCCGGCTTGAGCCCGGCATGTGGCGCCCTCAAGGGCGGCACTACGTTCAAACTAGGACACGACCCAACACCGCGCTTGTTCTACACTTCAACGGCGCCCGATTTGCTGGCCGGACCGCGTGACCCAATACCCTAACCCATGCCGGTGCCCGACTGCTTAGTGGACGGCCTGAGCCTGCCGAACCAGCAATTCCATCTGGTCCTTCGTGCGCAGCTTCAGCTTCTTCAAACGCAGCTCTTCCGTCTGCTCCTCTACTGAGAGGTGCGATTTGGCGGAAAGTTCATTGAGCTGAGTCTTATAACGGGCGTGTTCATCGCGGAGACGCTGATATTCTTGATTCCCGGCCATCAATTGCTCCCGGACGGCCTCGGTAAGAGTGCCCATGGGCGAGTAACCTCCACTTCAGAAAGATTACAAGCATGTTAAGGCTAGCACAGGGATTGTCGCGGTTCAAGTCGGAAAGCGGTAGTGTCGTGATTTGAACCTAACGCCGCCATCTTGGCGGCTCTTGTGCCGGCTGGAAGCCGGCGCTACGGCTCAAATCAGGACCCCACCCGGAAAGCGATACGTGAGGAGACAATCACCCGGTCAACATTTTGGCTGGTTTCCCGGCCGAGTGCGGAGGAGGAAAGGGCCTGTGTTGGGTTTGGCGCAGCCGATCGGCTACGACACAATGGCCGAAGTCTCAGACCTCGACCCAATGTTCTTCAACTGAACTTCATCTGGTAGAGCATCCAGTACACCACCACGCCGGTGACGGAGACATAGATCCACAGCGGCAGCGTCCAGACGGCGATGCGGCGATGGCGGTCAAAACGTCTGCGCCACGCCCGATAAAGCGTAGTCAGCACCAAGGGGACAATTACGACAGCCAGGATGGTGTGCGAGCCCAATAAAGAAAGGTAGAACGTGCGAACGACGCCGTGCCCGGGGAAACGCGTGACGCCGTGGAAATAATGGTAAGTCAGGTAGCAGATCAGAAAGAGGACGGAGGTGGCGAAGGCCGACAGCATGCAAGCCCGGTGTGCGGGAATGTTCTTCCGCCGGACGAAGTAGAAACCGCAAGCCAGCAGAAGCGCGCTGGTAGCGTTGAGGGTGGCATCAACCAACGGCAGGAAATGTATCATTTGTGACCTGTGGCTTTCTCGTCCGTGCCGCTATTCGTGGCGGACTCTTTTCGGGCGCCGTGTAGAATGCGCTGAAGTTCGCCCGTGTAAATCGACCAGGCGATGTTTCCGCCGAAGACCGCCGATAGCGTCAGGCTGATTAGGGCCAACCAAAGGCCGTCAATGGTAAAGAACCGGCCGGTGGCAACTCCCCATACGACGGCGGCCAGTCCCCCGACGGCCAGGATGAGACAGAAGACCAACAGGAAGATGTCCTCAAACATGAGCCCTCCTCCCGTACCGGTGTCGGCTGCGGTTCGAGCATCGAGCATGGCGGTCAGTGAAGAGCAAAACGGCAAAACCCTCGACAGGCCCGAAGAATATGGGCTTTTTGACTCAGATTCCGTTCGCTGAGATGCCCGAATTCGTCACATAAGTTGCGCAAAATCAATCGATTTCCTATGGCACCTCAATTGCACTAGTTTCTGGTGTTACCAGTGTCTGGTTTGTCGATACCTTCTCCCCCCAGAGCATTGGAAGGAGGCAGAAACCATGGCGCCCGACCTCAAAAAGATTATAGAGCAACTCAAACTGCAAAGGGACATCGTAAAGGACGGCGGATACGGCCGCTCCGTGCGCACACCTTGGAAAGAGGAGCGTATCTTTCGCGATTCCATTACCTGTCTGAATATTGGCGAACAGGTCAAAAAGCACCCTTGCAATGAATGCTTACTATGGGAATGGGTACCCGAGGACCACAAGGACGAGGATATTCCTTGCCACTTCATTCCCCTTGACGAGCAAGGCAAAAGCATCGCGGAACTGGAAGATGCCGGCAAGCATGAAGAAGCCGAACAGGCGTTGCTGGTTTGGTTAGATTCCACGATTCAGAAGCTGGAGGAACGGGACACGGGACAAGGGATACGGGACAAGGGGCACGGGACCCGAGTCTAGTTAATGCCTGAGCTTGGAGTTTCTCAAGCCTTGAATCGAACGGGTGTGCATCCAACCAGCTAATACCTCGCCCCGTCGCCCTCCAGGCGCAGACGCAACCTACACTTTCACCCCGTGTCCCGTGTCCCGATTCCCGTGTCCCTAGCGTGTCCGATCGAACATCAACAGAACAAGCACCGCCGGCAAGTACAGAATCGATGCCATCAGCAGTTGCTTGGCGAGGGCGTTCGTCCGCTGGGCCGCCATGCGTGCGCCGTAATAGAGGAATCCCGCCCCCAGTATTCCTGCTCCTATCAGATAAACCCTTCCCGCATATCCCGTAAAAGCCGGAATCAAGCTCACCGGCAGCAGCGCAAGTGTGCAGGCAATGATCTGTCGAACGGTGGCGCGCCCGTCGTGATCGTCGCGCGGCAGCATCTGCAATCCGGCGCGGGCATAATCCTCTCGATACATCCAGGCGATCGCCAGGAGGTGGGGGAACTGCCACAAGAACAGGATGGCGTACAACACCCACGCCTGGGCGCTCAAGCCGTTGCGGACAGCAGCCCATCCGATCAGCGGTGGCACGGCGCCGGGAAACGCTCCCACCACCGTGCAGAACGGAGTTTTGCGCTTGAGCGGCGTGTAGAAGATCAGATACGAGGCAAGTGTCGCCAGCGCCAGTATGCTGGTGAGTGGGTTGGCGGCGATCCAAAGCTCCGCGCCGCCGGCGACCGAAAGCAAGACTCCGAACCACCAAGCTTCTCGATCGGTCAAACGTCCCGATGGCAGGGGACGGTTCGCCGTTCGGCGCATGAAGGCGTCCGTGCGCCGCTCGAGATATTGGTTGAGCGTGCCCGTGCCGCTGGCAACGAGCAAAGTTCCCATCAGTGTGTGGAACAGCAGCCATCCGTGTACAGCGCCGGGAGCGGCGAGATAGAACCCCACCAGGGTGCTGACCAGCACCAGAAAGTTGACCTCCGGTTTGGTCAGAGTCCAGTAGTCAGCTAGGTGAACCAGCCACGCTGGGTGTGCCGGCCGCCCGGAAAGAGCGGCGGAGCGGGGCAAGCTTTGCGAACCTTGGGTCATGTCGTTCCTTACGCGTTTCGTAGGGGCATCCCTCGTGGGCATAAGCGTTAACCTAAAGGTGTCGGTCATATTCCGAAGCCGCGTAGCGGCGAGATCCTGTGGCCCACGGCGAGCCAGCCGTGGGTCAACGCGCTCCGGAAAATGCATCTCCAGCCCCGTAGGGGCGACATCAGGTCCAACCGTTGCCGGAATCGCCCCTACGGGGCTCAAACTGTTACGGGTCCTGCCAGCATTCCCACGGCTGGCTCGCCGTGGGCTAAATGACAGCGCCCGCTACGCGGGCTTTCAGTGCAACCCCATATCTTTAGGTTAGCGTTTATGCATGCAACCTTACGTCGTCGCCTGATGAGGCGTCGAAGCCATTTTCATTTCCCGCTTCGGCGTCACAAGATATCGCCGCGTCTGGTAGGTAAGGTACAGGCTCGTTACCAACACCAGCGCTCCCACAGTTACGTGCGCGGTGGTGATATCCACAACGGGCGGCAGAGGCTGCGGAGCGTTCCGCGCGGCCATCTTCATAAAGTACGAACCGATACCAAGAAAGAGCTGCGTCACCAGCAATCCACCCAGGAGCAGTGCAGGGCGCAGCAAGCCCGGTTGTTTCGCAAAGCGCATGAGAACGGTGGAAACAATCCATCCGACCAGCAAAGTAACCACGCACGCCCCCACCACGTGAGGAGCGATCATCCCGTCTTTGGAGTGACGCATCCAATCCCCGACAATAACTCCCTCGGTAGCATGACGATACACCGCACCTAGAACCAATTGCACCAGGATGACGCAGGTGGTGAGCATGGTCAGATGCCGGAGAGACGGAGTGGAGGCGTCGTCCAGCTTGGCCTCGTCCCAATGCCAGTCGGAGCCGGTAAAGAAAGCAAGGCTGGCTGCCAGGCAAAAGAAAATCTGCCCGAGAGTCGCATGGGCCGTCGAAATCGCCACGGGTAAATAGAAGAGTACGGTGATGCCACCCAGGATAGCCTGCGCCAGTACCGCCATTACAGCCCCAAAGCCGACCCACCGGACCCAGCGCCGCGAGTCCTGGCGCCATACCCAAATGGCCAGAAGAATGGTGAGGATGCCAACAGTTCCCGCAATCATGCGGTGGCCGTGCTCAAACTTTATTCCCCCCACCATGCGCGGCATGCGAAACGTGCCGAAAGAGGTGGGCCAGTCGGGCACGGAAAGGCCGGCGTCGTTGCCGGTCACCAGCGCACCCGCAATAATCAGAAGAAACGTGCAAAACGCAACGAACATTGCGTAACGATGAAGCCAAGGATGGTTGTCGGTCATTGCCTTGCCCCTTGATCGAATTGGGAAATCGGGTGATCGGGTAATCGGGTGAGCAAGAACAAGAAAGCCAAGCCTGGCTTTTTGTTCATCCGATCACCCGATCATCGGATCGCCTGATCACTAGGTCTCCTGATTTCCTGAACCCCTGTTGCCGGTGCAAGAGTCGCCAGCAATTCCTGCAACTCGCGATCGTGTTCAGGTCGCCAGTTGGCAGGTTCTCGAAACTTGTTCCGGTACATATAGACTACCACACCGATCAGGGCAAAAAACAGCATCGGCGGTATCAGCAGAATCAGTACGCCGTTGGCCAGAGCTTCCTTTGCGCTTGCCCTCGCCGCGGAGGCGCTGGTGTAGCACATCGCGCAGCCCTGGGCATTCAGAACCGTTGGCCGGGTAAGGCAAAGAGCGAAGGCAAAAGTCAAAAGGCAAAGAGCAAAAGGCAAAAGTGCAGGCAACTGTAACCTTGATCGTTGCCAGGAGCGCACGGAGAGCGCCAGCAGGGATTTCTCCCCGCTTACCTGGCCGCATCCGTTCGTGGCGCCTTCAGTTTTGCCTTTTGACTTTTGCATTTTGCCTTCGTACTTCCTTCCTGCCGGCTGCCTTCTTTCTGAATCCCGCAAGGGGCGAGGAAGAGCCGCGGACCTAAGAAGCAGGTCCGCGCTACGGTGCTCGTTCCCCACCCTCAGCGCAGAAGTCGTTTAAGAACGCGAATCGTTGCACTGTCATCCTGAGCCCCGCTCTTCAGGGCGAAGGACCCCGGTAGTATCCAGGAGTCCTGAGCGGAGCGAACTACGGTGTCCTTCGCCCGATGAACAACTCGGGCCTCAGGATGACAGTTGTTACGCCGGCGCTGGATACGAATCGGGTGCCCACCAAAATGTACAATCTCCACTCCGTGGCTCTGCCCCACGGCTAATGACATCGGACCTCTTCGAGGTCCCCACTCGCTACCCGCCGGCCGCCCGCTTTCTTGGTCCGCCAGAACGAAAAGCCGCGGACCTAAAAAGCAGGTCCGCGCTACGGTATGCCTTCTGCCTACTGCTTTCTGCCTACTGCCTACCGCCTTCTTCTCTTCTAGTGCGGCCTCATATGCAAAAGCCGCAGACTGTCGGGCAGAAAGACATTCATAAGCACAATTACAATGACCAGGGCCGGCATCAACGTGGCGGCCATGCTGGCCTTCTCATAGCGGAGGTGCATGAAGTAGGCGATGATCAGCGCCGCCTTGACAATCGAGAGGCCCATCAGCAGAACGAGCATCAACTTCAATTCCAGTTGTTTGTAGCCGAGAAAGACCTCCACCCCGGTGAGCGCCAGGAGCCAAAACCAAACGATCAGAAAGATCCGCGTCGTGCCTTCGGAGTGAGTGTGTTCAGTTGATGAGCTCATCAAACCTCCGTTGTCCCTCGTCCTTGGTCCTTGGTCCTTTGCACGTCGCCATTCTGAAGTCATCAGGTTTTCAGCGGTCGGCACTCAGCTTCCCGCTGTTCGCCTGCTGAATCCTAGCTCCTGAATCCTGGATCCTTGCAACGGACAAAGGACAACGGACAAAGGACGCTTTTCTCATCCCTTGATGGATAACACATACACCAGCGGAAAAATGAACATCCACACCAAGTCCACAAAGTGCCAGTACAGCCCAGCCACTTCCACGTCTTCCGCACTTAGTTTGCCCTTGCCGAACCATCCCGCGACCACGCCCAAGTAGACGACTCCGCAGAAGACGTGGGTCATATGCAGGCCCGTGAGGGTAAAGAATGCTGCACCAAATTGTGGCGCTCCCCAAGGGTTGTGAAACAGCCGCACGCCTTCGCCGATCAATCCCACCCACTCGGTGGCGTGGATCAGAACGAACAGCAGGCCGCCGGCCATTGTTGCCAGGATCCATTTCACCGCCGAGGCGCGCTGCTCGCGCTTCGAGGCTTGCACCGCCATCACCATGGTGACCGAGCTCGAAAGCAGTATGAACGTCATCACCGTGGCTTTAACCAGGGCGGGATAAAACTCAAACGGCGTCGGCCAATTGTCGCTGGCCACCCGCACATAACAATAAGCCATGAGCAATGCCGCGAAGGTGATGGCGTCGGACATGATGAAGAGCCACATGCCGAGCTTCTTCGACCCGGTGGCAAAGGGCGAGACGCCTCCTCCCCAAGCCGATTCCCGGACCTCATGCAGGTTCGCGTTTATTGCCTCGTGGCTCGCCATTCCGTTCGCCCCCCAAAGAATTGGCGATTGCCGATTTTCGATTGAAGGAGGCAAGAATAGTCAATCGACCATCGAAATTCGGGAATCGTCAATCAGCAGTTATCGATTACCAATCACCGGTTCCTTCAATCGACAATCGAAAATCGGCAATCGTCAATTCCTACGCCCACCGCGTTAGCAAGAAGAAAATATAGATCCACAGCACGTCCATAAAGTGCCAGTAGATCGCGGTGACATCGAGCGCGGTGCGGCGCTCTCGCCCACGCGCCATGCGGCCGGCATGAAGCACCACGTAGCCGAGCGCCAAAACACCTCCCAGCAAGTGCACAC
>JBKQVI010000459.1:0-7442 GCA_052139985.1 Terriglobia bacterium
GCACGCTGGAAGATTCCGTGCAAGCTTTAGCAAGAGAGGTCAAAGAGCTCAACGTCACGATTCTGGAATTGCGCGGCGAGGTCTTACGTTCCCGCCAGGAAACGCGCGATCTGCGGGAGGAGTTGCACGGGGCGCTCGAAAAACTCTCAGCGACTAGCTTGAGCGCAGGCGCGAGAGAGGGAAACACATTAGGCGTTTCCGAGGCGCGGGCCCCAACTCAAGAACCGCCACCGCCTCCCGCTGCCACGACGGAACCACCGACCGAAGCACGCCTGGGCCGACTGGAGGAGGACCAGCAGTTGTTGCAGGCCAAGGTCGACGAGCAGCACCAGACTAAGGTTGAAAGCGCATCCAAATACAGGGTGAAACTGAGCGGCATTGCCCTATTGAATCTGTTCGGGAACAGCGGCACCGTGGATAATCAGGACATCCCGAATCTGGCATTGACACAGAGCCCTACAGCCACCAGCGGGAGCGTGGGCGCGACGGTTCGGCAATCCGAGATCGGCCTGGAAGTATACGGTCCAACCCTTGCGGGCGCTCAAGTGAGCGGGAATGTGAACTTTGATTTCATGGGTGGGTTCTCCAATACCTCGAATGGCGTCGCCGACACCCTGGTGCGCCTGCGCACGGCGACGGTGCGCATGGACTGGAGCAAGACTTCCATCGTGGGAGGGCAAGACGCTCCCTTCTTCTCGCCACTCTCTCCAACCTCCTTCGCCTCCCTCGGTTATCCCGCGCTGGCAGATGCGGGCAATCTCTGGACCTGGGTTCCGCAGGTGCGGATCGAGCACCGGCTGGACCTTTCGGAATCGAACCACTTGCTGTTGCAAGGTGGAGTCCTCGATCCTCTGTCGGGTGAGCCGCCGTATTCGCAGTATTACCGGACGCCCGATGCAGGTGAGCAATCACGCATACCCGCGATGGGCTCGCGCGTGGCCTGGACACACGGCGCTGTGGACCACGCGCTGAGTTTGGGAGTCGGCGGCTACTATAGCCGGCAGAATTACGGAGCAGGCCGGACTTTGGATGCCTGGGCGGGCACAGCCGATTGGAACGCACCTCTGGGTAACCGCTTTGCCTTGTCGGGTGAGTTCTACCGCGGCCGCGGTCTGGGGGGCCTGGGTGGCGCGCAGGGGCGTAGCGTCCTCTTTAACGGGCCGGAATCGAACTCCCTGACGGAACTGATTGGATTGGATACTGTAGGAGGTTGGACCCAACTCAAATTCAAAGCCACCGAGGCTATCGAGTTCAACGCTGCGTATGGCCAGGATAATCCTTTCGCTCGCGACCTGCGCTACTTCTACGAGCCCATCAGTTATGGATATACCTCTATCGCAAAAAACCAGAATGCCATGTTCAATGTGATCTTCCGTCCGCGGAGCGATCTCCTGTTTGCGCTGGAATACCGGTATTTGGACACCCTGCAAACCGCCGCCAGAGCAAACACGGCCGGCACCGTAAATCTCAGCATGGGGGTCTTGTTCTAATGAGTTTCGGAAGCCGGACGACTCGTTTCCTGTGGGCCCTGCTGTTGTGCACAAGCACCGTGACACATGCAGGTGCGGCCCAGGTTACCGGACAGGTCAACGTCGCCACCGCGAACGGCGCTCCCCGCACTAATCATGAGGCCAGTGTCGTGTTTTGGCTCACGGCACTCGCCGGCCAGACTTCGCCTCGCGCGAGCACCCCAAGTGAATCCCCACATGCCACCCTCGTTCAGAAGAACAAGGTCTTCGAGCCTCACATCCTGGCTGTCCAAGTGGGCTCGCAGGTGGATTTTCCTAACCGCGATCCCTTTTTTCACAATGTCTTTTCTCTTTTCAATGGCAAGCGGTTCGATCTCGGCCTTTACGAAGCGGGCTCGACTCGCATTGTGCACTTCGACCGCGCGGGAATCTGCTACATCTTTTGCAATATCCATCCTCAAATGAGCGCCGTCATCGTGGTCGTTGACACGCCTTACTTCGCCCTATCGGATTCTCGCGGTGAAATCGCGATTCCCCAGGTTCCTCCGGGCCGATATCAGTTGAATCTTTGGGAGGAGCACTGCGCGCCCAAGGCCCTCGCGGAACTCTCGCGGCAAGTCACGGTGGAAGGAGATGCGACGGTGCTGGGCGCCATCCATCTGCATGAGTCGGATCAGCCGGCCGCAGCCCACCTCAATAAATACGGTACGCAATATGATCCCCCGGTATTCTCTAGCCCCGTTTACGTACAACCCTGAATGACCCCGGGTGCGGCATCGCCGGCACCTCGGTCGACCCGATCTCTCACAGGCTAACCACTTCGGACAAGTCAGAAAAGCCTGCCCAGCCTCCGTCAAGAAAGTTGCCCCGGCCGATCCCGAATGTTGGCCACAGCGTGCATTCGAACTCACTTGCAATATGGAAGCGGGTTCGGGAGAATATTCTTGGGGCTTTTGGAAAATGTCGTGAGGTTTAGGGGAATGAGTGGATTTAGCTCGAACGGGCGATCCGTCCAATCTACCCTCGTGACCGAGTGGAATGATGGGTATGCGCGAACCCTCACTGATTCCCTGGTAGGGGAGGAGCCACTGCTCATCCAGGTTGGGGGCGAGGCTCTAACTACAACCATGCGAACCCCTGGCGACGACTTTGACTTGGCGGCGGGGTTCCTGTTCACGGAAGGCATGATCACGTCGCGTGAAGAGATGGTCAGCCTTGACTGGGCAGACGATTCCGACGCCGAGCGCCGCGCCGTCCGCGTGGAACTGAAGGCCGGAGCTATCCCTCGCTGGCAAAAAACGCAGCGGACTTTTCTCTCCAACTCAAGTTGCGGATTATGTGGCAAGACATCCCTCGAAGCTATCTACGCCGCTGGCATCACCCGGCCCAATCCCGATTTCAGAATTGATCCCGAGGTTCTTTGCTGCCTTCCCAAAACTCTTCGGTCCGCCCAAAACCTTTTCGGGCGAACCGGTGGATTGCACGCAGCCGGTCTGTTCGATCCTGCGGGAAAGCTGCTTGCGTTGAAAGAGGACGTGGGCCGTCACAATGCGGTAGATAAACTCATCGGCTGGGCGCTATTGCAGGGCCTCCTTCCACTTGCCAACTACGCGCTGCTGGCAAGCGGCCGTGGGGGATTTGAGATCATCCAAAAGTCGCTGGTGGCGGGAATTCCGCTCTTGGCATCGGTCTCGGCTGCATCGAGTCTGGCCGTTCAAATGGCGCATGAGTTTGGGATGACGTTGGTTGGATTCCTTCGCGGCCGGCGGTTTGTGATTTATTCCGGAGGAGAGCGTCTGGGGCTTGAGAGGAGGCTCGTGAATGCTCAGCGTGAAGGTTGACGGTCTGGCGCAAGAAGCCAGTGCGGGGGAAAGGCTGATCGATCTCCTCAACCGCGTGGGCAGCAAACTGCCCCAGGTTTGCTACCACGTCCAACTTGGCCCCCTTCAAACTTGCGACACCTGCATGGTCGAGGTGGACGGCAAGCTGGTACGAGCCTGCGGAACGACGGTAAGTGGTCCGCTGGAGGTGGTTACAAATTCCGCCGGTGCGGCCGCAACGCAGCGCGAGGCGCTCGACCGAATTCTCGGCAATCACCTTCTCTATTGCACGATTTGCGATAACAACAACGGCAACTGTACAGTTCACAATACCACCAAGCTGCTGGCCATCGAGCACCAGCAGATTCCCTTCCAGCCTAAGCCGTACCCCGTGGACAATACCAATCCCTTCTATCGCTACGACCCGAGCCAATGCATCCTGTGCGGCCGGTGCGTGGAGGCGTGCCAGAACGTGCAGGTGAATGAAACCCTATCGATCCGATGGGAAGACGCTCACCCCCGCGTGCTCTGGGATGGAGGCGCAACCATCGGCGAATCCAGTTGCGTTTCCTGCGGCCACTGCGTCACGGTTTGCCCCTGCAACGCCCTCATGGAGAAAACCATGCTTGGCCACGCGGGATTCTTTACGGCGCTCCCCAAGCCGGCGTTGGACGGGATGATCGACGTCGTAAAGGGCATCGAGCCGGAAACCGGTTACGGTCCGATTCTCAACCTCTCAGAGGCCGAGGCTGCGATGCGGGATGTTCGCATGCGTCGAACCAAGACCGTGTGTACCTATTGCGGAGTCGGCTGTAGCTTTGACATTTGGACCAAAGACCGGCACATCTTGAAGGTGGCGCCGGCACAGGGCCCCGCGAATGGGATTTCGACCTGCGTCAAAGGCAAGTTCGCTTGGGATTACGTGCATAGTCCTGACCGCCTCACCCAGCCGCTGATTCGCGAGGCGGGCAAATTCCGTGAAGCCACCTGGAAGGAAGCTTTAAGCCTGGTCGCCCGGAAGTTTCGAGAAATCAAAACGCAGACCGGGCCTGACTCGTTAGCGTTTATCTCTTCCTCAAAATGCACGAATGAAGAGAGCTATCTCATGCAGAAGCTCGCCCGCGCGGTCATTGGCACCAACAACATCGACAACTGCTCGCGGTATTGCCAAGCCCCTGCCACCATGGGGCTGTTTCGCACCGTGGGCTATGGCGGCGACTCAGGTTCCATCTCCGACATTGAGAAGGCTGCGTTGGTGATCATCATTGGCAGCAACACGGCAGAGAGTCATCCTGTGCTAGCGACCCGCGTGAAAAGAGCGCACAAACTGCGCGGCCAGAAGTTGATCGTGGCGGACTTGCGCGAGCATGAAATGGCCCGGCGCGCCGACGTCCTACTGCACCCTCAGCCGGGGACCGACCTCGTTTGGCTTTCAGCCGTCAGCCGTTATTTGCTCGATCACGGACTGGCCAAAACCAATTTCCTGGATCAATGGGTGGACGGCTTGGACGAGTACCGCAAAAGCCTGGAACCGTTCACCTTGGAAACCGCCGCGAAGCTTTGCGGCCTCGCGGTAGAAACGCTCGAAAACGTGGCCCACCTGATCGCCGAAGCCGAGACGGTGTGCATTCTCTGGGCGATGGGCGTCACCCAGCATGGCAATGGGTCGGACACCTCCACGGCGATTTCCAATCTCCTGCTGGTCAGCGGGAATTACATGCGCCCCGGCACCGGCGCGTACCCGTTGCGGGGGCATAACAACGTTCAAGGCGCCAGTGACAACGGCTCGATGCCAAATACTCTTCCGGGTTACCAATCCGTTGACGATCCGGAAGTTCGCGCACGCTTCGAGGCGGCTTGGGGCGTGGCGCTCCCCTCGGCCAAGGGACTTGACAACCACGAGATGGTGGAAGCGATTCATACCGGCAAGCTCAAGTCGCTCTACTTGATCGGAGAAGAAATGAGCATTGTGGATTCGAACGCAAACTACGTGAGTGAGGCATTCTCCAAGCTCCCGTTTTTCGTCGTCCAGGACATCTTCTTTAGCGCCACCTGCCAGTTCGCCGACGTGGTTTTTCCCGCCAGCCCGAGTCTCGAAAAAGAAGGTACGTTCACCAGCACCGAAAGGCGTATCCAAAGGCTTTACCAAGTATTCGAGCCGTTGGGGGAAAGCCGGCCGGATTGGAGGATTATCCAGGACGTCGCAAATAGTCTGGGCGCCCATTGGAATTACCAGCATCCCGCCCAGATTATGGACGAAATCGCGTCGCTTGCTCCGCTGTTTGCGGGCGTGACCTACGAAAGGCTCGAAGGCTACTCAACCTTGCAATGGCCGGTGGCTCCGGACGGATGCGATGAACCCTTGCTCTACACAAAGCGCTTTAGCTTCCCGAATGGCAGGGCCAGGCTTTTCCCGCTATCGTGGAATGAGCCGGCGGAACGGCCCGACGCGGAATTCGATTTGCATTTGAACAACGGCCGCTTGCTCGAACATTTCCACGAGGGCAACATGACCTATCGCGTTGACGGAATCCGCGAGAAAACGCCCGACACCTTTGTGGAAGTCTCCCCACAGCTTGCCGCCGAGCGCGGAATCAAGAGCGGAACTTGGGTGCAACTGATCTCGCGTTACGGGCAAGTGCGTGTGCGTGCCCAAGTGACGGACCGCGTGCAGGGTCGCGAAATGTACATGCCCATGAACTCGGTCAAAAGCCCTGTGAACAGACTCACCAGCAGTCATACGGATCCCGCCACGCATACCCCGGCGTACAAGGAGACAGCCGTCCGCATGAAGATACTTGCGGAGTCGGGCGAAGCACCCTTGCCGCGGAAGAACTTTCGGTTCGGCCGCCCCACCCCGCAGCAAGGTGTGGAGGTTGAACGTAAGTGGAAACGCCCCGATTATCGCCAGCCCGGGAACGGGCTCGCACAAATCAAATGATGTGCTGATAAAACGGCGAACGTGAGGTCCGCATTTAGACAACAGGAGGCAGCAAATGGCCCAGCCCATCCCCTTGGAACTACCGGCGCGCGACCCGCGCGAGATTCTGCAGGCGCGCTTGCAGAATGCGCCCCTCCAACATGCGGAGGCCGTCCTGGCCGCGTATGAACTTTTGCAGGGCTTGCATGACCGAGGGGTGTTTAACCTGCTCAGCGGCGCTCTGGGAGCGGGCGACAAAATTCTCGAAACCGTTGTCGAGGGGGCAAAGAAACCGGAGTCCCTTCGCGCCATTCGTAATGCCCTGATCCTGGCCAAGAGCCTGGGATCGCTCGAACCAGAGCTCGTGCATGGTTTCGTTCGTTCTTTCCCCGAAGCCATCGCGCGCACCAAGGCCTTTGAGGCGGAAGCGCCCGGATTCTGGCATGTGTTGATGAGCTTTAGAAGCAAGAACCTTCGCCGCGGCTTGGTTTTGATTAACAGCCTACTTGAGGCTTTCGGCAAGAATTTGCCCCCCGAAACAAATCCATGACTCGGCAAGAAGAACTGTAGCGCCGGGCTTGAGAGGCTGCCGAAAAAGCCATCGCCATTGCCGATCCCCGCAGGGGATCTATAGAGTAGCCGTGGGCAAGGGCGCGCTTCTTGCGCCCGCCGCCCACGGATCGCGAGCCCCCGATTTTCCCGACCCTGAAGGGGTCGCATTTCCTCACGTCGGGAGACAAACCGCGGGCGGAGCGGCAACGGGAATCGACCCTTACAGGGTCGGATCTGCTGGTGGGCGCATTTTCCGGGGGCGTTGCCCCCGGCCTGGAGTTTCTACATTTGCGACGACCGCCAATGTTGTAAAGGGAGACCGAGTTAAGTATGAGTACCCAGCCCTCGCCCCCGTGGGGGAGAGGGTGGCGGGCATCCGGCGTTGTCATCAGCCGGGGACCGCCGGGTGAGGGGGTCAGGGCTGTAAATACTCCGCATGCCTATCATCGTGCCACGCACTCTCTCGCCCACAGCAGGTCGATGGAGAGACCACCGCGTTTCGTGCTACGACAACAAAAAGGGCAGCAGCTTTCCGGCACACTGGTTATTCGGGGGCGCAGTCGTTCGTTCAAGAAGTGGGGAGTCGGGTGGTTGCTACGGGAGGCTTTGGGTTGAGCACGCTCGGTATTGGACCCCCTCACCCGTCCCGCCCCCGCTGGTGAAAGCGCGGGTTGCGGTCCA
>JBKQVI010000460.1:0-12409 GCA_052139985.1 Terriglobia bacterium
ACGCGAAACTCTGCCCGTTCCCCGACGCCGTTTGCAGCCGATTCACCCCGTCATAACCGTAGGACCAGTTACCGTTCACGCTGTCATTGGCACTGTGCACGTTGCCGTTGCCTTCATACGCGAGCCCAAGCGAGTACACGGAGCCCACGGTGAGCGATTGCAGCCAGGTGCGATTGTTGTATCCCCGCGTCTCCGTCAAGCCGTTCCCCAAGGAAGCCTGAATCATTCCCACTGGGCCATATTGCGGGGAGGTCAGCAGATTCTGATTTTGCATGCCGGGTAAGGTTGCCGAGAAATTCAGCAACCGGTCGGTGGTATCGTAAGTGGTCGATCGGGCCGACGACGAATCCGAGAACCCGGTCTCATTCCCCAGCAGGTTGTATCCGGCACCGAGCGAATAAAAGGTCTGGCCGCAGGTGCCCGGAGTGCATTGCGCCCCCGCCGTCATCCTCCCCATGGGGTCAAACTGGTACGACTCGTTAGCGGCAACGACGGTGCCATCGTGCTGCACGCTCCAACTCGACGTGAGGTGTCCGACCGGATTGTTCATCGTGCCGCCCCACGGCGGGGCCGAGACGCCGTCATAAGCGTAACACGCACGGACAGTGGACGTATCAGGCGGATCATAATTCTTGTAAAGCAACCGATTCAATTCATCGTAGCCGTACCTTGTCGTGCCCCGCGCATCGGCCTTGCTGAGCACGTTGCTGTTACTGTCATACAGGTACGAGACCGCGCCGCTCTCGGGATTTGTGGCATTAGTCAACCTGGAAAACGAGTCATAAAGAAAGGAGCGGCCCTGTCCACTCTGCGAAACGGTCAGCAAATCGTCGAGCGCATCGTAAGTGTAACCGGTTGCGTAGCCCAGCCCGCCGGGGTCCTCCGTGACCGCGGTCAGGCGCCCCGCGCCATCCGAACAGAGTATACGCGTGCGCAACGACGCGTCCGCAACCGTCGAGCAGTTGGCCGAATAGGTGGTGCTGGCATAGCTGCCGTCCGGGTACTGCACGGCGTAATTGCTTGGGCCTTCGTTCGCGGGCCGCCCCAGCGCATCGTAGGCATAGGTTGTGGTCCCGTCACTGGGGCTGCCGCTGTTGTAATGAGGGTTCGACACCTGCCAGGCTAGGCCTGATCCGTCGTACTTGGTGTCCACCAACACCGGGTTCGTAGACGGCCCCGTTTGGGTTTGGGTTACACGCCCGAGGCCGTCCATCACTTGCACAGTTCTGAAAATGTTGCCCGAGTTGTCCATCTTCCTGTCAATCTCGACCGAGGGTGTGGGCGGCGTGTCGTTGTAAGTGTAGGTGCTCTGGCCGCCGTCGGGGTAAGTGACCTGCTTCAGCCGGCCCAACGGGTCCGTGTAGTCATACAGAGTATTGTTGGGCGGCGAATTCTCATCGCTGGACTGAGTCAGTGAGCCGGAGGCACAATTACCGTATTGGAAGTTCGCGACATGCGCCACGCCGTTGGTGGAAGGGTAGATGACCTGAGTAACATACGCGTCGTTACATGCGTAAGAGTACTGGGTGCGGTTCAAGTTGGGATCGATGATGTATTGGACTTGGCCGTCACCATAGTAGTGGTACTGCGTCGTGAGGTTTCCCGTTTCCGAGCATCGATACAGACATATCTGGATCTTGTCGCCAGCGTTGCCTACCCCATCATAATCGGTGTATTGCGTCTGAGAAGCCTCGCCGGACGTGCTGGGATCGATCGTACCGTAAATGGTCACACTGTCCGGCCGGTCGAAGATCAAAGGCGCGCCGCTGAAAGTATGATAGACAATTTGCGTCTCGCGTAAGAGGTTGCCGCTGGCCGTGGTGGAACAGTCGGAGGCCCCCCAATCCCATTCCTTCTTGTCGGTGATCTGGCCGCCGTAGGGCGTGTACGTGTAGTCGATTCTGGATGTCGTGCCACCCTGGGTGGTAGACTGGCAGGTCATCAGGAATTGGTCCTGCCAGGACTTCTTTACTTTACTCAGCAGACCCCCGCCACCAGAGGTCCAATCGGAGTAATCAATCTCTTGCTCCAGAGGCACATTCGTGTTGACCGACCCCGAGGCCTGCAGGTCATTGGGTTGATCGGGTATCGGGTAGGGCGAGTACGTGTAAACGGTGGTGAAGTTCGGGGCCGGCGATCCGGGCCTCTGCAAGTCCGTAGTGACTACGGTGGTAGTTTTCCACGGCTTGCCATCGCCCGGCGAGTTCCAATCTGTCGTGTAGGAGAAGTCCTGTTGAAGGACCTCCCGCGTGCCGTCGCTCACGTAGCGGTGGAGCACGACCGGCATGCTATATTGAATCCCGCACGCCGCAGGATGGCCGAGGGAGTCCGGGCCTTCCGCCTCCATGCTGTAGCCCTGCTGAGGGTAGCCCCAGACGTAGCGAACGTAGCCGCCATCGGGATAGGTGACCCTCTGGAGAAGGCCGAAGGTGGTCTGGCCACCGTTGATCGTGTCATACTGAAACTGGTACGATAAACTGCTTTCAGGCAAGGTGATGGACTCGATCACCGGTATGCTGCCCTGGGCCGGCGCGTAGCCCCCACAATACGAACCACCAGTTGCCACCCCCCCAGGGGGGTCGAACTGGAAGGTGGTGCTTGTCCACGTCAATTTATACGAATTCGAAAGGCCCGAAACAGTAACCGTATCCCCGTTGTTCCCAAACCCCGTGGCTGAAACCACAGTCCTGGTGTTGTCGAGGTCCGTGGCATTAAATGCGCCAAGGGGCTGACCCTGCGTCAGGTTGAGGTCGGTGAATATAACTTTGTTTCCATTTCGGTCTTGGACGTAATCCGGCAGGGAGGAATGGCCAGGAAAGTCGCCCACGCTTGCATGCAAGAAGTCCGGAGTCGAGTTCGAAAAATAGAAGTTGGTACCGTCTGCATCGGTGACGGTCACCGGATTAACCGCGCCGCACGAGTCACCGCAAGCCGGGGTGAATGAGGCTCGATAGACGTCATCCCCGGCGGAAGGGACGGCCTGCGGAACATAGGGTGAACTATCACACTTCGGGTGGTCGGCGCCATTCACGGTAGCGATGTAAAGCCCGTGACGCTCCCCGCTGGGATTTTGAAAGACGAAATCTGAGGTGTAACCGCAAACGATCTGTGACTGGGGGGGAGGCCCGGGGACCGTGTAGGTCGTGGAACCAGGGGAAAACGTTAGCATGGGAACAGCGTAGCTCCAGCCCCCGTTGGACATGAACGACCCGTTGGTCTCCCACCATAACGCGTTTGAGGTCATTGCGAGATGCTGCACGCCGTTCGAGTCGTATGCGAAGGAGAAGGGTATTGTGATTCCCCTGCCTTCCGGAACAGGTACCTGAATACGAATGCTGACCGAGCCGTTGGCGGGGTTGACCGTCTCGGAGAGCAGTTTGACGTAATCGTGGCCTGCTCCGGGAATGGGGGTCGAGGTGTCGTTGGTAACATTGGTGATCTGCGCGAAGGCAAGAGATGCCAGTAGGGGCATGGACAACAGTGCGAACGCGGCACGGCGGAAGAAACTATATCTGTTCAGCATGATGGCCTTCCTCGGTGGTGATTGCAACAACTGTTTGGGGCCGTCGCTTATGTGCGGGGCATTCCGAAGTATAAAAGTGACCCCTCATCCGACCTCGTCCCTCGGCCACCTTCTCCCCGGGGAGAAGGCGCGAAATCAAATCCGCTCGCCGCTCCCGAATGAGCGGCTTGGTAGTCCTCAATACACGCAATATCCCGGCAGCGTCATCGAGTACCTGTTCACGACCTGCGTGAACACGGGGGAGGTGCTGGGGGAATCGCCGTTGGTACCACTGTAAGCAGCCGTGATCGAATGCGAGCCGGGCGAAAGCGACCGCAGCGTCACCACAGCCTGACCGTTGCTTATTGGCACGTTCCCCGCAAGGGTAACGGCTCCATTGAAATCGTAAAATGTCACCGTCCCGGTCGCCGTGCCGGGCGTGACGGTGGCGGTGAACGTCACCGGACTCCCGTAGGTCGAGGGATTCAGGCTCGAGGTCACCACGGTTGTGGATGCCGCGGGGTTCACGGTGAAGCTCTGCTGGACCGGCGTGGCCGCTCCGTAGTCAGCGTTGCCGGCCTGCGAGGCCGTTACGTTCACCGTACCCACTCCGGTGATCGTCAGCGTCGAGCCGGAGACCGTCGCCGGCCCGCTCGCCGAGTAAGTTACCGTCAGCCCGGAGGACGCCGTCGCCGTGAGAGTGATCGGAGCAACTCCATAGGTCACATTAGGCAGCGGGCTGAAAGTGATCGTCTGTGAGGCTCCGCCAGCGATAGTCAGAGTTCCGGGCACATACGTAAAAGTGTAGTTGGCCGCCGTCAGCGCCTCGGATGAGAAGGTGATCGGATAGTTGCCGGGAGGCGACGTGCTGGTGGCAGTTGTCGTTTCCGTCGCCGTGCCCAACACCACAGCGGAAGTGTCGCCGTTCTCGAAGCCGGTGATCGTGTCGCTGAAGCTCGGCAACGCCTGGCCGTACAGCATGCTGGCGTTGTTGGCCGTTACCGTGAGCAAGGCTTTATTCACCGTGAGAGATACGCTGCCGCTCGCGTTGTTGTAATCCGTTGTGTTAGTGGGTGTGAAGGTAGTGGAAAGTGCCTGGTTACCGCCCGCCGCCAGCACAGTGCCCGAAGGCGGATTGTAGGCGAAGGTGCCTGGGACGTTCGCCGTGGCGTTTAGTTGCGTTCCACTCAGCGCTGTCCCGTAGGTAATCGCCGCGGGAGTCGACCAACTGATGGTGGGCGTGGCCTTGTTGATGGTGAAGGTGCCGCTGGCGCTGCCTTGGTAGTTGGGGTTGTTGACTGTCGCAGTTACGGCATAGCTGCCGGCATTGGTATCAGGAGCGCCGGTCCACGTAATACCCAGGCCGGCAGGACTCGTGGTAGCGGTGGGGGTCAGTGCGCTGCCGGTGTAGGTCTGCGTCAAGTTGCTCAGCGTTACCGTGGCCGTCGCCCCGCTGATGGTGAAGGTACCGCTGGCGCTGCCTTGGTAGTTTGGATCGTTCACCGTAGCGGTCACGGGATAGCTACCAGCGTTGGTGTCGGGAGCGCCGCTCAAGACGATGGCAAGGCCGGGCGGAACGGTCGTCACCGTGGGGGTGAGCGCGCTGCCGGTGTAGGTTTGCGTTAAGTTGCTAAGCGTCACCGTGGCCGTGGCTTTGTTGATGATGAAGGTGCCGCTGGCACTGCCCTGGTAGCTCGGGTTGTTCACCGTTGCCGTCACGGGATAGCTGCCGGCGTTGGTATCGGGAGCCCCGGTCCACGTGATCGCCAGGCCGGACGGCGTGGTCGTCGCCGTGGGTGTGAGCGCGCTACCGGTGTAGGTCTGCGTCAGGTTGCTGAGCACCACTGTGGCCATGCTGGAGGCGGGTTTGAGCGCCACCATCTGCATGGTCCAGCCGTTGTTGGCCGTGGCGGTGGCGGCATAACTGCCAGGGCTTCCCGCCGTCATGTCTTCAATGAGGTTTTGATCGTAAGTCGAACGAGCCGTGAAACCCGAACCCACCGTGCACGCCGTGTCACCCTGGCAGAAGCCATAGATGATGTCTCCAGAGACCGTCGTCGTGGCGTTGCCGCTCGATACGGCTCCGGCAGGTCCGATAGCCCCTGCCTGAGCATCGATGGGATTTGTGGGATCCAGGCCCGAATACTCCGCTAAATAGATTTCCACATTGGCGGAGGCCACGGACCAGTTGACCGTAACCGTGTCCGCTCCCCCCGCGATGTTCTTGGCGTAGTAAACTCGGGTACCGGTTCCTTCCGGCGAGGTCAATTGGCTTCCGACCTCGACAAAAGTGTTTCCCTGCGTGTCGGAGATCGAAGAGGGAGACGCGGTACCATCGAAATCCATTCCCACCATAATCAGATCGCCAGCCGCCGTGTTGTTGACGAAGGAAAGAGAAGGGGCCGTTCCCGGTTCTATGTTTCCAATCGCCTGCACAAAACCAGTGCCCCTGGGGGCTGGTTTGAGGGCCACCATCTGCATGCTCCAGCCATTGTTGGCTGTAGCGGTGGCGGCATAACTGCCAGGGCTTCCCGCCGTCATGTCTTCAATAAGATTTTGGTCGTAAGTCGAGCGAGCCGTGAAACCCGAACCCACCGTGCACGCCGTGTCGGCCATGCAGTAGCCGTAGATGATGTCTCCAGCTACCGTTGTGGTGGCGTTGCCGCTCGATACGGCTCCGGCAGGTCCGGTGGCTGCTGCCTGAGCATCGATGGGATTCGTTGGATCCAGACCTGAATACTCCGCTAAATAGATTTCCACATTGGTTGAGCTTACGGTCCAGTGAACGGTCACGGTGTCGGCACCGCCCGCGATGTTCTTGGCATAATACACGCGGCTGCCGGTTCCTTCCGGCGAGGTCAACTGGCTTCCGACCTCAACAAAAGTGTTCCCCTGCGTGTCCGAGACCGAGGACGGAGACGCGGTACCATCGAAATCCATTCCCACCATTATCAGATCGCCAGCCACCGTGTTGTTGTTGAAGGACAGAGAAGGGGCCGTTCCCGGTTCTATATTTCCAATCGCCTGCACAAACGATGCTGAACTGGCCGCCCGCAGCGGCTGAACCTGAGCAAGGAGGGTACATGATAGCAAGGCAACAAGGTGTCGAATGTGAACGGCGCGAAGCAGGCGGCCCATAGGAAATTCCCCCACTCTTGGCAGTTTGTTGAAGCACGATCTCCGTACGGCGTCCTCAAAGCGATAATCGCGACATCACTCACTCTCTCTGGGAGTCCACCCACTCAATGCCACTCGACGGGTACGAAACTCTCGTATGTGTTTGGCCGAACCACACGGGGTGCCCACGGCTCCCGCAGTCATGAGTGTTCTCGGCCTCACTGCGGATTGCGCTGCCTTTACCGACTCGCGCCGCATTCGCGAGGTTGGATCACGTGTTGTTCCAACGAGCGATCGAAAAGCAGAAGATCCAAAGCAGAGATGCATCTGACGATTGCTGGAGAATTTGATCCGGTTCGTCATGACGGTTATCCCGACTACAAGAGCGACAACACTCAGTGCAATAACTACCGATCAATACGAAGCGCAATATAGAACTCCTGGGGGAGTGACGTGTCAAGAGAGGAATTGAACAAGACATGATTATTATGAAGATTTAATCTCATTTGGGTCATATTGTCTCAGGTACGATGCAAGAGCCGTGATGCCGGCCGTGGCGGAGGGACAATTTGGCGGGACAGGGCGGCGGACAAAAAGGCACTACCCCCCCTCGGAGCAGCGGCCAATGGCCCCCAACGGCGGCGTATCCATGATGGTTCGGGTGGCCGGCGCGGAGGAAATGGAGCGGCGCTGCGGGCTACGCACCGACGGTGTCCGAGTGCCCGCCAACTGGAGGACTCCGATCCGCACACCGGAAGAACCGCGGACCTTTAACCGCAGGTCAGCGCTACGAGCTGGCTGCCCGCCGACGGGAATACTCCGATCTGAACACCGGAAGAACCGCGGACCTTTAACCGCAGGTCCGCGCTACGAACCGTGCTACGAGCTATGACGTGTGCGGCGGTTGCGCGGGCAGGTCGATCTTGAATGCAGTGCCATGCTCGGGCTCACTCTCGACCGAAATCCTGCCGCCGTGATCGCTCACCACGGACTGCACGATGGCGAGACCCAGTCCTGTGCCGTGCTTCTTGGTCGTGTAATAAGGTGTAAACAGGCGTTCGCACTCTTCCTTGGTCAGACCCTTGCCGGTGTCGGAGATCTTCACGCGCACACCGGTCGCGGCAGGCTGCGTGCACACAGTCAATGCTCCGCCCGCGGGCATGACGTCCAGCGCGTTCAGAATCAGGTTCTGCACGGCGCGATGCAGTAGGTCGGGATCGGCCTGAATCGGACACAACTTTTCATCGAGTTCGATGCGCGTGATTATCGGCGGCTTGCCGGGAGCGTTCAGTTGCGCGTCGAAGATCTTCAGCGCGCCGCGCACGACTTCGTTGATATTCACGGCCTGAAGCTGGGGCGCCGGCATTTTGGCGAAATCGCTGAAGCGGCCGATGATGGTCTTCATGTTGGCGAGTTCTGCCAGCAGCGTTTGGCTGCTTTCACGAAAGACCTCGTCAAATTCGGAGGGATCGACCTCGCGGGCGCGGAGCAGGTTCTCCACGGTGATTTGAAGAGGAAAGAGCGGGTTCTTGAGTTCGTGGGCGAGGCGGCGCGCCAATTCCCGCCAGGCTGCGACGCGTTCCGTTTGCACCAGCCGGTCGCGCTGCTCCGTGAGCTGTTGGGTCATCTGATTGAAGGCGCGCGCCAGTTCGCCGATCTCATCCTTCGAGCGCGCTTCCACCCGC
This sequence comes from Terriglobia bacterium, assembly GCA_052139985.1. Classification (GTDB taxonomy): domain Bacteria; phylum Acidobacteriota; class Terriglobia; order UBA7540; family UBA7540; genus Bog-366. The sequence continues at coordinate 8,305 of JBKQVI010000460.1, forward strand.
ACCTTCCAATTCCCACCCGCCACCTGCCGCGCGGCGCCGGCCAACTGCTCGACCGGCTGGGTGACGCGCCCCGCTGTCCACCCGCTCAGCGCCATGCCCAACAGGATTCCCGCTCCGGCAACAACAATTGCGACGGCGCGGATGTGCTTTTCCAGCTCCACCAGTTCGCGAATCGAGCTGCCCACCAGGAACATCCCCAAAACTTGCTTGTTGAGTCCGGTCAGGGGGATGACGTGAAATACTTCGGCGCTTGCGGGGTCGGCCGTCCACCTAACTTGGGCAGACGATTCCGCGGGCTTGCGCTCGACGCGGGTTATCAGTGGCAGGAGCTTGTCCGCCCATGGAAAAGGTCCAGAGGCATCCACCAGGCGGCCATCCGCTCCACCTTTGTTAAGGGGCAGGCCGGAGCCCGGCACGCCGGCGTTGCTCTCTCCTGTTTCCTGATAGAGCAGGGCTCTCATTCCTGCCGGCATCACCAGGGAGGCCAGAAATTCCCGGTCCAACCGTCTTCCCCCCACGATGTAGAGCCGGTAGTCTCCTGCGCGCACCTCACGAATCGCCATCAGCGCGAGCGCCGGGCCGTCCGCCAGATCCTCTCGCTTCAGAAACGCTCCTTGCGCCACCCAGTCCGTTGGAGCCAGCGGTGTTACGACCCACTCTTCCTTGTAACCAAAGCGTGCGGGCCACTGTGCCGACGAAATGATGGTGCCGTCGGCGGCAATGAGTTCGAGAAAATCGAGCTGATGACCGGTGGCGAGACCCGCGGCATTATCGACGAAGGAGGAATAGTCTGGGGCCGCGCCGCTCAGATTCACCGCCATATGCAGCGTCTCATCCGCGTTGGCGATGCCCTCTACACGCCGGGTCACCTCGTCCTCTCGCCTGGCAAACTCGCGCTGAAATTGCGCTACCAGCGCGTCGGTCCGTTGGTTGTTGAGGTGCTCGAAAGCGTCGCGCATCAAGGAAGAAACCGCCCAGGCCACCATCCCGACGGCGACGACGACGGTCACAGTGAAGAGGGCCAGCAACTTTGTCCGGAAACTCACGGCTTCTCCTCTTCCAGCGAGAGGCGTTCCAGGCGCCAGGCGCCCCGAGCGGTCGCGGACCAATTTCTAACCCGGGGACCGATTCCGAGCAGTTCCGGGATGTGGATGAGTGGAATGACCGCCAGGGAATCGACAAATTGTCGTTCGGCGGCGTAGGCCTGCTCCGGTTGGCTCGGCGCAATTGTGACCAGTTGCAGACCCTTTGCTACCCCTTCGGAACCCTTGTTAAGCACCAGCCCGTCAATCCGAAGGCGTTCGACGCGCAAGTCAACTTTCGGATCGGTAGTCCGCTTGCCGCCTTCGAGGAGCGGCACGACCTGAAGCGTGATTCCCGCATCGCGCGCGTTCACGGCAACGCGTTCGGCCGTCTGGCGGGCGAGCATGTCGTTGGGATCGTATCCTAACTTGAGCGTCGGCGCCGCTCCCGCCTGGGCCATGACCTGCCGCGCCTGACCGAGATTCATCGTGGTGGAGAAGAGAAACGCATAGCCGCTCAGCCACTGCGGGAAGATGCCTCCCGCAACCTCGCCATAGTTTTGGAGCAGCACCTTCTGTATCGCCGTACGATCGATGGACTCGGCCAGCGCCCGGCGGACCCGCAGGTCCTGCACGCGCGGGCTGTCCGGGTCGAAGCGAAGGCAGAGGAGTTCGACTGGCACGGAGGTCCAGACCTTCTTGCCTTCCTGCTGGGCGCGATGGGCTTCAACCGGGTCGAGTTCCACTACGTCCGCCTTTCCCAGTTCCAAGTCGAGAAGCTCATCACGACTGGCGCGGCCCATCTGAATCTCGATGGTATCGACAAAGGGCCGTCCCTCCCAGTAATCCTCGTTAGCCTGAAGCAATCCGCTCCTTCCAGATTCCCAATTGGCGAGGCGGAAAGGTCCCGTTCCAATTGGAAGGGCGCCGGCCGGCTCTTCAGCTCGGCGGATGGTCAGGTTCGCGTTGGTAGCGAGGGTTGTGAGCAGACCAGGTGACGGACCACCCGCATCAATTTCGAGGATATCTCCCGAGAGCCGAATCGACGCGCCGTTTTCCAAACCCTTGAGCGACGTTGCCACTTCTTCCGGCGTGAGCGGCGCGCCGTCCTGCCACTTTACGCCGGGACGAAGATTGAACCGCCATTTAACCGCCTGCTCATCATGCTCCCAAGAGAGCGCGATACCTGCTTCGGGCTTACCCTGTTGATCGAGGCGAACCAGGCGATCGTATATGAACTCACGCAGCTTGAGCACCGCCTCGGCGTCAGCCACGTCAGTCGAATCGGCCGCGTCGAAGGTTGACGGTTTGGCCTGGATTTCCAAACGAAGAGTGCCACCGTAGCGCGGCCGCGTCGCCGCGCCCAGTGCGGCGGCCAGGCACGCGATGCTACTGACCGCAAGAAATCGACAAGCGAAATGCCTCATAGCCTTCCGTTCGGAGATTGCGAGAAATGGCGATCGCCGCCGACCCGTCGGCCACGGGCCACAGTTCCATGATCGGTCCGGTAAACTCGACAGCGGCACTTACCGGCACGGGTTTGCGATTGACAATCGCGTAGGCCTGCACCGAGTCGGTTTCACTGAGGTCTCGCGCCTGGCTGGCTAACACTTGCCAGCCATCGCCGCAACCGGACTGAATGCCGACGATCTGGCTTCCCCAGCCGCCGACGTTCGATGCCGGCTGCGCGTTGTTCGTGAGGAGTTGGGCCCGACCGTCCAGTCCACTCAGCACCCACCCCGGCGCCTCCAAGAGCCCAGCATGGCGAGTACCGTTCGGCGGCATGACCACCGCTGCCAGAAACGGAGGCGCCTTCATTTCGTGAACATCGTCGAGCCTGATTCGGCCGTCAAAATAGTTGCGGTCCGCGGTAAAGTACGCGGCCGGTCCATCCCCCGCGCCGGACATGGCAGAGTTAGCCTCTTGCTTTCCCCCGATTAGAGGCCACGGTTCGTCGCTCTCGTGGCACTCCAGGGTGAGTACGGGCTCCAAGGATCCACTGCACTTTGTTCCTGGCAGGTAAGCATCGAACATGCTATCGGTGCGGAGAATAATCCGGCCGCGCGCGTCGCGAGGCCAGGGGCGAAGCCGTGTTATTGGAGCCGATTGCTTAAGGCGCCACTGCCGCTCAGTCTTGCCAACGGTATCCGAAGCCTCCGCTCGCTCATAGAGTGAAACGCTCGCGGGGCTCAGGACAAGCACGTGAGTTGCGCCATCCGCAGGCACTCGCGAACCTCCCGGCCCCGCCGCTGGATTTTCGAGTATTGCGAGGTCAAGCATTGGCCCAGTTTGTTGGTAAACGCGAGTCTTGCGAATACTCAGTGGTTCGCTAGCAGGTTGACCTTCGTCCAGCCTGGTCCGCGCCACTGAGACCATCAGGACCGGGCTTGCCGCGTCCTCAGCGGTGGAGTTGGGAGAAGTGTGTTCCCGGATCTCAGCAATCCAGAGGTAACCCTCCGTGTTTTCGGAGAGCGTCACCCGAACATCGGCGTTTGCCTGCTTGCTTTCTGTCAAACGTACCTTCTGGCCGCGCAGTTGGGCCCGCAGTGCGCGCCGGACCTGGAAAAAGCTATCGTCTTCCAGCGAGGAAATGTTCCTTACCGTCAGCGCCAACGCGTTTACCGAAGTTACGTGCTCGACGATCTTGGCCGCCAATGCTTCCGCAGCCTCCTTCCAGACCTCCGCGGCCATGGGCGCATGGTTTGTCGCCTCTTGGTTTTGGCTGGTAGAACCCGATGGAGCGACCGCAGCATCTGAGGTCTGAGCTGCTACGAGAGGTGTGAGATTTGCCGGTATGGAAGGCAGTAACACCAGGGCCAGAATCGGAGCGCCAAACAGAAAGGGGATTCGGCGGGAATACCGCATCAGCGTCGCGTACCTTTACGCGAGGGCGATTATAACATGCCGCGCGTGGACCGGTCGCATTCCGAGATTGTGGGGTGCCGTCCTAATTTGAGCGTAACGCCGCCATCTTGGCGGCTCCTGTGCCGGCTGGAAGCCGGCGCTACACCACAGATTAGGGCACAACCCTCAAACCAAGTTCGGTTGTGCCTCCAGCGCAGTCACGCTACAATAAAGAGAAT
>JBKQVI010000461.1:0-12065 GCA_052139985.1 Terriglobia bacterium
ACGAGTAAGGGCCAACTGCGCCGCCCTCGCGCCCTCGACGGCCCCGGGCAAGTTCATTCTTATCGTGGCTAACGCAAAATTACCAAGTTCGAGTCGAACCCATCTACTTACGGACGGATTACGGTCACACCAAGTTCCGGTAGAGTCCTGATTTCGGGTGTAGCGCCGGGCTTGAGCCCGGCATGTGCCGCCCTAAAGGGCGGCGCTTCGTCTCAATTAGGACTCTCCGCAAGTAGCCGCCAGCCCCAGCTCAGAGCGCGGGCCAGAGGGATTCCCAAATCTTAAATTCGTGATGAAAACCGATCTGCTCGGTGCGTGTAAACTTGCGCCCGGAAGCCACGTCAAGCGTTTCCTGGAAGATCTTGCGACCCACATCTTCCGTGGTTTCCGTGCGCTCCAGAATGGTGCCGGCGTTGATGTCGAGATCGGCGTAGGAACGAGCAAGCTGGGGATTTGAGCCGATTTTCATTACCGGGCCCAGGGCACAGCCGATGCCGGTACCTCGGCCCGTTGTGAAGAGCGCAACCTGTGCTCCGCTGAGAAAAAGGGCAGGGGTACACAGGTGGTCGTATCCCGGGGTATAGAGCACGTACAGGCCTTTGCGTTCACCCAACCATTCGCCGTATTCAATCAGATCCTCCACAATGGACGTTCCCCCCTTGGCCTTCACCCCGGTCGATTTCAGAAAAATGTTGTATAAGCCGCCCTTGATATTGCCCGGCGAGGGATTATCGCGGAAGTAGTCGCCGAATTTCCGTACGTACGTCTCATAGCGCTTGAGCGCGTTCATCAACTTGTGTCCGACTTCCTTCGTGCGGGCGCGCTGAACGAGGTCCAGCATGGCAGCGCCTTGCAGTTCCGGTATCTCGGGAAGGAAGACCGCGGCACCCGCCTTTACAAACAAATCTGCTGCGACTCCTACGGCGGGATTGGCCGTAACACCCGACCAGCGGTCTGAGCCTCCGCACTCCGTGCCAACGATCAGCTTCGAAATGGAAACCGGCTGGCGCTGAAACTGATTGGCATAATAAAGCAGCTTTTCTGTGACCTCCATTCCCCGTTCCACCGTTTTTTCGCTGCCGCCCAACTGCTGCACGGTAAGGTTTACGACGCGACGGTTGTAGTCAGTCACAGTGTTCTGGAATACCGGCGCCGAGCATTCCACACAGGTCTTGCCACAGCCCAGGTCGATGTATACCGATGCGCCCAGGTTGGGATGACGTAACGTATTGGTGAGAAGCTGGTTCAGGATTTTGACGGGCTCGCCGTCGGGCATTCCGCATCCGGACTCGTGGATGATGGGGACGACGCCATCGACATTAGGGAATTTCTTACGCGAATAGATCTCGCGGTTAGCGCGTGCCGCAATCTCCCGCACCTCCGTGGAGGAACACATTCCCGAAGTCACGATGCCGACGAAGTTTCGAATTCCTACTTCACCATCAGGTCGGGCGAATCCGTCAAACGTCAGGGAAGAGAGTTTGGGATCAAGGCTGTTCCGGACGGTATTGTCCCGGTATCGCGGCGTCAATCGAGGAAGACGGGAATGCAGGTTGCCGGCGTCGATGGGTTCGCCGGGCTTGACCGCGCGGGAAGAGAGCCCAATGGGATCTCCCAACGTAATGTACGGTTGGCCTTGGCGGATGGGTTTGATCGCAAAACTCTGTCCGCGAAGGGCTCGACCTGAGACCGTCAGAATCTCGCCCCCGTACTTCAGAGGAGTATCCTTCTCGATTAAATCCGCAGTCACCACGGCCACGTTGTCTTTCTCTGGCTGGATGACGATTGCGACCTCCTCTAGCTCGCGAGGTTCCGTGATGACCACTTCGATACCTCCATGGGCGGCGCAAAGACTCGCGGCCCCGTATTTATTGCCTGGGCAGGTCGTGGGCTAGGCGCCAACGCCAGCCAAAGCTGGGATTCGCACACGCGACCCGTAAAACGCGTAATACGTGATAAAGATATAGCATAGCATCGGCACCAGCATCGCTACCGCCATGCTATGGGTTGCTTGAAAGATCAGGCCCATGGCCGGCGGGGCACATGCACCGCCAATGATCGACATAATGATGATGGAGCCGCCGATCTTCGTATTCGGGCCCAATTCCTTAATCCCCAGCGCGAAAATTGTTGGGAACATGAGCGACATGAAGAAACTGGTCAAGAATACCGCCCCCACCCCCAGCCAGCCCGGAAATAGTACGGCAGCAAGGACCAATGCCGTGTTGATGATCCCATAGACACCCATGAGCCGGTTCGGTTGGATGTATTTCATCAGATAGGTGGCCGTGAACCTTCCTGCCCCGAATGCCACCAATGTCCCAGTGAGAAAATATCCCGCGATCTTTTCCGGACGATGCGTGTAATCCTGAATGTACTGAATGTAGTAACTCCAGGTTCCGACTTGCGCTCCGACATACAGGAACTGGGCAAACACTCCTTGAACGAAGTGGGAGTAATGGATAAGGTCGCGGGCCTTTCCCTGCGAGCGGCCATCGCCATTTCCGGCTTCTTCGGCAACGTGGGGAAACTTGGTTCTCAGGATCAACAGGGCCCAAAAAAAGATGACCGTGCCCAGAACCAGGTAAGGGGTGACCACCCGCAGAGTTTCACTGCGCAGATAGGCCTCGTAAGTTCCCGCAAGCTTGCGCGCCGCAACTTGCTGCGGGTTCAGTTCCACTCCGGAAAAGATGAAAATGGTTCCCACCAAAACACCCGTAACTGCGCCCACGGGGTTAAACGCCTGCGAAAAATTGAGCCGCCGTTCGGAAGTTCGGGAGTCGCCCAGTAACGCGATGAAGGAGTTTGCCCCGGTTTCCAAGAACGATGCGCCACTGGCGATGACGAACAGCGCAAAGAGGAAGAATCCATACTGCCGATTCAGCGCGGCCGGCCAGAAGAGAAACGTGCCGGCACTGTAGAGGAATAAACCAATTACCAGTCCAGTTTTGTATCCAAACCTTCGCATTACCAAGGCGGCAGGCACGGCCAGAAGGAAATATCCCATGTAGAAAGCGGACTGGATTAGTCCTGCCCTGAACCGAGTCAACTCGAATGATTTCATGAATTGTTTAATCAAGATGTCATTCATGTTGCTGGGAATACCCCAAAACAGGAAAAGGGCCGTCACCAGAAAAAACGGCAATACGTTCCCAGGTGCGAATAATGGCGGGTGCTGATCGGCGTTGGTGTTCGCGTTCCGCGTAGGCATCAGTCAAGCTCCGATTTCGAAGTTCGCAGGCTCTTTGGCTAAGTCTCCAAATCCTTAGTATCGAGAGTACCCTGCTGGTTGAGGCGCTCAAAGATCGCAGCGGTCTCGTGGATTCCGTCTTCGAGCGGCGTAGAACGGACGCTTCCCAAATCGTTTTGCAGGGCGGAATCGTCGAAGTCGTACGCGACAGGCAGCGAGTTGCCTTCTGCCTTAATCAAGGTTCGCGAAGCTGGCAAGAGCCCTGCCAAAACCGTCAGGAATTCATGAATCTGCATCACGTCGCCCCTCGGGGTATAGACCTTGGCGCCAGTCAGGCCCGCTTCCGCGCAGCGAATAAAAATGCGGGCGGTGTCGCGCACGTATTGCAAATCCAACCCGCCCGTAAAGCGAATCGTGTAGGGCCGGCCGATAACGGAGGCCTTGATGGCTTTGGTGGGGCCGGAGGTCATTCCGCGATCTCGTCCTACGCCGTAAACCGAGCCGGGGCGAAGTCCTACGCTGGCGATGCCGTGATCCAGGAAGTAAACCCGCGCATTCCCCTCATTGCACTGTTTAAAAACACCGTAGTGCGTCCCGGGCAGAAGGGGAGCGCCTTCCGGCACGGTAGCCCCGCCGTAGGCTTCTTCCGGGCCGAATACCGCGGCGGAGCTGGCGTAAACAATGTTCCGGACCAGGTCGCGGCGACGCCGGGCGACTTCAAAAACATTGAGCGTTCCCACAACGTTGATCATCGCGCCGCGCAAAGGATCGGCGGCACAGAACGGCACCTGGATTCCTGCCAAGTGGAGTACATGCGAAATACCGTGATCTCCGATGGCGCTTTCCACATCTTTGTACTGCGTAATGTCGCCTTGAAGGAGTTGCAGGGAAGCCATCTGCTCCGGCGTGAGGAGAGCGGACAGTCGCGCCGACTCCAAGTCGATATCAAACACGAAGGGCCGGTCGCCGCGGTCCACGAGTTCCTTCACGATCCAAGCGCCAATGAATCCTTTTGCGCCCGTAATGAGAAACCGAGGAGCAGAATCTGAAGCAGTGCCGTCCTGATTGATTTGCGTCATGCTCTGGCATTATATGCGTTAGCAAAGACGAGTCAATGACGCGATGAAGGCAGAAGGCAGAAGGCAGAAGGCAATGATCTCTCACCCGGCCCGTCTGGCTTCAGGAGTTGCCGATCACCCTATCTTCTCCGTGACGGAGCCGAACCGCACAACGCGCTGAGAACTCAGTGCTCAGTAAGCGTTCATTCAACGGAGTCGGCTGCCAAATCCTAACCTCTCGCTCCGCCTTCTGCTTACTGCCTACTGCTTTCTGCCTACCGTGCACTCTCCACCTGTGGCGGGCGGATCAGCAGCAGCACGCTGATTGTGGCCAGCAGTGGAATCGTCGCCGCCAGAAAGAACGCGGGGTAGTACGAGAACTTATCCACTAGCCATCCCACGAGCAAGGTGAAGAGAGCTCCTGCGATGCCTGCACCGAGTCCGCTTACTCCCGTCACCGTCGCGACGACGTCCTGGGGGAACAAATCGGAGGGGAAGGTAAGGCCCATGGTGGACCAGCTTGCGTACCCCCACACGGCGAAACTGATCAAGCCGATCGCCAGATACGGATTGTGGATGGTGGCCGCAGGGATTCCTGCCAGAATCGGAAGCGAGCTGACCACGCAGACCCATTTCCGCGCGCGCACCACGGGCATTCCACGCTTAATGAGAAATCCGGAGGCGAATCCCCCCGTGAAGTTTCCGATGTCCGCCGCCACAAAAGGCAGCCACGCGAAGGCGGCAATTTGCTTCAGGCTGAACCCCCGAGCGTCGCTGAGATATTGCGGCAGCCAAAAGACGTAAAACCACCAGATGGGGTCGGTCAGGGAGCGGCCCAGGACGATTCCCCAAACGTTGGGCTGCTTGAGCAAGCTCACCCAGCGGGCCACGCCTTTTTGCGTGGAAGACAGTGCGGTGTCGCGCCCGGCCTCAATCAGAGCGCGCTCCTCGGCTGTCACCCGCGGATGGCGGTCCAAGGGGTGATAAACAGCGAGCCACACGATGAGCCAGATGAAACCCAGGAGTCCCGACACCACGAAGGCGTAGCGCCACCCAAGGAGAATCGCGACCCAGGGCACGGTCAGTGCCGCGACGGCGCCGCCGACGCTCGATCCGCTATCGAAAATCGCGACGGCCACGCCCCGTTCTTTAGCCGGGAACCACTCCGCCACGGTCTTACTGGCGCCAGGCCAATTGCAGCCCTCGCCGATGCCCAACAGAAAGCGAAATGCCCCGAATGAAAACAGGGAGTTCGCGAAACCGGTCAGCATGCTAATGGCTGACCACCAGATCACCGCCAGCGCGAGCCCGAGGCGCGTACCAATGACGTCGAGCAGGACGCCGCCAATCAGCCACATTCCGGCGTATGAAAACTGAAATGCCGAGAAGACGCGGGAGAGGTCCGTGTGGCTGAGGTGCAGTTCCTGCGTAATGACGGGCGCCAAAACGGAAAAGGTTTGGCGGCTGATGTAGTTAAGGACGGTGGAACCAAACAGGGTCCACACAATCCACCAACGAATTCTTTTTGAAGCCATAGAGTTGAAAAAAACGCCCCTTCGGTCGCGATGGTCACACTCTTCCTGCAAAATCGCGGCACAATATCACAACCCGCGGACCCTTGTCATCGTTTTTTGGCAAATGCGTTCATTGGCAAGCAAAGGAGAGGCTTGCAATTGCTTTAGAAAGCCCGATTCAGATAAAGTAGGCGGCGATGTCGTGCGCCGCGCCGCTCCCCGCCGATATCCATTCTACCTGGAGTTATTTCATGCGACCCGTAAAATCGGCCTTCATTGCTCTCTTCGCCTTGCTCGTAATGTGCCTGCCCGCGTTCGCTGAAAACGTTCGCGCCTGGCAGGACACTCTGGAGATTCCTACGTACTTGCTGGGTACGGAAGACCCCAACCCGCCGTTTCCCTTGGCCGATGCCCGGCGCATTTATCCATATACCCTGCTCGATGATTTGACTGACCGGCGCGAGGTGAAGGGTTACAAAGCTGTCTACCTGGAAAATGAATTTCTCAAGGCCACCATCCTCCCCGAACTGGGCGGCCATCTTTATTCCTTGTATGACAAAATTAATAAGCATGAAGTGTTTTATCGTAACAATGTAGTTAAATACGGTCTGGTCTCGCTGCGGGGTGCGTGGGTATCCGGGGGCGTGGAATTCAATTTCCCCGATGGGCACACGGTGGTGACGGTTTCGCCCGTGGCCTTTACCACCATGCAGAATTCCGACGGCAGCGCCACGGTGGTCGTAGGCGACGTCGACTTGGTGACGGAGATGCATTGGGAAGTAGCGTTGACGCTCCGCCCCGGGCAGGCACGGTTGGAGCAGCACGTGACGCTCTTCAACGACACGGGCCTGACCAATCTTTACTGGTATTGGGCGAACGCCGCGGTTCCGGCCACCGACGACATGCGCTTCATCTATCCCATGCGGGAAGCCAACCCGCATTCACACGAAGAGATTTGGTCGTTCCCGCTCCACGACAGCGTGGATTATAGCTGGTACAAAAACATTCGCCAGCCCACCTCGCTTTTCGGCCGCCAGGTCCACCGCAATTTCTTCGGGGCCTACTATGAGAAGTCGGACTACGGTGTCGTGCATGTGGCAGACTTTCGGGAGGTTCTGGGGAAGAAAACTTGGACCTGGGGCGTGGGCGACGATGGCTTGATTTGGACCGGCCTGCTTACCGACCACGATGGGGCTTACAACGAAATCCAGTCGGGGCGCTTCGAAACGCAATTGAACTCGGAATTCATGCCGCCGCGCCACGTGGAATCCTTCACGGAGTTCTGGTATCCCCTGCAAGGGTTGGGGGGCGGATTTGTGGAAGCGACGCCGCGCCTGGCCCTGAATGCGGCTTTTCTTAAGGCGACGGACAAGGACCCGCACCGCGTGGAGTTTTCGCTTTTCCCCACTGAAGCGATCGAAGCTGTGCGTCTGAGCGTGAAGCTGGGGGACCAGGTGTTGAAAGACTACGGCCCCATGACTCTCAAGCCGATGACGACGCTCAAGGTGACTGCGCCGGTGCAGGACTTGGAAGCGGCAAGGAACAAAATCGAAATCACCGTAACAGGAGCGAACGGACAGGTGCTTTTGCACTGGTCGGCTGCCGATCCAATCGATGGGAACCCTGATTTCGTCCCTGCTGCTGGCATTCGCGCCGCGCCTCAAAAGGCCGTGGAGGCGATGAGCGTCGAGGAACTTTTCTTGGCCGGTGTCGAGGCGGAGAAGGACGGCAGCGGACAAACTGCTGACGCCACCTACCTTGCCGTTCTCAAGCGCGATCCCGGTTATATTCCGGCCTTGGTGAAGATGGCATGGCACGAGCTTCGAGCCGGCGACTTTGTTGGGTCGCAGGGTTTTGTCGATCGCGCCTTGGCTCGCGACGATCGCAACCCGGACACGCTTTACGCTGCTGGCGCAGTCTACCGAGAAGAACATCGCTGGTCGAAGGCGCAGGACATGTTCTGGGCGGACCTTCGCTTCGGCGGCGATCCCGCTCCGGCCTACGCCCAACTCGGCGAAATCGCCGCGAATTTAGCGAATTACGGTCAGGCGATTTCCTTGCTTTATCAATCCCTCAGCTACAACCCCAGAGATGCGATGGCATCCGCCGATCTTGCCGTGGCGCTGCGACTTGCCGGGCGAACTGCTGAGGCAGAGAAAGCGATCACGCGGGTCCTGGACGACATGCCGTTGCTGCCGTATGCGCGCGCGGAACGGTGGCTAATCGAGAATGCCAAGGAGAAGGCGGCGCACAAAGAGACCTCAACGGCCGCAGCGGATTGGGCAAAACCTTACGCCGCTACCTCTGAAACCTTCTTGCAGGTTGCCGCATGGTACCGCACCCTCGGTGACGTTGATGATTCCAGTGGGGTCTTGCAATTTGCGCTAAAGCACCTGCCTTCGCAAGCGATTAGCCCCTTGGTTTATTACTATCTTGCCGCCAACGAGCGGGAGAAGGGAAACGACGCGCGCGCCGACGACTTCGCTCGCCAAGGTCAGTCCGCGCCTTACGCCAAAGTCTTTCCCAATCGATTGGCAGATGCGGAAGTGATCGACGACGAGCTCCGCGACCACCCCCTCGACGCGCACGCCCTATTCTTCCTGGGCAACTATCTCTTCGCCCATGGTCGTTACGAAGAAGGGGCCCAATCGTGGGAACAGGCTTTGGGGCAAGGTTTTGATTATTCCGTAGTGATGCGGAATCTCGGCCTCTACGCCTGGCACGTGAAGAACGATTTGCCGGACGCGGCCTCGTTTTACGAGCAGGCCGTGAAATTGGCCCCGGAAGATTACCGGCTCTACGCCGACCTGGACGAAATCTATTTCCGCATGGGCAGCGCCGGACGCCGCGAGAAACTATTTGCGGACGCGCCCGCGTCCGTTCGTGATCGGGATTCGGTGTTGGTCCGCCGGTCTCTGCTGCTGACCCAAGAAAGGCAGTACGATCGAGCGTTGGGACTTCTGATGGATCACCAGTTCAAGCCCTGGGAGGGTGGAGTGCTGATCCATGAAATGTACGTGCTCGCGAACTACCAAAAGGGCCTCCGGGCCATGGATGAAAACCAGCCGGCAGTGGCGGAGTCGGCCTTCCGCAAGGCGCTTGAGTATCCCCATAATCTCGGTTCGGGCAAACCCGACAAACCTCACGATGAGGAGATTTGGTTCTGGCTGGGCGAGGCGCTGAAGGCTCAAGATAAAGCTGACGGCGCGCACGACGCTTGGACACAAGCTGTCGAAGAAAGTCAGGAAAGCTCTCCCCTGGCCACGTTGTACCGCGGCTTAGCGTTGCGACGGCTGGGGCAGAACGATACTTCCGCTGGGATGTTGGAACCCTTGAGGGAATTGAGATTGGGGGAGAAGCACGGCGCGGCGGAATTCTACGCGGCCGGTTTGTTGGATCTGTACGACCATCACGGCCCTGAAGCGACGGCAAAGTTCACGGCCGCCCTCGAAGCCGATCCGGAATTCTGGCAGGCACGCCTGGCGCTAGATCGCGTGCCGCATTAGCGGTGGAGCACGTTATTCGGTTGTCATGCTGAGCGCAAGTTTGGAGTGCGGCAGCTTGCTGCCGCTTTTCCGCCAGCCAGCTTGCTGGCTGGGAATTTGTGGTCGGGTTGAGAATACTCGCGAGCAAGGTCGCTGGGAAGAAAGCGGCAGCAAACTGCCGCACTCCAAAGTTCCGCATTCGCGAGCGAGGAGTAAAGGAAGGTTCAACGATGCGTACTCGAACTGCCCTGTTGTTCTTGATTGTTTCCGCGAGCCTCTTGCCGCGAGTGTGCGCCCAGAGCGAGCCTCCGGAGAAATTCGATGTTCGGCAGCATTACACGAAGTACGAATACCGCATCCCCATGCGCGACGGCGTCCACCTGTTCACTTCCGTTTACGTACCCAAGGACGCGTCGGTGGCCTATCCTTTTCTGGTGGATCGCACGCCTTACAGCGTCGGCCCCTATGGCGAGGACCAATACCGTACGTCGCTCGGGCCGTCGGAAGCCTTTGAGCGCGCCGGTTACATTTTCGTTTACCAGGACGTGCGCGGGCGTTACATGTCCGAGGGCAAGTTCGTTGAGATGCATCCGCACATTGATGAGAAGCGCAGCAACAGCGATGTGGACGACAGTTCCGACATGTACGATACGGTGGAATGGCTGCTCCGTAACGTTCCTAACAACAATGGCAAAGTGGGGATTTGGGGAATCTCCTATCCGGGCTTCTACACGTCGGCGAGCATGATCGACTCTCATCCCGCTCTCAAGGCCGCATCGCCCCAGGCTCCTATGACGGATCTCTTCATGGGAGACGACGCCTACCATGGCGGAGCTTTCATGCTCAATGCCAACTTTGGCTTCTACATCAGTTTCAAGCCTCAGGACAGTCCCACGCCGCCACGCCCCGGTCCGGAGTTTGATTACGGCACGCAAAGCGCCTATGACTTTTTTCTTAAGCTGGGGCCGCTCGCCAATGCCGTCCCGCGCTACTTCCATGACCAGGGAGCTCTCTGGAGCGATCAGGTCCGTCACGACACCTACGATGACTATTGGAAACCGCGCAATCTTGCACCGCATCTGAAGAATATTCACTGCGCGGTCCTAACGGTGGGCGGATGGTTTGACGCCGAGGACCTTTCCGGGCCGTTCAAGGTCTTCCGCGCCCTCGAGCAAAACGATCCCGGCATTTACAACGGTTTGGTGGAAGGCCCGTGGGTGCACGGCGGCTGGGGGCGCTTTGAGGGCGATCATTTGGGCAGCGTCAACTTTGCCTCCAAGACGGCGCAGTACTTCCGCGAGAATATTCAGTTTCCCTTTTTCGAGAAGTATTTGAAAGGGAAGGGAACTGAGGATTTGCCCAAGGCTTATGTTTTCGAGACGGGCACCAACGTGTGGCGCAAGTATTCGAGTTGGCCTCCCGCCAACGCCAAGACGCGCGTTCTCTATTTCCAGGACCACGGCGGGCTATCGTTCACCGCGCCGGAAGCGAAGGACGAAGCATTTGACGAATACGTGAGCGATCCGAACCGTCCTGTACCGTTCATCGGGTATACCGCCCTGCACGTGCCGCAGGAATACATGGTTGGGGACCAGCGTTTTGCCTCCACCCGTCCGGACGTTCTGGTGTATCGGACGGAGCCCTTGGAACAGGATGTGACCCTTTCGGGACCCGTTTCTCCCCGCCTCTTTGTTTCTACCACCGGCAGCGATTCTGATTTCGTGGTGAAGCTCATCGATGTCTATCCGCCCGATCATCCCCAACCGGAAGCGAAAGAAGCGCCGGCCAACCCGCCGCCGGATGTTTCGCCTCCCTCCATTGTTCTCGCGGGATACCAGCAGTTGCTGCGTGGATGGCCGATGCGCGCGAAGTTCCGCAACAGTTTCGAGAAGCCCGAGCCCATGACACCCGGCCAAGTGGAGGAACTGAACTTTACCGCCCCCGACATCAACCACACGTTCCGCCGCAACCACTGCATCATGATTCAGGTGCAAAGCACGTGGTTTCCCTTAATCGACCGTAACCCGCAGACGTTTGTGAGTATCCCCGACGCCAAACCCGAGGATTTCAAGAAGGCAACGGAAAGGGTCTACCGCGGAAAGGGGAAGTCATCCGGAGTCGTCGTGCACGTGCTCGAGTAGCGGCGGGTTCATCCCGCCATTTTGGGTTTTTTGTAGAGGCCGGCTTCACGGCTTGCGGAAATACTCGGGGCACTGTCATTCTGAGCCCGTTTTTGGGCGAAGAACCCCTGTAGTTCTTTTCGTGCGCGCCGCGAACTACAGGGGTCGTTCGCTGCGCTCAGGATGACAGCATTGAGGTGTTTTTCCGCAAGCCCTTAGGGTTTGCGTAGAAGCCTCGAATCTCTGCGTACGGGGAAAGAACATGTCGATCCGTCGCGGCAAAATCCGCTCCGCATAACACAGCGCGCGCCGGCTGCGAAGCCCTGGGAAAATGCTTCGTAGGGGCTGCCCCCGTTGGCCGCCCTCTGGCAACCACCATGGTTGCCCCTGCGGTGTAACGGCGCAATCCGATTTTCTCACACCTTCGCAACCTTTCCGCGCAACCACCGGCGGCCCCCCATCAAACACCATCCGCACTCGCTAACCTGGACGGAAGTATCCGCAACCCTCACCGTGCGGCCACGCCGCGGATGGCGACAAGTTTGCCGCCTGTGGGCTACTCTTTCCTACCGGTAGGCTCCAAATAGTTCTTGACAGACTTTGTAGATAGGCTATAATGGACGAATGCGCGGGCGTCCTGCCGGCGCGTGGCGCCTCTCGGATTCTCCCATCCCCGAGAGGCCGGAATACCGAGAGGA
>JBKQVI010000462.1:0-21467 GCA_052139985.1 Terriglobia bacterium
CACGAGTAAGGGCCAACTGCGCCGCCCTCGCGCCCTCGACGGCCCCGGGCAAGTTCATGCTTATCGTGGCTAACGCAAAATTACCAAGTTCGAGTCGAACCCATCTACTTACGGACGGATTACGGTAAAGCGAAGGCCGCAAGAAGTTGAGGTACAATCTAATTGAATGGAGGACCTGTGTATATTAACAACTTTCAGCAGCAAGTTCTGCCCTATCCCGGCTCCATACTGAAGGCAAAGAGCCCGGGCTTGCGGCCGGATCACCTCGGTATTTTCGCAGAAACCCTACCCAATGGCACGCCGATGGTGCTTCACAGCAATGGGACATGTGTGGTTCTGACTTCCTGGGGTCAATTTGCTCTTGGACGAGTGGTCGAGCTCGTGGTAGAGCCTTCCACGCTCGAACAGCAGCGTGCCATCTTGGATCGTGCATACTCCCAAATTGGCCGCCGTTACGATCCGCTTTCTGCCAGCTGTGAGCACTTCGCGACTTGGGCATTTAATAGAGTGCCGGAGAGCCCCCAGCTCAAGAAATATGCTGTTGGTGTTGGCACGTTGGTAGTGTTGGGGTTGTTCTTCGGTTTTGGCGGAGAGACAGCTTGAGGCAAACGGCAGGGTTCGCAGTAGCTTCCTGCATTGCGGGATTGATGTATTGTTTAGCTTTGTCACTAGTTACCCGATGATATGAAGGATGGTGGGGTCTTAATTGTGACCTCGAAAGTCCTTATTTCAAAATTGGGAATCGGCACAATTGCGTATCCGAGCGGGGTAGCGCAGAGGTACGTGTTCTTTGCGTTCCTCTGCGGCTCGTCGCCCGTCCACGGGGTTTCATGTTTTGTCGTCAGTGCAGTTGTTGATGTTTCCATGCTAAGAACCGCAGAGGAAGCCAAACTGCGGCTACCTCTGCGCTACCTTGCTTGCTTTTGTATCTTGCACCCCTTCACCATCTCGAATTCACTGCGCCCACCGAACACCCTGTCATCCTGAGCCCGCGTTTCAGGGCGAAGGACCCCTGTATTTCGTTCTTCCCGTGCACCGCGGACGCTGCCAAGCGTGCCGTGCCGAAGAAACAACCAGGCGCTGGCGCGCCTTGTTTCCTACACGCGTTGAAAAAGGTCCTTCGCCCTGAACACCGGGCTCAGGATGACAGTTGTGTTAGTTAGGCGGTGTAATTCTAAGATGGCACTCAGCTCGCGGAAAGCGAGGAAAGGTTTCCACGGGCAGAGTCTCGTACTCCGGGCGCATGTCGTTTACGGCTTTTCGATTAGCCTTCTTCATAGAATCTTCGTTCGTGGCGCCTCGGTTGCGGCTGCCTTGCGAATCGCGTCAATGTCGGCAAGGTCTTGCGGCCTACCCGCTGCCAGTTTCCCGGCTATCAGGTCTTCGCGGGAAATGAAGTTCGCTTTCAACCCGCTCGCCGGGTCAATGACCTCCTGAACCCGGCGCTCCCATGCGGCATCAAACTCAACGCCGGGTATCGTGGTGAGAATGTCAACGCCAACCGGTTCACGGCCCATGCGCAGGAACGGGCCTGGGTTGGCGAAGTCGGCGGCGGTCAAACCTTGCAGCGGCGCTCCAAATTGCGCCAGGGCCGCGAAAATTGCCTGGGCGTTATCCCCGTCAGCCTTTATCAGAATATCGAGGTCTTTGGTGGCGCGTGGCTGCGCGTAAATGGAGACAGCGTAAGCGCCCACGACAAGATACTTAACGCGGTGCGCGTTCAAAACGGACAAGAGTTCTTTGAAGTCTGGGTACATCGGGAACCGCGCCCTTCATCGCATAGTGTTCATGGGTGAGTTCGGAGACTGCATTGACACGCTCATACACGGGCCGACTCTGCCAGTAGCGATATTCGTCAGCCTTCATTTCCTCGAACTTGGTGTACTTGCGGATGGTCTTATCCATACGCTCCTTTGTACCATGCGGACCAAGGGACTGCAAATACCCCTGCTTTTGAGATTCAACCACGACTGGGTTTACGATAAACTCTTGACGAGTGGAGTAAATCAACAATAGGCAATGTTCTCACCCTGCCGGGACAGAGATTGGTCCTCGAAAATGTAAGCTGGGAGACCTATGAGCATCTGCTTTCCGACCACCTGGACGCGTCTGCGCCCCGTTTCACCTTCGACCGGGGGAGGTTGGAGATTACACGCCCCTCTTCGGAACATGAGGAACTGCCCGCATGGAACCACGGCTGAGCTTCGTGACGCTGGGTGTCGCAGACCTTAAGCGCGCCACCGACTTTTACTCCAGGGTCTTGCGTCTGCCGCAGCTTCAAACGCCTCCGACCATTGCCTTTTTCGAGCTGGGGCGTACCTATCTGGCTTTGTATCCACGTTCGGATCTGGCCGTCGATGCCGGATTGCCAAACCCCGGCCCTGCCACTCCCGGCGCTTTCCCCGGGTTTACCCTGGCGCACAATGTGCGCTCGGCCGGCGAGGTCGATCAACTCCTCGCCGCGGTCGAGGCCGGTGGCGGACGCATCGTGCGGCCAGGCCGAGCTAGGCCCGAATTCCAAGGGTATTCCGGCTATTTCGCGGACCCCGACGGGTTTCTGTGGGAAGTCGCGTACAATCCGCATTTCCCGCATGTGTGATGATGGCCGAGGCCTTATCCGCGCTGATGCGTGTTGATCCGCGGCCCGGAAAAAGGAAACAATCATGAAAATGCCCGTTCTTTTCGTTGGCCACGGTTCTCCGATGAATGCCATTGAAAGAAACCAGTTCACGGAGACCCTCACGGGACTCTCAAATCATCTGCCACGTCCCAAGGCGGTGTGCGTGGTCTCGGCGCATTGGGTGACAAACGGCAGTGAAGTTCTCACCGTTGCCAATCCGCGCACGATTCACGATTTTTACGGCTTTCCCGCCCCGCTCTACGAAGTCGAGTATCCGGCTCCGGGCGCGCCCACCGAAGCCGAACGCCTGGCCCGCGAGCTTGAAATCAAGCCGGACGAAACCTGGGGACTCGATCACGGAGCTTGGAGCGTCCTGCGGCATCTTTATCCCGAAGCCGATGTGCCGGTATTCCAGGTCAGCCTCGACGCGGGCCGCAGCCTGCCCCGCCACGTCGAACTCGGCGCCGAACTTGCCGGGCTGCGCGACCGCGGCGTGCTGATTCTCGGCAGCGGCAACATCGTGCACAATCTGCGGCGTTTGGAAGACGAGAAGGACGCGCAGCCGTTCCCCTGGACCGTCGAATTCGACTCGCGGGTAAAGAAAGCGATTGAAACTCGCGATGTCGCGTCGCTTGCCGCGCCCGAGAGCTGGGGCAAGCCGCTGGCGTCGCTCGCGCATCCCACGCTGGAACATTACGTGCCGCTCCTTTATTGCCTGGGAAGCACCACCGAGCACGACGCGGTGAGTTATCCCTATGAGGGTTTTGAATACGGCAGCCTCTCGATGCGCATGGTTTTGTTTGGGGACCAGACTACATAAGCCGCTTGGATGCCGCCTAGTCGTACTGACGGGCAGTTTCTTCGAGATCTGCGAATAAAGGATTCACCACGGAGTGCACGGAGACCTGCAAACCCATGCTTTGATGATATCATTATGATATCATTGTGATGTTGGAGGGACCATGCCCAATCTGACGATACGGAATATACCCCGAGAAACCTACCGGCGCTTGCGAGGCCGCGCCGAGACGCGCGGGCGTAGCCTGAACGCCGAGATCCTAAGTATCCTCGCTGACGAAGACAGTTGGGAGATTCGGCGACGAGAAATGAGTGAAGTCTTGCCTAAGCTCCGCCGTTTGCGGGCCAAGATTGCCCGAGAGTTCCCTCATGCCCCCGATAGCGCGGCTTTAATTCGCGAGGACCGTGACAGCCGATGAACCTCGTCGTGGATGCGAGCGTCGCAATAAAGTGGCTGGTAAATGAGGCTGATACGGACCGCGCGGAAGCTCTGCTGAACCTGTGCCGCGATGGCAAATGTGTCCCCCTGGCGCCAGATATTTTGGTCGTGGAAGTTGGCAGCGTTTTGTGGAGAAGAGTACGGCAGGGGTCCTTGCAAACTCGGCAGGCTGAACTGCTATATGCCACCTTCAACAGAATTCGTCCCATTCTAAAACCGCTCCCGGACCTCTGCGCGCATGCCTTCGAACTAGCGCTAACCTATCAACATTCCGTTTATGATTGCCTTTACTTGGCGCTTGCCCTAGAACGTCACTGTGACTTGGTGACCGCTGATGAGAAGTTTCATCGCGCGTTCTTTCGCACATATCCTGAGATCAAGCTTTTACGTAATTGGATCTGACCCTCGCAGCCGAAACTGCCAAGCCTGCATCCAATTACAGAGGGGAACGTGAGCACTGAACCCCCGGGAGAAAGTGAAAGTATGTGGAACAACTTCAAGACAACGATCTTACTCGCAGCCATGACCGGCCTGGTGCTGGGGATCGGAGAGCTTTGGGGCGGCCAGAACGGGCTAATCCTTGCGCTTGTGATCGCTGCGGTAATGAATCTGGGCAGCTATTTCTTCTCGGACAAGATTGCTCTGGCAACCTCAGGCGCGCAGCCTATCTCGCGCGAGGACGGCCCGCGGATCTATCAGATTGTCGAGCGCCTCGCAGCCAAGGCGAATATCCCTGTTCCGAAAATCTACTTCATTCCCACGGATTCTCCGAATGCCTTTGCCACGGGCCGCAATCCCAGTCACGCTTCGGTGGCGGTAACGCGCGGCATTCTGGACATCTGCGACGACGAGGAAATTGAGGGCGTGCTGGCGCATGAACTCGGGCACGTGAAGAATCGCGATATTCTCACCAGCGCCGTCGTGGCCACTTTGGCCGGCGCCATCACCTTGATTGGCCGAATGCTTTTCTATGCCGAAATGTTCGGAGGCTTTGGTGGTGGCGGAGGCCGATCGGACGACCGGCGCGGAGGCGTGTTATCCATGCTGGCCATGATGATTCTTGCGCCGCTGGCGGCCACGCTGATTCAACTGGCGATATCGCGCTCGCGTGAGTACGAAGCAGACGCCACCGGCGCGCGCATCACCGGCAACCCCCAAGGTCTTGCCCGCGCGCTTGACAAGATCGATAAGTGGTCAAAACGCATCCCCATGGATGTTGCACCCTCGATGGCGCACCTGTACATCCTTCAGCCGCTCACATCCGGTGCAATCTTCTCCAGCCTGTTCTCGACTCATCCGCCGATTCGCAAGCGCATTGAGCGCCTGATCGGCCGCGACTTCGTTTGAGCGGCGGCGATCGTTTAAGTCAGACACCCCCCGCAGAACGGGTGGCTTGATGAATAGGACCGCCTCAAGGGCGGTCATCCGCATGGTCTGATCTCTCCCCTGCGCTTTTGCTGGCAGAACCCCGCAGGGGTTCGCCGTGAGTAGCCGTGGGCAAGGGCGCGGTTTTTGTGCCCGCCGCCCACGGATGAATTAGCAGCGATATCGGCGACCCGGAAAGGGTCGACCTTCATGGTGCGGCCCCTTCAGGGCCGGGCATTCTTGCTCCCCCGCTTTCCGTAGGTTGCACCTACGGCTACTCAAGGGCTTCCCCTTCGGGGAAGGCGGGAACGGTCAAACCGCTTCCAGTCTCACTGGTTAAACCAGTGGCTTACCTTTGGGCCAGTTATCACGCGGCGACCCACGTTCACGGCGGGCTTACTACTTCCCCAGAATTCGAAACGCGCGCCTTTTCTCTGTTCTATAATCAGCGTTTATGCCGTCATCCTCTCTCGCCTTGCCCTGGGCCAAAACATGTTCGATGATTTGACCAAGGCCGTGAACCGCGTGGGCAATTTCTGGCAGCGTGTCTCCGATGGGTTGGAGATTCAGACCCTCTGGTCGCAGTTTTTCTCCGAAGCGCGCGCGAGCTACGGGTTGTATAGCCGCGAGCTCGATTGGGACGCGCTTCGCCGGGAGACGCGCTTTCACCGGTTCCTGAAGATCAGCCGCATCCTATTTTGGGCGATGCTCATGAAGCTTTCGCCCCCCCGCCGCGTGTTTCTGCTGATTGTCCTGCTGCTTTTGGGATTATTCGTTTTCAACATCCAGCCCGCCGGCGTCCCGCGCGAGGCGACCTTCATCATGGCGATCGCCGGTCTGATTTTTCTGCTGGCTCTGGAGCTCTCCGATCGTGTCACGATGAAGCGCGATCTTGAAATTGCGCGCGATATTCAGCACTGGCTGGTGCCGCAGTCCCCTCCCCAAGTGCCGGGCGCAGATATCGCTTTTTCCTCGCGGCCCGCGAACACTGTGGGTGGCGATTACTACGACGCCTTCCTGCTCGACGGCCCCGCGCCGGCGCCCACCGCCCAGCGCCTTCTGCTGGTCGTCGCCGACGTCGCCGGCAAGAGCGTTCCGGCCGCGCTCCTCATGGCCACTTTCCAGGCCAGCCTGCACACCGTGGCCACCGCCTCGACACCGCTCGCCGAGATCGTCCGGCGCATGAATGAATACGCCTGCGCCCATAGCCTGCGTGGAAGCCGCTTCACCACTGCCTTCTTCGCCGACTTCGATCCCGCTACGCGCGTCCTCACGTACATCCGCGCCGGCCACAACGTGCCCATCCTGCGCCGCGCCACGGGTGAGATCCACCGCCTGGAGGAAGGCGACCTGCCGCTCGGCATCAACCCCGGCGCGCTCTTCCCTGCGGGCTCGGCTACGCTGGCGCCCGGCGATCTGCTCGTCATCTTCACCGACGGCGTCATTGAGGCGGTGAACGAACGCGATGAGGAATTCGGCGAAACGCGCCTGCTCGACCTCGTGCGAGCCTCTGCGACCGGAACGGCGGCCGCCACGCTCGCACGTCTCAGCTCTGCCGTCGAAACCTTCGTCGGCTTTACACGACAACACGACGACATCACTTGGCTCATTTTGCGAATGGGGTGATTAGCTTTCCGCGCGGGTGCTCTCTAGGGAGGCTACAGAAATGGGTAGGTTCGATGCGGGAGAGGTTTTACGACGAGGGACAAAGCGTCCGCTTTCGCCTCGTCTTCGCTTTTTCAGTAACCACCTTATTTCTCAGTACGTTCTCAGCTTCGTTTTTGCCAATCTGCCTTCGGACGCCCTTTGTTTTCAGGATGTTATCAGCTTCGTTTTTTGTGGACATTCTGTTCCTGCGTAGAATGCTGCCACCATCCTTTTACACGCCGCCCTGCCGGGAGCGCCCACGCATCGAGCGTCCTTGCCTAGCCCGAAGAAACTGCACAAGGCTAAGCTAGCACAAAGGCGGGCGATTGTCAAGCGAGAAGTTCGAAAAAAGGTGGCGCGGTCGAACGTGTGGCGCCGCTTCGTTCAAACCAGGACATCGCCGGCCCGGGGTAGTGTCCTGATTTGAGCGTAACGCCGCCATCCTGGCGGCTCCTGTGCCGGCTGGAAGCCGGCGCCTGGAGTTTCTACATTTCAAAACACCCCCAAGGAAAATCTCTCAGCCCTCGCCCCCTTGGGGGAGAGAGTGGACCGCAACCCGCGCTTTCACCAGCGGGGGGCGGGACGGGTGAGGGGGTCCAATACCGAGCGTGCTCTACCCAAAGCCTCCCGTAGCAACCACCAGACTGCCCACTTCTTGAACGAACGGCTGCGCCCCGAAGAACCATGGGCGCCGGGAAGCCTCCGCCCTTTTTGTTGTCGTAGGACGAAGCTCGGTGTTCTCTCCATCGACCTGCCGTGGGCGCGAGGATGCGTGGCATGATGATAGGCATGCGGAGTACTCACAGTTCTGACCCCCTCACCCGGCGGTCCCCGGCTGATGACAACGCCGGATGCCCGCCCTCTCCCCCAAGGGGGCGAGGGCTGGGTACTCATACTAAACTCGGTCTCCCTTTACAACATTTGCGGTCGTCGCAAATGTAGAAACTCCAGGTGCCGGCTGGAAGCCGGCGCGACGGCTCAAATTAGGACAGCACCCTGCCCGGCAGCCGCCTTGTCGCGTAGGGCGGGATACGATAAGATTCCAACGGTTCTCCGAGCCTGCGACCCTAACGGAGCATCTAAAATATAGGCCGTGGTGAGCCGAGGGTCGGCGCTGGAAATCGCGTCGTTTCCCTCTTTGGACAAGGAGAACTCTGCCGGCTGCAAAGATGAGCCGGTTTTTGTTTTCGGGGCAGGTAGCACAAGAGGAGCAGTTTCCACCCGGCAAGCTGCCAGCACTGGCTGCTTGGGCCGGGTCTAGTGGACTTATGCTGCACGATAAGCTCGGGCGGGATATTCACGACCTGCGCATTTCGGTGACGGACCGCTGCAACTTCAGTTGCATTTACTGCAAGTCTGCCGACCCGAAGAACTACTTCCCTCACCGCGACTTGCTGACTTGGGAGGAATTTCTGCGCCTCAGCCGCGTCCTGGTGGGTATGGGAATTCGCAAGATTCGTGTAACCGGCGGTGAGCCGCTGTTGCGCGATGGCGTGGTGGATTTCATTGCGCGCCTTCACCAGATTGACGGGCTGGAAGATGTGGCGATTACCACGAACGGCTACTTGCTGCCGGAAATGGCTCGGGATCTCGCCGCTGCCGGGGCTCCGCGGGTCACCGTGAGCCTGGATTCAACAAACCCGGAAAAGTTCACCCGGATCACGCGGACGCCGCGCTCGTACGAAAAGGTGATGGCCGGCATTGACGCCGCTCTGGAAGCAGGGTTGCGCCCCGTAAAGGTGAATATCGTTCTCGTGCGAGGGTTCAACGACGATGAAATTGTGGACTTCGCTCGACTGGCGCGCCGCCGCGATATTGTGGTGCGTTTTATCGAGTTCATGCCGCTGGACGCCGACCACGCCTGGAAGCGCGAATTGGTGGTGACGGCCAAGGAGATTGTCGACGCCATCCGGCCCGTGTTTCCGCTTGAGGAGATACCCCGTCACTCCCCCAGCGAAACGGCGCTGCGTTACAGGTTCACCGACGGCCAGGGCGAGATCGGGATCATTGCACCGGTTTCAATTCCCTTTTGCGGGCAGTGCAGCCGCATCCGGCTAACCGCGGACGGCAAACTTCGCACCTGCCTGTTCTCGCTCCGCGAGCATGACGTTCGTCATCTGGTTCGCAACGGCGCCGCCGACCGCGACATCGCGATGTTCATGGAAAAGGTCGTAAACCAAAAGGAACCCGGACACCGGATCAATGAAACGGATTTCGTCCAGCCGTCGCGAACCATGGTTTACATCGGCGGGTAGCCGAGGACGGGACACGGGGCACGGTAGGCGGGACACGGGGTTCGGGATTAGGGGTTCGGGATTCGGGCGCGCAACGAATGCTTGAGGGAGCCGCCTCGGTGCTGGGAAGCAAGGCCCAAAAGGGGACCTCGTATTCAACTCCGCGTGCCCATGTCCCGCATCCCGTATCCCGTGCCCCGTCTCCCGTTTTTTTCAGCTAAAATAGAAGTAGGACAAATATGGCAACGGCAACTTTAGACATGCTCCTGACGAATTACGCTGACCTTTCGGCGCTGGAGCTTGACGAGCGCATTTCGAAGGCTAAGAAAGAACTCGGCTCGCGACTGGTGATTCTTGGACATCATTACCAACGCGATGAGGTAGTAAAGTTCGCGGACTACCGAGGCGATTCGCTGCGACTTTCGCAGCTCGCCGCCCACCGTCCGGAGGCTGAGTACATTGTTTTCTGCGGCGTGCACTTTATGGCGGAGAGCGCCGACATTCTGAGCGGCGACCACCAGACGGTGATTCTTCCTGACCTGCACGCCGGCTGTTCCATGGCCGACATGGCGAATCTTGAGCAAGTAGACGTTTGCTGGGAAGCGCTTACGGCAGCGAATCCCGGCAAGGTCGTGCCCGTCACCTATATTAATTCGACTGCGGCCATCAAGGCTTTTGTGGGAAAGAATGATGGCGCCGTTTGCACGTCGTCCAACGCCCGCAAGGTCATGGAGTGGGCGCTTGCTCGCGGCGAGAAAGCGTTGTTTCTGCCCGACGAACACCTAGGCCGCAACACGGGTTATGGGCTGGGAATTCCGCTCAATAAGATGGCGGTATGGAATCCCCACGAAGATAATGGTGGACTCACCGACGGGGAGATTGCCGAAGCGCGGCTCTATTTGTGGAAGGGCCACTGCTCTGTTCACCAGCGTTTTCGCCCCGAGCACGTACAGCGCGTGCGGAAGAGCCATCCCGGAATTCGCGTCATTGCGCATCCCGAATGCTCGTGGGAAGTCTGCCAGGCAGCCGACGAAGTGGGTTCAACAGAATATATTTTGAAGCGCGTCGTGGAAGCTCCCGCGGGAACTGCGTGGGCCGTGGGTACGGAAATCCATATGATTCGCCGTTTAGCCCAGGAACACCCTGACCGGCTCGTGGTTTCGCTCGACGACTGCGTTTGCATGTGTAGCACCATGTTTCGGATCTCACCTCAGCACCTCTGCTGGACGCTCGAAAGCCTGTGCGCCGGCCAGGTAGTCAACCGCGTCAGCGTTGATCCCGAGACCAAACGCTGGGCGCTGGATGCCCTAAATCGAATGTTGGAGATTAAGTGAAGAGTTGAAAGTTGAATGTTGGAGGCAGAAAATGCCATTTCGCCTTCCGCCGCGTGACTTTCGACTCTTGACTATCGACTTGCCTTATGGCCGACAAATATTTTGATCGCCGAGAAGCGGAAGAACTGCTGCTGACCATCACGCCCTGGCTGGAAGAGGCGCGGGACGAAAAGCAGAAAGTCGAGGCTTTTAAGAACGAATTGGCGCAAGTGGCGTCACGCATCATGGTGATGGGCGGCATCTTTCCCCCGCTGGCTGATTTGTTGCGGAAGAAATCCAGCCACGACAAGGCCGCCGAACACCTGGTTGAGGTCGTTAACCGCATCCAGGACTCGGGGGTTCTGGTGAAGGATCTCGACGTCGGCTTGGTGGATTTTCCCAGTCTGCTCGAAGGCGAAGAGATCTACCTGTGCTGGAAACTGGGCGAAGATCACATCGCCTTCTGGCACGGCATCGACGAAGGATTCGCCGGCCGCAAACCCATCGACGACCCCGGAAAGGAACCTACGCCGCCGCAAGGCCCGCGGCTGCAGTAAGTAGAAAGCAGTAGGCAGTTCCACAACGCTGGCGTACGTCTCTCAAGGGCAGATGAACATGAAGACAGTTCTTTCCGTTGAGGAGTTTGAAAAGCTGCCCGAGCCCGAGCAGGGAGGCGGCTATGAATTGGACGAAGGAGAGCCCGTCTACGTGTCCCCAAACAGCTTCGAACAAGCCGAGATTATCCAGCGAATCTATGCGTCCCTGAAGACATGGGCGCAGGCCGGCAACCGGGGTTTGGTCGCTGCCGACACTTGGTTCCAGCTTGCCCCCGGTGTGGTGCGTGCCCCGGATGTGGCGTACGTTCCTCGTGACCGAATCTCCAATCTCGATCCCAAGCACGCATTGAAACTCCTTCCGGCGTTGGCAGTTGAAGTCCTCTCACCGCTGAACACCGCGCGCGAGGTGAGTCGAAAGATTCAGCAGTACCGCGATGCAGGCATCGAATTAATCTGGGTAGTTGATCTGGACAAGTGCGAGGTGGACGTTTATAGCCCACTCCCCCTGATGACCCTTCGCCAGGGCGACACCCTAAGAGACGACAAGATCCTCCCGGGCTTTTCACTTCCCTTATCTCTGGTCTTTGAGCCCGTGCGCTGAGCGCTGCGTGTGGCCGTGACATTCGCTACCCCTGCGCACAGCCCTTTGGACTGGTCTTCGACGAAAAGTGTAGCGCGGACCTGTTTTGTAGGTCCGCGGCTCTTACCTCCCCAAGCTGAACGAACCGCGGACCTACAAAACAGGTCCGCGCTACACCAACTCCTTTTGCGATAACGAGACAGGATACAACCGATGAGCCCCGAAAACCCCGGCAATGAACTGGCGAAGGCCGCGAGCGCCTACTTGCGCTCCGCCGCGCATCAGCCCGTGCTTTGGCACGAGTGGAGCGGCGCCGCGTTCGCCCGGGCACAGGCGGAGGATAAGCCCATCCTGCTCGATATTGGGGCGGTGTGGTGCCACTGGTGCCACGTGATGGACCGCGAGAGTTACGAAAACGCCGAGGTGGCGCGCGTCATCAACGAGTCGTTCATCCCGGTAAAGGTCGATCGCGACGAGCGTCCCGACATCGACGCCCGCTACCAGGTGGCAGTGAGCGCCTTGACGGGTCAGGGGGGCTGGCCGCTCACGGCCTTTCTGACGCCTGACGGAAAACCATTTTTTGGAGGCACCTATTTTCCACCCGACGACCGCTCCGGCCGCCCGGGCATGAAGCGCTTACTGGAAGCCATCGCGCACAACTATCGCTCCAATCGCGACCAGATCCATGAAAGCGCGGCAAAGATTTCCGAGGCTCTCCGTGAGGTGGAAAACTTTAAGGAGGGGAAGGAAGCCGTCGACGAACAGATCGTGAAGGCGATTGTCGAAAGCATCGGCGGCATGTTCGATGCGCAGAATGGCGGCTTCGGCAGCGCCCCCAAGTTTCCCCATCCTGCCGCCATCGATCTACTCATCGAGGCTTACCTCGAAACCCGCCAGGAGTGGCCGCTGAACATTGTCAACACCACCCTCGAACATATGGGACGGGGCGGCGTGTACGACCAGATCGGCGGCGGCTTTCATCGCTACTCGGTGGATGAGCGCTGGATTGTGCCCCACTTCGAAAAGATGTCTTACGACAATGCCGGCCTTCTGGGAAACTACTTGCGCGCCTATCAGATTACCGGCAACAAATTCTTTCGCGAGATTGCCGAGGGAATTCTCGCATTCCTTGAAAACGTACTGTCGCATCCGGAGGCCGGCTTTTACTCGAGCCAGGACGCGGACATCAACCTTGACGATGACGGCGATTACTTCACTTGGACGCTGGACGAATTGAACGCGGTGCTCGACGGGCCAGAGGCGCGCGCGGCCGCCCTTTACTACCAGGTTGATCCGCAGGGCGAGATGCATCACAACCCTGCCAAAAACGTGCTGTTTATTGACCAACCCCTCCATGCCATTGCCGCACGCATGGAACTTGACGAAACAAAGGTTGCGGAACTGCTGGAGAGCGCCAAGCGAAAGATGGCCGAAGCCCGTGCTCGCCGCGTGACGCCCTTCATCGATAAGTCAATCTATGCCAGTTGGAACGGGATGCTGATTTCCGCCCTGCTCGAAGCGTATCGGGTCCTGGGAACAAAGGGCGAGCGCGACCGTGCCCTCGCCACTCTCGACCTGCTGTTGGCCAAATGTTACGACAAGGAAAAAGGCATGTACCACACCCTGGTGAATGGCATACCGAGTATCGAGGGGTTGCTGGAAGACCAGGTGTTCATCATTGCTGCGCTGCTCGACGCCTACGAGGTCACCGGAACGCGTTTGTACTTTGATCGCGCGCTCGAGCTGATGGAAACCACCGTGCGCCGTTTCTGGGACGCGAAGGAGGGGGGATTCTTCGACACCGCCCAGGACCTGGCCGACCGCCACGGCAGCCTTACGACCCAGCGGAAGCCCTTCCAGGATTCGCCCACTCCCGCGGCGAATGCAGTGGCCGCGCAAGTGCTCGATCGCCTGGACCTGCTCGCCGACCGCGAAGATTTCGGCGAAAAGGCGGAAGCCACCCTGGCCCTCTTTGCCCCCAAGGCCGGGCAGTACGGGCTGTTCGCGGCTACCTACGGATTGGCGCTGATTCATCACCTACGTGCGCCGGTGGATGTGGTGGTGGTGGGCAACGCCGACGACGCCCGCACGAAGAGTCTTCTTCGTGCCGCCTATGAAGCAGCGCGCGCCGGCAAACACGTCATTGCGTTCGACCCTGCCGTCGTGAAAGCCCGCGACCTGCCCGCCGGCCTCGCCTCAACGCTGCCGGAACTGCCTTTCGATGGTGTTCCGGTCGCGCTGGTGTGCGAAGGCTCCGCCTGCCACGCGCCGGTCCAAACCCCAGACGCCCTCCACGAGTTGCTCGTTCCCCACCCCGCCTGACAGATCAAATAAAGAGTGTAGCGCCGACCTGTTTGGTAGGTCCGCAGTTCATCGGCTCCTCGATCCATGGATCGGTCACGGGGTTGGTTGTAGATGACCCGATGTGCCGATAGCCCGATCCGTAGGGGGATTTGAAT
Source organism: Terriglobia bacterium (assembly GCA_052139985.1). Classification (GTDB taxonomy): domain Bacteria; phylum Acidobacteriota; class Terriglobia; order UBA7540; family UBA7540; genus Bog-366. The sequence goes on from JBKQVI010000462.1 coordinate 14,013, forward strand.
TGACATTTGCACTTCCGTTTCCTATTCTGAGGGGCTTCGGCTTAACCTTCCAGGACTCACGGCAAACCTCGCAAGTTTCCGCCCTGGTTCTTCCGAAGCCACCTACAATCCCAAAAGGAAAACGACCATGCCCGGCATCATTAAAGAGCGACTCTTCACTCCCGGACCCACTCCGCTGCTTATGGAAGCGCAGGCCCGCACACTGACGGCGGCCAATGTGCACCATCGCACGGAAGCGTTTCGCAAGATCATGACGGAAACGCTCGCCTTGCTGAAGTACTACTATGATACGCAGAACGATGTTCTGATTTTTGCCAGTTCCGGCAGCGGCGCCATGGAAGGCTCGGTCTCGAATCTGCTGTCCCCCGGCGAGCGCATGTTGGTAGGGACGGCGGGCAAGTTCGGCGAGCGCTGGTTGGGATTGGCGCAGGCGTACGGCGTCGAGGCCGTGAAAGTTGAGTCCCCCTACGGCCAGCCTGTGAACATTGACGCGATGAAGCAGAAACTCGCCAGCGACGGGCCGTTCCGCGCCGTCTACATTCAGGCCACCGAAACCTCCACCGCCGTGATGAACGACGTGCACACGCTCGGCGCAGCCGTGAAGAATTATCCGGACACTGCCCTGGTGGTGGACGCCATCACCGGCCTTGGCACCTCCGATTTGCGCATCGAGGAGTGGGGACTCGACATTGTGATTGGCGGTTCACAGAAAGCCGTGATGATTCCGCCCGGCCTCGCCTTTGCGAGCGTCAGCGAAAAGGCTTGGGGCTTGATCGCCAAGTCCAAGCTTCCGCACTTCTATTTTGATTTTGCCAAGGAGCGCAAGAATCAGGCAAAGGGTGAGACCGCCTACACTCCCGCCACGACGCTCGTCATCGGGTTGCATGCAGCGCTCGAATACATCAAGAAACTTGGGCGCGAAAACCTGATTGCGAATGCTGCGCTACTGGCGGAGGCCTCGCGCGCCGGTGCCCAGGCGCTGGGACTGAAGCTCTTTGCCGAATCCTCCCCCGCCAATGCCGCCACCGCGATCTGCGCGCCCGCGGGCATGGATTCCGGCGCCATCGTCAAGGAACTGCGCACCAGCTTCGGCGCGATTATCGCCAACGGCCAAGGCAGCATGAAAGGTCAAATCTTCCGGCTGGCGCATCTGGGTTATTACGATATCGCCGACCTGTTCGCATTCTTCGCCGCGTTGGAGATTGTACTGGTGAAGCTGGGACAGGATGTGGTGCTCGGGTCCGGCGTGCGAGCAGTGCAAGAGGTTTACCTCCGCCACGCGCAGTAAGGCCATTGTCGATTTTAGATTTTGGATAGAAGACCGTAGCGTGGGCGGGTCTAACGTAAGCCAGCGTTTGAGACGTGATACTTTCCGCCCCGGGCCGGTTTTCTCTGTGTCCTCCGTGGTCTGGAAAGATGAAACACAGAGGTCACTGAGGTGCTCCGTGAACTCTGTGTTAAATCTTTTAGGTACGCGGAGGACACAAAGAGTGATTGCGGCTTCACCGCGCGGTGCAAAATCCTGAGAAGCAAGGAGAAGGTCAAGGAGTGGTCCGACGACTGGCCACTGATAACTGACTACTGACAACTGACCTATGAAAATCTTGGTTGCTGACAGCGTTTCGGAAAGTGCAGTGGAAATCTTGCGCGAGCAGGAGTCCTGGGATGTGGTCTTCCTGCCGAAAAAGGCCGGTGGTAATGTCGCGGAAGAAATCCGCGATGCCGACGCCCTGGTGGTGCGCAGCGCCACCAAAGTGACGGCTCAACTGCTCGCCAAGGCCGAGCGGCTGCGCGTGATCGGCCGCGCCGGCACGGGTGTTGATAACGTCGATCTGGAAGCCGCCACGCAGAAGGGCGTGGTGGTGATGAACACTCCCGGAGGCAACGCGCAGAGCGTGGCCGAACACACTTTGGCACTGTTGTTATCGCTCGCGCGGCGTATCCCCCAGGCCGACGCCTCGATGAAGCAGGGCCGGTGGGAAAAGAAGAAGCTCGAGGGCATGGAATTGCGCGGGAAAACCCTGGGCTTGATTGGCTTGGGCCAAATCGGCGCCAGTGTGGCAAACCTCGCAAAAGCGTTTGAGATGCAGATCATTGCCTACGACCCTTATGTTTCCTCGTCGCTGGCCGCCGACCAGGCCGTAAAGCTGGCCTCACTCGAGGAGGTGCTGAAGTCGGCGGACTTCATCAGCCTGCATGCCTCTGCCACGCCTGAGACTCGCAACCTGATCAATGCCCGGACGTTGGCTCTCGTCCAACCCGGAGTGCGTATCGTGAACTGCGCGCGCGGCGAACTTATCAATGAGGTAGATCTGTTGGCGGCGCTGGATAGCGGACAGGTGGCCGGTGCGGGGCTTGACGTATTCGCCGCCGAGCCGCCGAAGGATTCAAAACTTGTAAATCACCCGAATGTGATCGCCACCCCGCACATTGCGGGATCCACGGAGGAGGCGCAGGAAATCGTCGGCATCCGCATCGCGGAACAAGTTCGCGATTACCTGATTTCCGGCGTGGCCCGCAGCGCTGTCAATATTCCCGCGGTTTCCGCCGAGGAATTCAAGAAGCTTGAACCCTACATCCAGCTCGGGGAAAAGCTGGGCGCGTTTCTGGCTCAGATCGCCGGGGAAAGAATCCGTGAAGTTCGGATCAGTTACGACGGCGGACTGGCGGAGATGAACACTCAACTAGTGAGAAACGCCGTGCTGAAGGGAGCCCTGACGCCTGCGCTTTCCGAGCAAGTGAACCTGATCAATGCCGGCGCCCTTGCCCAACTGCGTGGCATAGAGGTCGCGGAATTGCGCAGCGCGCGGCGCGCCACGTTTTCCAACTCACTCGGCATCGGGATCTACACGGAGGGCGAATCGGCAACCGGCGTGGGTATGGTGGGTGTGCGCGGTGCGCTGCGCATCCTGGGTCTCAACGACATCGATATCGAAGCTCCTCTGCGGGGCGTCATTATTTACATCCGCAATCAGGACGTGCCCGGCGTCATCGGCAGAGTGGGCACCATTCTCGGCGACCGCAAAATCAACATCGCCACCTTCACCCTGGGACGCGACCCGCAAACCCAACAGGCTATCGGCTTGGTCAACGTTGACGATCATGTGGCCAACGAAGTGCTCCAGGATATACGTGCCATACCCGCCGTGAAGACCGTGCGGGCGGTGGAGGTCTGAACGTTCCCATGCAGGTCTGGGTCTTCAAGATCAACACCAAACGCGGCTGGGAGTTTGATCAGTATTTTCGCTCCCGCGCGCGCGGAACATACGCGATGGGCGACGAAGGCTGGATCCGCAGCGCTTCAAGCCTGCGTTACCTGCGCGAAGAAGTGAAGCAGGGCGATCTGTTTCTTTGCTACGAGGTCGATCGCAAGCAGGTGGTGGGCGTGGCCTGCGCCGCCTCCGATGGCCGTGACACAGGCTTGGGTTCGCTCATCGACTTCTGCGCGCCGCGCCAAGCCGTACGCCTGGCGAATCCTCTGGTGCGCAAGCCGGACCTGGACCACATTCTCGCCTTCAGTCCTCATCGCGGCCGCGGCACGGTGCAAAGAATCGACGCCGATGAATTCCGCCGCTTGCGCCGCATCATGCTACAGAAGAATCCCGAGCAAGGAGAAGCATTGAAACGGCTGTTGCAAGTACGGTAGTCGGTTGTCAGTTCTCGGTTGTCACTCAAAGCTAGGAGCTGCTTGCGGTTGGGTTCCACCGACAACTGACAACCGACAACCGATGGCCGAAATCTCCTATGAATCCCATCGCGAAGTTCTTCAAGCTGCAAGAGCACGGCACCACGTTTCAGAGCGAAATCCTGGGCGGCATCACGACCTTCCTGGCGATGTCCTACATCATATTCGTGCAGCCGGGGGTGCTCTCGGTTTCCGGCATGAATTTCCAAGCCGTGCTTACGGCCACATGTCTCGCTGGAGCCGTCGCGACGGTGTTGATGGGGCTTATGGCCAATTACCCCGTTGCGCTGGCGCCGGGCATGGGTGAAAACTTCTTCTTCGCGTACACACTCTGCGGTGCGGTTCCTCTGGGATTCGGCCTCACCTGGCAGCAGGCGCTTGCGGCGGTGCTTCTGGCGGGAATTTTCTTCATTGCCATCACCCTGACCGGTCTACGCGCGCGCATTGTGAATTCGATTCCCAATTCCCTGAAGTGCAGCATTGCCGCGGGAATTGGCCTGTTCATCACATTCATTGGTCTCGAGTACGGCGGGCTGGTGGTGGCTGCGCCCGGCACGCTGGTCCGCATGGGAAATTTGCGCCAACCCGTGGTGCTAGCTACTGTTGCCGGCCTGCTTATTATCGTGGTGCTTTTGAGTTTTCGCGTTCGCGGCGCAATCTTGATCGGGATTCTCGCCAGCACGGCGATTTGCGCGCTGATGGGATTGGTTCATTACCAAGGAATCTTTTCGCTGCAACTTCACCTCGCACCGACGTTCTGGCAGTTCGACTTGGCGGGGCTGCTCAAGGTTTCGCCGGCGCGACTCGGAGCGGCTATCTTTGTTCTTTTCTACTTGGCGCTTTTTGACACGGTAGGAACGCTGGTCGGGGTGGGCCAACAGGCCGGTCTCGTCCGCGACGGGACGTTGCCGAACGTGGATCGCGCCCTTTTTGCCGATGCGGTGGGCACTACTGTCGGTGCGGCCTTGGGAACATCCACCATTACCTGCTACATCGAGTCCGCCGCGGGCGTTTCCGACGGCGCGCGCACGGGGCTCGCGAGTGTCGTGACTGGGATCCTGCTGGCCGCGTCGCTGTTTTTCAGCCCGCTGGCGGCGATGATTGGGGGCGGGGTGAAGATGGGACAATCTGTCTTATATCCCACGCTCGCCCCGGCGCTCATCATTGTGGGAGCGATGATGCTCAAACCCCTACGCGAGCTCCGCTGGGATGACCCTACGGAATACCTTCCGGCCTTCCTGGTGCTGGTGGGAATTCCGCTCACGTTCAGCATCGCCGATGGCATCGCGTTTGGGCTCATCTCCTATGCCATCGCTAAATTGGCCACTGGCCGCGGACGCGAATGCCCCACGCTCACTTACGTTTTCGCGGCGCTATTCGTCGTTCAGTTTATGATTCTGTAGAAGGTCCACGGGAAGAACGTCGGCGAGCAACAACGCTTGCGGACCTGATTTGTGATGATATAGAATGCGCTGATACGGGGCCCCCAATATGAGCTTTCTGGAGAAGTTTCTCATCGTTTCCAAGTTGGAAGAGGGAGCGGGCGAAACGATGTCCTTCCGGGCACAGGACACTTGGACGGGCCAGTCCGTCCTGCTGCACCAGCTTCTGCCCGAAAAAAATCTGCCGCACCAGCCGGATTTGACGGCTATGGTTTTCAAGCACCTCACCGGGGCCACCGCGCCGGGCACCCATCACTTCGTGGAAATTGGACAAGACGAAGATCGAATGTTCGTCGTGACGACGGACGTGGCGGAGTGCGAGGACCTGCGTCATTGGCTTCAGTCCCTCGACGCCTCACGAGAAAGCAGCGGTGCTTTAGTGGGGTCGTCCACTCCGCAAGCTGCTGCGCCCCAGCCGATCGATCTTGATTTCGCCCCGACGCAAATGATCACGGATGCGCCGGGGCGGGAGACGCCGGCGGCGCCGACGCCAAGTGCGCGTCAACCCGGCGAGTTTACGCTGATGTTCAACACTCCCAGTGGCACGACGAAGCCCACTGCGGAATCCGCGAGTGCGATAGACGATGTGCTCCTCCGGCCCCCATCGACTCCCGGCCCGCCGGCTCCAAAGGCGTCCGCAAAAGAAGGTCCCCCGGAGTTCACCAAGAAGTTTTACGGTCCCGATGCTGCCGGGCAGAAGGCTCCCGCTGCGGCGCCCCCGCCCAGCCCGGAGTTAAAGGTGGAACCTGCTGCACAGCCACCTGGCAAGGCGCCCCGAGGCCAGGTTCCGAGTGGATTTGAGGTTGTTTTCCAGAGCCGCAAGCAATCATCGGCCACGCCGCCTCAGCCGGCTGCTCCAGCGGCTGTGCCTCCGCCGCCCGCACCTGCGGCACCTGCGAGGGCTGGCGAATTTACCCAGATGTTCTCGGCACTAGGCGCGGAGAAAGCTCAGCCGCCGACGGCAAAGCCGCCCTCCGCGCCCAGCCGACCGCCGAATGTTCCTTCGGCAGCAGGTGGAAAACCTCATCCGGGCGAGTTCACGCAAATGTTTTCGGGTGTCGGCAAGGCTCCGGCGGAACAGCCGCCCCCGCCTCCACCACCTGCGCCCAATAAGCCGATAAGCCCGCCTCCTTCTCAGCCCAAACCTGCGAAGGCTGGACCCGGTGAATTCACGCAGATGTTTATGGGCGTGAGCAAAGACCCATCAGCTCAGCCGCCGGCATCGCCGCCACCCGCGCCAAGTCGGCCGCCGAGCGCCCCGCCTCCAGCAACTCCGTCCGCGAAAACCGGTACTGGTGAATTCACCCAGATGTTCCAGGCGCCCACGGTGGTTACGGCGCCGCCTTCGGTGCCTCCTTCTGTCGAAATGGCCAAGCCCGCAGCGACACCAGCTTCGCCAACTCCCGGGCCAGCAACCTTCCCGTCTTCTTCTCCGAGCGATTCGCGAGGGCCCGGCGAGTTTACCCAAATGTTCCAGACTGGGGGCGCTCCGACCGGGAGAAAGCCTTCTCCAGGGATTGGAAACCTGGGCCAACCGGCTCCATCGTTGCCTGGCGCCAAGAGCGGCCCTGGTGAGCTTACCCAGTTGATGCAGGGTTATAAATCACCGGCGGCAACGCCGCCGCCTCCGGCAGCGCTAGAGGCGCCACCTCCCCCGCCAGCGCCCGAGCCTGTGAAAAAGGGGCCCGGCGAATACACGATGTTGTTCCGGCAGCCGCCGCCTCCGGCGGCTCCTGTTCCCGCCACCGGCCCAGCGCCCGTCGCGGTTCAGCCTACGCCTCCGCTGCCCAAAGTTCAGCAACCAGGCGTATACACCACCATGTTTGAGGTGCCGCGGGCTCCCACTGTACCAGCGCCGCCGGCCACTCCGTCTGCGGCGCCAGCGGCGGGCTTCGGATTCCCCGGGGCCGCTCCACCTCCCCCGGCGATGCCGCAGATGCCGACGTACCAAGCGCCGCCTCCGCCGCCGGTAGCGAGGCCACAGGCTCCGCAATTTCAGCCGCCACCCCCGCCGACGTTTGCCCTGCCTGCTCCGCCGGCGCCGCAAGCAATGCCTCCTACCGGGGCTAAGAAGCCGGCGATATTTTGGGTGCTGGTCCTGGGCTTGGGAGGCTTGTTCCTGATCACTGTGGTTTTGGTGCTGTTCTTCGCCCTCAAGCACTAAGCGGCCCAGGCGCTAGTGGTTAACCGGATCGTAGATTCGTGACGCTTCCACAAAGCCGTAGCCTGGATTTCTCACTACAGCCGATGTTCACCTCTAAGTTTTTGAGATAACTTGTGTTGCCTTGTGGGGTTAAGTGCGATTTTGGCCCTAAGTATGTAGACATG
>JBKQVI010000463.1:0-54577 GCA_052139985.1 Terriglobia bacterium
GGCGGGCATCCGGCGTGGTCATCAGCCGGGGACCGCCGGGTGGGGGGGTCAGGGCTGTGAATACTCCGCATGCCTGTCATCATGCCACGCACCCTCGCGCCCACAGCAGGTCGATGGAGAGAACACCGAGCTTCGTCCTACGACAACAAAAAGGGCAGCAATTTCCCGGCACCCTGGTTCTTCGGGGGCGCAGTCGTTCGTTCAAGAAGTGGGCAGTCGGGTGGTTGCTACGGGAGGCTCTGGGTTGAGCACGCTCGGCATGGGACCCCCTCACCCGTCCCGCCCCCGCTGGTGAGAGCGCGGGTTGCGGTCCACCCTCTCCCCCAAGGGGGCGAGGGCTGGGATTCTTGCCTTGGGCGTGTTTTGAAATGTAGAAACTCGAGACACGGGCAGGATGCCCGTGCCACCTCCGCAGCTTCACTCTCTGGCCATTGCCCGCTTGCCTTCGCGCGGCATCGCGTGTAGATTCGCATGTTCGAGCTGGGTATCAGCCCGAGGATCAGTTAGCCAAACCGGGGTGAATGGATGCGAGTTTCAAGGCGCACGTTTGTGAAAGACTCAGTGTTGGGGGGTGTGGCGGCGGCCGCGGCGCTCGCCGTCGCGGCGGATCGGGGGATCGGCGTCCCGCCGTCGCGGCGAGATAACCGCCTGCGTTTTGGGGCGAACTATGTGCCGCGGAAGCATTGGTGGTATTGCTGGCAGGATTGGGACCAGCAGGCCATCCGCGAGGACTTGACTGCCGTAGGCGACCTCGGTCTGGACCACATCCGCATTCAGTGTCTATGGCCGATTTTCCAGCCGGGAATCAGCAGCGTGAGCGACACCGCGCTGGAGAACCTGCATTCGCTGCTCGACGCGGCTGACCAAGCGGGCCTGGACGTGGAAGTCACCGTTCTGAATGGTTGGATGAGCGGGCTTCAGTACATGCCGGCGTGGGTTGCTCCCGTCAAGGTGCCGTCACGCGCGCACTCCGGCAACATGTTCACGGATCGTGAAGTGATAGACGCCGAGAAGTTGCTCTTCGAGCGGCTCGCGAAGGCTGTGAGCCGGCATCGGCGCTTCCTGGGCTTCGATATTGGCAATGAGCTTGGCGTGCTCCAGGCCATCAGCAATCCTGTTACTTCTGAACAGGCCGATGCGTGGGGAAGGGAAATCCTGGCTTACTGCGACGCGATTGCTCCGGGGAAATTCCACGTCAACGGCGCGGACGATTCCCACTGGTTCGCGGACTTTGGCTTTAGCCGCCAGAACCTCGCGACCACCGGCCAAGCGACGGTCGTACATTGCTATGTTTTCTTCACGGGCGCTCTGGACCGCTACAAGTATTCCGACCCCGGCTCACTGAATCTCGCGGCCTACATGGTGGAACTCGCTTATGCCTATCAAACGGATTTGCGCCGCCGCGTTTGGGTGGAGGAAGTCGGAACTTCGCCTGAGTGGATGCCGGAAAGCTACCTGCCGGAGTTCATGGAGCATACGGTTCGAAATGTGGTGAACACCGGAAAATCCTGGGGAGTCACATGGTGGTCCTCGCACGATATCGATCCCGCGATAAAAGGGTTCGACTCGCTCGAATACACGTTGGGGCTGTTGGACCTTCAGAACAAGCCGAAACCTTTGGGACGAGAATTCGCGGCACTGGCTGAAGAATTCCGCCGCACGCCGCCGGAGATCCCGGATCACCCCGTGGCGCTGGTGATTCCCGATCGCGGCCTCTCAAAGAAAACCTCACCGGCGGATTGGACCTACGGCAAGCCTTTCATGGAATTAGTCGCCCAGGGAAAAAGGCCGGCGATTGTTTTGGAGAGCCGCGCCCGCGACGAGGCGTACTTGAAAGCGCGCGGCATCTCGGAATTGATCCCGTTGGCGAGGGTCAAGAGCTAACGCGGGGCGTCTCTGCGAAGAAAAGATTTACCACAGGGCGCACAGAGAACACGGAGAGCAGTCGGAGAAGACCACTACAAGGGGAATCAGAAGTGCTTTTCTCTGTGGTCTCTGTGCACTCTGTGGTGAAGCCCTTTTGAGTTTGCGGCTCGGCAACTCCGAGCAAGTAAGGACTTGCGAGGACTCAATATGACAACGAGGATGACAGCGGTTACTGGTGATCGGGCGGCCATGGCGGGGAAGACGCCGACGCCAGCCGAAGTTCGCACCGGAACCAAGCGTTGTCTCGCGCTCGACGCTTTCCGGGGCTTTATCATGATCGTGCTCGCCTCCCGCGGGTTCGGGTTCTCGGCATTGCAAAGTGATCCCACCTGGGGCCGCATTGCGCATTGGTTCGATCACGTTCCCTGGGCGGGCGGCGTCTTCTGGGACATGATTCAGCCGTCCTTCATGTTTATGGTGGGTGTGGCGATGCCCTTCGCGCTGGCCCGGCGCCGTGAGCTGGGCGCGACGGATCGCGACAACCTCCGCCACGTCCTGGTTCGCTCGATTCACCTCATCATTCTGAGTCAGGTTGTAATTTGGGTCGGCGACGGCACCATCAAGCCGCAACTGATCAATGTTCTGTCGCAGATCGCGTTCACTTACTTTCTTACCTACCTGATCATGCAGTGGCGCTGGCGCTCTCAAGCCGTCGCTGCTGTTCTGCTGCTTGTCGGTTGGACCGCCTTGTTCTTCGCGTTTCCCGGGCCTGACGGGCCGTTCTCTCCGCGCAACCATATCGGCCTCCGAGTGGACCGTGCAATTTTTCACTATGACTACGATCCGGCCTACTCGACGCTCAACTTCATTCCGAGCACACTGTGGACGCTCACCGGCGCGTGGGTGGGTCGCATGTTGATGACCTCGAAAGCGCATGGAAGCAACTTGAAAAAGCTGGCCGGCGGCATGATTTTGTCATTCGCTCTGGCATGGGCGTTGCACCCATGGATCCCGTTCATCAAGCAGGTTTGTACCGCCTCGTTCATGCTCTACAGCCTCGGCTGGGTGCTGTTGATGTTGATCGGGTTCTACGTGGCGATAGAAATGATGGGATATCGCAAATGGACTTTCCCGCTTGTAGTGGTGGGGATGAACTCAATCTTCATCTATTTTGTAAGTGAGGTTCTGTTTGAGTGGCTGGACCGCGCCGTCGGTGTGTTTACGTTCCACTACAACTTCATCGGAAAGCTCGCTCCTGTGGCGCAAGGTTTCACGGTGCTGTTAGTGATGTGGTACTTGTGCTACTGGCTGTATAGGCGGGCGATCTTTTTCAAGCTTTGACCTGGACGATCTTTATCCGCCGGCTGTGGTATGGTTTGGCGGTCGGCCCGAAGCTCGCTTGGATTCCTATACGAGATGACCTCTGGAGTTTCCGCATGTTTCACGCGGCGGCATCTATGGCAGCGGACAGGTTCTGTCTTGCGCTTGCGGCTGTGCAGTGAGAATATCTCGGCTTGATGGAAAATCGTTCCTCATACTTTTAAGGACGTTGCTCATGAGACGCTTTACTGTTTTCTTTCTGCTAGCATCCGTTTTTCTTGTTGTAGCTCCCGCGCGAGCGGGCGCGCCATCCGCGGCGCGCGTGTGGTTTGTGGATTCACTGATCAAGATTTTCCCCGGCGACGCTGCGGAAAGCCATCGTCTCATCCGGCCGGAACTCCTGGCAGCACGCGGCCAGCACGTGAGCGTACAACTCGCGATACGCTCGGAGCAGCCTCTTGAGGGTGTAACCGCCGAGGTGGGCCCGTTCAAAGACTCCGCTGGTATGGCTTTGGCTGGGGCAACTGTGCGGCCGGAGGGTTACGTGGTGGTAGGGTCGCATTCCCGCAACACGCCGGAAGACGAGCGGGTGGGAGAAACTCCAGGCTGGTTTCCCGACCCCTTGTGGGATTTCCCCGTCAACCTCCAGTCCCAGCGCACGCATCCTTTGTGGATCAGTGTGGCGGTCCCCTCGGATGCCAAGCCCGGTGAGTATCGCGGCGCTGTGGTGGTGCGTGCGGGGGACCGGCAACTGGCGCGGCAGGAAATTCGCGTCACCGTGCTCTCGGCGACGGTGCCCAGCCAGCGCACGTTGAAGGTCACCAACTGGTTCGGATTCGACGACGCTGCCTCACGGCAGTTCTATGAGGTTGGCCAGTTCTCACCCGAATGGTGGACGCTTATGGCCAACCTCGGCGCGGTTATGGCCGAGCACCGCCAAAACGTGGTCATAACCCCGCTGATGAGTCTTATTGAGCCGCGAGTGGAAGGCGATCACTTGGTTTACGACTTCGCCAATTTCGACCGATGGGTCGAGACCTTCCAGCGGGTCGGAGCCATGGGTTATATCGAAGGCTCTCATCTGCTCGACCGTGCCGGCAGTTACGACGCTGGCTTGACGGTGAGCACATTTCAGATCGTAGACGGCAAGGTGGCAAGGCAAACGTTTCCTCCGGATGACCCACATGTAGAGCCTTTTCTCAGTGGATTCCTTACCGCCCTCAATACCCACCTCGAAGTGAAGGGTTGGAAGTCCATCTACTATCAACATATTCTGGATGAGGCGCATGGTGCTGAGCCGCCGTACTACGCACGGTTCGCGGAATGGGTGCACCGCTACCTTCCCGGCGTTCCGACGATGGATGCCGTGGACGCCGCACAGATGCCGGAAGAGTTGCAGAAGAATTGCGACATCTGGGTTCCCCAACTTGGCCGTTTCGATGAGCAGATGGAAATGATTCAGCGGCGCATCGCGAGCGGGCGCGAGGTGTGGTTCTATGTGTGTCTGTTCCCCAATGGGCGCTACATGAACCGGCTCATGGATTACCCCTTGCTCAAGGCGCGGCTGCTCGAGTGGCTTGATTTCCGCTACGGATTCACCGGCTTCCTGCACTGGGGCTGGAGCTATTGGACGCCTGACCCGATTCTCGACACCCAGCCGGTGATCGACGCGAACACTGAACTGCTGCCCTCCGGCGATGCGTACATCGTCTATCCTGACCGCGAGCGGAAATCCGTGTATTCCTCCATCCGCCTCGAAACCATGCTGCAAGGCACGGAGGATTACGAGATGCTGATGGCGCTTAAAGCCAAAGACCCAGGCGCCGCCTCCCGCCTGGCTCAAGAAGCTGTGGCCGGACTCACCGACTATGTCCGCGACCCGGAAAAGTTTCGCGCGATCGAAAGGGAATTGCTCGAGGCGCTGGCGAAGTAGGCGGCATTCCCAAGTCGTGCTCGAGTGGTTCGGCTGCAGGGCTCAAATCGGCGTACGGCGCGAGACTTGCGACTGGGTGTGACTGCGGGCGCCAGGCGGATGGCAGCGACCATCATGGCTAAAGGGCAATTGCCAAGAGTTAAGCACCACAGCCCGTCCGGAATGTTGCCCGACCGGATAAGAAACATGACTTAATGTCGTTTCCGGAAGGCCTCTAACGGCCCCTAACGGAGGCTTAACGCCGTTTGGCCCACTTTGACGGGTTGGGGGGAAGTGCGTCTGGGTCCCAAACGGTGCCTGGATTGGGGCATGGCCAGGGGCCTCCAGTCTGGATCATCTTTCGGCGCCAGTCCGTTCCACTGGTGCGCTCAAGACTTGGCGCGATCGGCGAGCAGCCAGACGGCTCCCAGAACGGCAGGCAACAACATCCCCAGCACAAACCAAAGCGGGGACGCACCCACGGCGTCGGGGCGGGGCGCCAGGGGAGTTAGGCTAGGAGCCTGCCGGAGATCGAAGTTCTTTGACGAAGAATCAACGACTTACAAACATTGTAAAGTCGCTAAGCTATTGATTCTACATACAGCAAAATCTATCTCCGACAGGCTCCTCGCGCCCCTCGCCCTCAGCGGCGCCCAAAGAACCGGCATCCGATCGTTTTTGCCGACCACCTTCTGTCGGCAATTGATGCGAACACCGTTGCCGGTAGGCGTCCAAGGGCCACATCCGCACGGTGTACCCCTTGCGTACCGCATTAGCGGAGTTGATTTCACCTGCCCACTTCGCTATGATTTTGCCAATAAAGGATGGGCTGACTGCATCTGCCCCACGGCGGCGGCCAGTTGTGCTTACCAAGGAGATCATGACGCGACCGACCAGGAATGCCCCGATAGAAACAGGACGGTACCCCCAGCGTCATTGGGTTTTTCTTCTGATGGTTTTCTCGGTCTTCGGTCATCTCGCCGCTGCGCAACCCGAGCAGCTTGAAGCGCCGATAGGCTTGCCCATTCTGAAGACCATTCGGGAAGTCCGAGACCTTCCCTCCGAAAAAGCGCGGCTTCGGTACCCGGTCCACCTTCGCGCTGTCGTGACCTATGCAAACCGAGCGCAGGGCGATCTCTTCGTGCAGGATTCCACCGCCGGCATTTTCGTCAACGCCGGACAATCGACGTTCGATTTTCACTCCGGCCAATACGTGGAGATCGACGGCCTGAGCAGCCCTGGGGATTTCGCTTCCGAGATTCAGAACCCGAAGATTGCTGTCCTGGGTGAAGCTCCTCTGCCTGTCCCTCTAAGGGTTCCGGGCAATGTATTCGTTACGGGGGCGCAGGACAGCCAGTTTGTGGAACTTGAGGGTATTGTCAAGTCGGCGGCGGAAAACCAAGGCGGGCTATTACTCCATCTGGCTGCGGGGACTGCGAGCATTCCCGTGTTCGTGCTGGATTACACGCCCATCCCGCGCAACTTGGTGGGGGCCAAGATCCGGCTGCAGGGAGTTTCGGGAGGGCTTTACAATCCTCGTGCCCAGTTCCTTGGTGCAACCCTCTTAGTGCCATCATTAAAGAATCTCATTGTCGAAGCGCCTGCACCCTCCGACCTCTTTTCGACCCCCGTGCGTCCGATCCACCTGGTGTTAAGGCGCGATCCGGCGGGAGCCTTTAACCAGCGGGTGCATGTTCAAGGAATCGTCACGCTGCAGCAGTTAGGAAAAGCCATCTATATCCGGGACGCCCAGGAAGGCTTGGAAGCCGAGACACGCCAGTGGACTCCCTTACAGGTGGGCGACTTGGTTGACGTGGTAGGGTTCCCGGCCTCCGGCGATTTCAGCCCCATCCTGCAAGATGCGGTCTACCGCAAGATCGGCGCCGGCACACAACCTCCCCCGGCAGTGGTGACTGCGGCGCAGGCCCTGGTGGGGACTTATGATTCCGAACTTATTCGGATTCAGGGTCGCTTACTGGGTGTCTCAACGAGCGCCAACCAACAGTCGCTTTCGATCTCTACCGGCAGCGTTATTATCGGGGCCGAGATTGACAAAGCGGCGGATCAAGACGACCTCAAATGGCTCCGGAATGGCAGCCTGGTGCAACTGACCGGGATCTGCGACGTCAGGGTTGACGAGAACCGCAATCCTGTGGGTTTCTCGGTTCTCCTTCGCACACCGGAGGATATTGTGGTGCTGAAGCAGGCGTCCTGGTGGAACCTGCAACGCACCTTATTCCTGCTGGCCTTCACGTGCCTGGCGATCATTGGCGTTCTGGTCTGGGTTCGCATGTTACGGCGGCGCGTGAAACAACAGACCGAGATCATCCGGGCTACGATCGAGTCCACGGCGGACGGAATTCTGGTCTTGGATGCCGCGGGAAAGGTTGTAACCTATAACGCGAAGTTCGCCGAACTTTGGCGCATCCCCAAGTCGGAGCTTGCTGCGGGCGACGACAGCCAATTGCTGCAGTTTATTTTGCCCCAATTGAAGGACTCCGGGGCCTTTCTCCGAGGTCTGCGGAGTTTGTACGAGGATTCCGAGGGCCAGCGCGACGATCTGATTGAGTCCATAGACGGGAGAATCTTTGAGCGGCATTCTGAACCCCAACGTGCCTGGGGGAGAAACATTGGCAGGGTCTGGGGGTTCCGCGAGATCACCGAGCGGCGGCGTGCGGAAAAAGCGCTTCAGGAAAGCGAAGAACGTTACCGCCTCTTGTTCCAGCGCAACCTGGCGGGAGTTTACCGCTCCAGCCTCGCCGGGCGAATACTCGATTGTAATGAGGCGTGTGTGCGCATGTTCGGATTCTCCGATCCGACCGAACTGGTGAGTCGGAACGCCTCGAATCTCTATCATAATCCGGCGGAGCGATCGGCGTTTATATCCCGCCTTCAGGAACAAGGCTCGTTGTCGAACTTTGAACACTGCCTTAAGCGCAAGGACGGCAGCTCGGTCTGGGTACTGGAAAACGCCACTTTAATCCAGGACGGCGAGCCACTGATCGAAGGCAGCATGATTGACATTAGCGCGCGCAAGCACGGCGAGGAGGAACTCCAAAAGGCGAAGGATGCGGCTGAGTCGGCGAACCGCGCCAAGAGCGAATTCCTGGCAAATATGAGCCATGAAATTCGCACCCCCATGAACGGTATCCTGGGCATGACGGAACTTGCGCTCGCGACCGACCTGACCGGGGAGCAGCGGGAGTTCCTCACCATGGTCAAGTCGTCGGCCGATTCGCTATTGACGACAATCAATGAAGTTTTGGACTTCGCCAAGATCGAAGCGGGAAGGTTGGACTTCGATTTGATCGAATTCAACCTGCGCGACAGCCTGGATGAAACGACTCGAATGTTCGCTTACCCGGCCGACCGGAAGGGCATCGAGCTGATCTGCGATGTCGCCCCGGAGGTGCCGGATGTTGTGGTGGGAGATCCGACGCGTTTGCGACAGGTGGTGGTGAACCTTCTCGCGAACGCCCTCAAGTTCACCGAGCGCGGCGAAGTGCTGCTGCGCGTCGATGCAAAGCCCGTGAGCCCGAACGATTTTCTGGTCCAGTTCGCAGTCCGTGACACGGGGATCGGTATTCCTCCTGAAAAGCAGCAAATCATCTTCGATGCATTCGCGCAGGCCGATAGCTCCACCACGCGGCGATTCGGCGGCACCGGCTTGGGACTAACGATTTCGTCGCGCCTGGTCGGAATGATGCAAGGACATATCTGGGTGGAGAGCGAGCCGGGCAAGGGGAGCACCTTCCACTTCACGGCGCGATTCGGGCGGGCCAAGACCGGCGCACAACCGAGACGAACCGCGCCGGTTACGCTTCACGGCGTGCCAGTTCTCATTGTCGACGATAATGCGACCAATCGGCGCGTGCTGGATGAGACGCTTACTTCCTGGGGCATGAAGACCTGCCTTGCCGCGGATGGCTTTCAAGCGCTGGCCGCCCTGAAGCAGGCCTGCGAGCGTCGTGAGCCTATTCATCTCGTCCTGACCGACGCTCACATGCCCGTCCTGGATGGTTTTCGGCTGGCCGAACAAATCAAAAGAGATTCAGAACTAGCGAAGACGCAGATTACCATGATAACCTCGGGAGGTCAGCGTGGGGATGCGGCTCGCTGCCGCGAGTTGGGTATATCCGGGTACTTAACCAAACCTGTCCGCCAAGTGGACTTGCTGGAAGCCATTGTTAACGTTCTCGGCTCCGGGGAGAGGGCCGAGGAGAACGTTTCCGTAGTGACCCGGCATTCCCTGCGTGAGAAGCGGAGAGGCCTGGCGATCTTGCTGGCCGAGGATAACATTGTCAATCAGCACTTGGCGGTGCATCTTCTCGAAAATCGGGGCCACCACGTGACCGTAGCCAACAACGGCCGCGAAGCCCTGGAACTTGCAGCAAAGCGCCCCTTTGACTTGGCCCTGGTGGACGTCCAGATGCCCGAGATGGACGGACTGCAACTTACCTCCGCCATCCGGGAGAAGGAGAGGGACTCGCAAACTCACTTACCGATCATCGCCATGACCGCGTACGCCATGAAGGGCGACCGCGAGCGTTGTTTGGCGGCGGGCATGGACGCTTATGTTGCCAAACCTATCAATGCCAGCCAACTGTTCGAAACCATCGAAGGAGTGTGGAGTGCCGAGCTAAAGCTGCACCCGGCGGCAGAGTCGGGAGTGGGGCAGGAAGTCCTCGACGAGGCGACGCTTTTGTCGCGGTTTGAAGGAGAGCCGGAATTGCTGAAAGATGTGGTGCGGCTCTTTTTGGAAGACTGCCCGAAGTTGTTCGATGACATCCGGGGTGCTGTGGAGCGCAGCGATGCGCCGGGAATCGAGCGGGCGGCCCACAAGTTAAAAGGATCGGTTGCGAATTTTGCGGCGCCCACCGTTTACGATGCGGCGTTGCGTTTGGAGGTCATGGGCCGCGATGGCAATCTTGAACAGGCCGCCGCAGCCCTGGGCCAACTCGAATCGGCTTTGGAGGAGTTGAAACCCGTATTAGTTAGCTTGGGCGACGGCTCGAAACCATGAGAATTCTTGCGGCTGAAGACGATCCCGTAACCCGGCGTATTTTGGAGGCCTACCTATCGAAGTGGGGTTATGAGAGTGTGCTCGTGGCGGACGGCCGAGAGGCTTGGGCGCTTCTCCAGAGGGACGACGCGCCCCGCCTCGCCATCCTCGATTGGATGATGCCGGGACTGGACGGAATTTCGATCTGCCGGGAGGTCAGGAAACTTGACATCCAGCCTTACATCTACCTGATTCTCCTAACCGCGCGGGGCTACAAGCAAGATGTCATCGAGGGGCTGGAAGCCGGTGCGGATGAATATCTCACCAAGCCTTTCGATCCCTACGAATTAAAAGCACGCCTTCGATCCGGCGCCCGGATTGTGGAATTGCAGGACAGCTTGATTCAGGCGCGGGAAGCCCTGCGCGACCAGGCGATGCACGATCCTCTGACCAATCTTTTGAATCGACGCGCCACCTTGGATTTCTTGCTCTCGGAAATGAGCCGTGCGGAACGCGAGCGGATTCCTGTCACGGTGATGATGATTGATATCGACCATTTTAAGTCGGTCAACGACACCTACGGCCATCAGGCTGGGGACGATGTGCTGAGCGCAGTGGCCCGGCGGTTGCGAACATCCGCGCGCACCTATGATTTAGTCGGGCGCGTAGGCGGAGAGGAGTTCCTGATCGTGTCGCCAAACTGCTGCGCTCCGGATGGGCTGATCCAAGCGGAGCGGCTTCGTGAGGTGGTTTGCAGCCAGCCCGTCGCGCTCAAAGACCTTTCCATTCAAGTCAGCATCAGCCTGGGAGTGGCGACCACTCTTGATTCCAAACGTCAGAATATGGAGGCGTTGCTCGCCGGGGCCGACCGGGCGCTTTATCGCGCCAAGGCGGCAGGCCGCAACCGGGTTGAAGGCGAGTCCTCCGCCGTCCCTCCACCCTCCGAGCCCGACCCCATTTCCAGGTAACTCGTCACAATGCGGCGCTCTCTCCGTCATACCAAGCGGGACAGGGTCACGTCAAAGTCGTGTCGATATGGAGTGCGGGAGCTTGCTCCCGCTTTCTTGGGCGGGCAGCCTGCCGCCCGCCCCGAGCGCGCCCGCGAGCAGGCGCGCGGAAAGCGGCAGCGAGCTGCCGCACTCCAAATTCGCCGCGATCGCCATGATCCTGTTATCTTAAAATTGCGGGACTTTGACGTCCCCCTGCCAATCGGGATGGCATCGTTGATTCCTAAAATCTCCTAACTCTTCCGGAAGACGAGGTCCGGGCCTTTGGCGAACACGCCGATCCTGTCTCCGCTGCGCACCTGGTGGGTGGCCATCAGGCGATACAGAGGGTCCTGAAATTCGCAGGCCAGAACATGTTGAAGATGTGCAGCTCCGTATTCCGTGTCGCAACCGTGATGGAGGAGTAGCGACTTGGCCCCCGAAGTGAATTCAACATGGAAGGGCGTGGAAGGATGGTGACGAAAAACCTGCACGGCTTTTTCGAGTTCGAGGTCCAGGATTTTCTTCAAATCCGAGGGGCGAAGGGGGCGGTAGACAATGATGTCCTCGATGCGGCGCAGAAACTCCGGGGGGAAGTGGCGCTTGAGGGCTTGCAGCGACACACTGCGGAAGTGCTGCGCCTTGGCTTCCTCCTCGTCCAACTGGGTGACGAAGCCCGATGATGCGACCGCGTGCAGACTTTCCCTGGAACCGATATTGCTGGTGAAGAAAAACAGACACGAGGAAAAGTCCACGAGCCGGTTCCGCCCATCGTTCAATTCCGCTCGGTCCAATACGCCCAGAAGCAGGGAATAGAGCGAATGGTGAGCTTTTTCAATCTCATCGAAAAGAATCAGCGTATAGGGGAACTCGGGAGTGCGGAAACGCTCAACGTTTTCGCGAGTGAAGACGGGTTCCGTGTCGGCGTGGCCGATGTAACCGGGAGGCGCGCCGACGAGCCGGGCGATCTCGTGCTGCTGCTGGTACTCGGCGCAATTGATTTTAAGCAGGGCGCTGGGGCTGCCGAGCAATACGTCCGCCAGGGCTTCCACGGAGTGCGTTTTCCCACAGCCTGGAGGGCCGAGCAGGAGCACCGATCCCATGGTCCGGCGCGGTTGCCGGGCCTGAACCTCGATGCGCTGAAGGAGACGGAGGATCGAATCGGTGGCCTGGGGCTGGCCTACTACATGGGCGCTCCAGCGCCTCGCCACGTGTTCAAGCCAGATACTTCGCGCTCTGGGCCGCAAGGTGATCCATACTTTGGACTCGTGTTGGACGCTTACGCTGGTCTGCATTGCCGTCTTCTCACCTCGAAGATCGCGATTCGCCTCGCCCGCCAGAGCATTGGCGGATAGTGCTAACCCCATTCATCGGCGGCTTTGACGCTGAAGATGAAAATTCTTGGAAGGGGGCGCACCCGCCCGCCTTCCAATACACTTGCGCGAAGCGCTTTGGAGTGCGGTAGCAGCAGCTACCGCCTTTCCCGCACGACGCAGCAACTATAGGCTTGAAACGTGCTCCCGAAAAGGCGGTAGCTGCTGCTACCGCACTCCAAAGCGGGCTTCGCCCGCATGCTGAACCCTTGCTCCGGGCGCTAGTCCGTGAACAGTAATGCGGTTGGCTCTTCAGTGTCATCGGTTGAAATGCCGCTTGACACGGACCGCGTTTTCGCAATAATTCTCACTTTATGAAAACCCTCGCGGACCACCCCACCCCCGCCACGGCCTACACTGTTAAGTCGCTGGTGAAAGCCTTGAATATTCTGGAAGTACTGGCGGATGAGGAGCCGCCCTACACGCTAACCGAGCTCAGCCGGCGGCTGCACCTGCACGTCAGCACCGTCCACCGGTTGCTGGTGAACCTGGTGAGGCACGGATTTGTGGAAGAGGATACAGTTTCGGGAGGGTACCAGCTCAGCTACCGCGTCCTGCGCATGGGCCTGCGAGTCCTTGACCGCCTGGATTTCCGGCGCGCCGCGCAACCGCTGCTGCGCGAGCTTAATCTCCGCACCCAGGAAACCGTACACATGGCGATTTTGCAGGGGACGAGGGCGATCTCCATCGAGAAGTTCGACAGCCCCCACCCCGTAGGCCTCGACGCCCGTTTAGGCAGAGAAATGCCGCTCCACTGTACGGGAACCGGGAAGACTTTGCTGGCCTACCAAAGCGAAGATTGGCTCGATCGGATTGCCCCTTCGTCGGGATTCGCGCGCTTGACCGCGCACACCATTACGGGGTTGCCACAACTGCGCCGGGAGTTGGAGCGTATCCGCGAGCAGGGCTATGCGCTCGACCAGGAAGAAGCGGTAGAAGGGCTGCGATGCGTGGCGGGGCCGGTGCTTAACCACCAGGGGCGGATCGTGGCGGCATTCAGTGTGGCCGGACCGGCGACTCGCCTTACGCCGGCGCGGCAAAGCGAGATCGCCCGCATGGTAAGGGAAACCAGCCGGCAGATTTCCTACCGGCTGGGCTATCGCATTGGCCCGGAATCCATTGCCGAACCCACCGGTGGCAATCCCCAATCCGCGAGGCGAACGCAGCAACGGTGAAACGGCGGTGCGAGACGCGAATTCCCATCCCTCGCCCCCAAAAGGGGCGAGGTCCGATTGGCCCGACGCCGCCCCGACGGGGCTGATTGAACTTTTGGGGGGGAGGACGCGTTAACGCACGGCTGGCTCGCCGTGGGGTAAATGACCACGCCCGTTACACGGGCTTGGGAACGCCGCAAACCGTTATGTTAACGCCTATGCGCTGGGCGGGCGCCCCACCTTTTGACGCTCCCCCGTTCGCGGCGGCGACGATGCCAGCCATCCCTCCACTGGCGGGCGGCCTATTTTGTTCGGCAATTGCTCTGCGCATTTCTGCAAAGGTCCCAGGTGAGCGGAAAGAAATTTCGCCGCTGGGACAGCGTCGGGCCTTACATTCTGGATTTCGATTGCCCGGAGCGCCGTCTGGCGGTGGAACTCAATGGCCATGCGCATTTCAGTCCCATGACGTGGGAGTGTGACTGCCGCCGGACGGAATACCTGAGAAGCCTGAGTATTCGTGTGGCGAGGTTCGAGAACTGTGAGGTGTTTGAAAGCCTGGAATGGGTGCCGCGCACCATCGGCGAGTGCCTGACCGTTTCGGATGGGGCAGTGGAAGATATCGCCTAAAGGACTAATTGGCGCTTTCTACACTCAGTTCCCTGGGCAGTGTTATCAAGGTACTCAAGTAATGATGTTGACATGAGGATAAGCGTGCGTCGTCGATCGCGGCGGAGCTGCGAGTTGTTCCGCGAGCATGTCCAACCCCGCCCAACCCGGATGTTCTCCACACGCTTTCGTTCATCTTCCGCCGCTGCAAATCCGCAATCGCTGCCCTGGGCTCCCGCCAGAGTAGTGTCATTTGAAAGTGGCACGGGCGTCCGAAGGTGTGAAGAAATCGTCGAGCACCTCTTCACCACTGAGGCACTGAGGCGCAGAGACCCGAAAAGAAAGGGCATCTTCTTTATGTCTCAGTGCCTCAGTGGTGGAGTTGGCATTTTTTCACACTTTCTCCCGCCCGTGCGCGGTCACGGCCAAGATGGCCGTGGCACAGCAAATGACACCACACCAGTTTTTGATGTTTGCTTGACTCCGACACCCAAATCGGTCATACTCTTGCAGACCTTTTTAGACGGTCATCGACCGCTGATCGGACGTTCTTACCTTGCGGGGTATAACATTCCGAGCATGGCCGCGATCGAAGGTCATTTCCCGTAAAAACCGCATCGTTGACAGATTCATGAGTTGGTCAGGCTTTAGTTCCGGGCAGGGGGATAAAAATACCGTGCTGCTGCGCCGTGTCCTCATTTGCCGATAAAAGAGCGACCCCTCGTGCTAACTCGTTTAACTGTAAGGCTTACTGAGAATTCTACGGGTAAGTCAGAGGGCGGAGCTGTGTTAGCACGATCGAATCTGCGGTGGTTAACAAAAGCTTCGGCGGAGCGAGAACCCTTGTACGGTGGCTGTGGCCGGAGCTCGGCGCGTGCGGGATGACCCCTCGATTCTCCGCCCGAGGTAACCTTGGGCCTCGCGCGGGATATGTCCCACTTCCAACCCAGACTCTGCCGAACCCTCAAGCTGAGCACACCCTTCTCCCCTGAGTAAGGCGCTGGGCCAGACCCTAAATCACTGAGCGAAGATTCTAATTGACCGCAGGGGCGGCGGGTCGATCTCAAGCCATGACGAGATGAGGTACCCACTGGTCCCGTAGCGACAAGGAGTCGCTCGGGGGGTGACTTCACTCCTTGGTTAGGAATCGGAGAGTAGCCATGATGTCCGAAACGGCGCCGGCGGCAGACTGAGCTGCACGCGAAGGTTTCAGACCTGATATAGACCCCTTCGGAACACCTGTAAAGAATCCCTCCAAGGCACGGTAGGTCACGAAGAGGAGTTACGATATGAGCACCAGAGACTCGCGCACCGCGGAAGTCGGAATGAGGAGGCGACGCCTGCCCATCAAGATCGCTCTGGCCTTGGTGCTGGGGGCCGTCGTAATCAGCCTGCCGGCGAATTTGAAAGCGCAGAACCCAGCGCAAGCTCCGGATGCGGGCGCCACCGGCCAGGAGCGGCCTCGCGTCCCGCCTGCTCCCTCCGGGTCGTCTTCCGATGAGTATCTGATCAATCCTGGCGACGTCTTGGAAATCTACGTTTACGATGTGCCAGAACTCACCCACTCTTACACGGTAAGCCTTTCAGGATCCGTGACTGTGCCCCTGCTGCCCAATCCCGTTGCAGCCGCCGGACTGACATCTGACCAGTTCGCTCACACGCTGGCGGAGGCCTTCCGCCAGTCCGGGCGTCTGCAGCGCCCGGAGATCGCCGTCACCGTTACCAAACCCTCGATAACCGAATCGGTGGCAGTAGAGGGGGCCGTGAAGAATCCGCTAATTCTTCCCGCGATTGGACGAACTCGATTGGTTGATATTCTAACTCAGTGTGGCGGGTTAACCGACGATGCGGGAACGAACGTCACGATCACACGCGGCCCGCTCGCAATGCGGGATCTCGCGGCGGAGGGTGGCGTGGCAACTCCCACTTTGACGATCGAGTTGAAGAAGGTCATGGATGTTACCGATCCAGCTTCGACGATCACCGTTTGGCCAGGTGATAGGGTGTCTGTATCACGAGCACAGCCCGACGTGTACTACGTGATGGGAGAGGTCGGGCGTCCCGGCGGCTACACCCTGAGGAACGGGCACGAAGAGCTAACCGTGCTGCGCGCGCTGGCCCTTGCGGGAGATGCGACGGGTGTGGCTAAAACCAGCAAGGCAATGATTATTCGGAAAGACTCTAAAGGACCGCAGGGACGCGAGGAAATCAAGCTCGATTTGAAAAAGATTCTGCTCGGAAAGTCCCCAGATCCAAATTTGCAAGCAGACGACATCCTCTTTGTCCCGGGCAGCAACGGGAAGAAGGCGCTGCGCACAATCGAGGGTGCGCCCGGCTACATCGTAGGTGCCGCGGGAACAACTGCCATTGTCACCCATTAGCCAGTCCCAGCTTTTGGCTCAGAGCAAAAATCATGTCGTGGATTCTGGTTTCCCACGATAGCAGCGAAGTGCGCCGTCGCGGTTGTAACGTTCGCAATCCGATCGGCGCCATCCTTGGCGAGCAACCGAAAGCCTGTAGGATAAGGAACTAACATGTCTGAAGAAAATCAGCTAGCACCCTTCAATCCCACGCCTCTCGCTTCCAGCGGCAGGCCCGATCGTCGCGTTCAAGTGAGTCGGAATGCCGAGATCGGCGAGATTGACGCCTTCGGCCAGTTCCGAGCCCTGTGGGATCTCCTTATAAAACATCAGTGGCTTATTCTAGGAGTCACGGTAGTCCTCACCGCCTTGGTAGCCTTCTACTCCTTCAAGTTGCAGCCGGTTTACCAAGCTACCTCTCGAGTCGACGTGGAATCCGAGGCGCCGCTGCTGCAGACCTTGAACGATCTTTTCAAGACGGGAGACGCCGACGACGCCTTCTTGGCCACGCAGGTCGCCATCCTCCAGAGCGACGAGTTGGCATGGGACACGATTCAAAAACTAGGGTTGGGTCGAGGGGACAAGTCCGGCGGTCCAATCGTTGGTATCCCCATGGACATGCAAATTGCCGCCGTCCGCAAATTCCAAGGTAGCCTCCATGTAGAGCGGGCAAAGGACACCCGCATGATCCTGGTGAAATATGAGAGTTCCAACCCCCAGCAGGCGGCATCCGTCGTGAACTCGCTTGTCGACAACTACGTTGAATACAACTTTCGCACGAAGTATGACGCCAGCCGGCAGGCAACCGGATGGATGGAGCAGCGGCTGGACGAATTGAAAGTCAAAGTGGAAAAATCCGAGCAAGCGATGGTGGATTATGAGCGGCAAAACAACATTGTAAGTGTCGGGGATAAGCAGACAGTGGCCGAAGCCCGACTGGATGAGTTGAACAAAAGCCTCAGTGGTGCGCAAGCCGACCGCATGACGAAGGAATCGATGTACAAGATGGTGGTGGAAAATCAGGCGGAAGTGGGATTCATTCAGCCGGGCAGCATCTTAAACAGCCTGGAGGCCAAAGAAGTGGAGTTGAAGGAGGAGTACTCGGCAGCCGTGTCGCAGTTCGGACCCACTTATCCCAAAGCGCTCGCGGTTCAGGATCAGATGAAGGATCTTGACGGGCTGATTGGACGGGAAAGAAAGCGTGCGGTGCAGAACATGCGCAGCGAATACGAGGCCGCCGTGCAGCGGGAAAAAATCCTCTCGGATGCGGTATCGAAGCAGAATAATGAGGTTGAAAAAGTCAACCAGTTGCTGATCGAACACAATCTCTTGAAACGTGAATTTGAATCCAATCAATCGCTGTACGATAGCTTGCTGACGCACCTTAAGGACGCCAATGTTTCTGCCGGCTTGCGGGCCACAAACATCCATGTCATCGATCGCGCAGTGCCCCCGAATGCTCCCATCCGGCCGGACAAGATGCGTAACATCGTGTTTGGCCTGGCGGCAGGCCTGGGCTTGGGCATAGCCCTGGCTTTAACCCGGGAAGCACTGGATAATTCCATCAAGAGCGCGCAGGAGATCGAGAAGCTTACAGAACTTCCCACCCTGGCAATTGTTCCTATCGCCCAGACACACCCCGGGCTAGGCCGCGACGCGCTAATTGGCGGTAAACCCGTACCCCTCATGAGTCACGATGGGAGAATCCCGCCCGCATTGGCCGTCATCAAGAAACCCGGCGCTCCCATCTCCGAAGCTTACCGGGCGCTTCGCACCTCCGTCCTGCTCTCGACCGCCGACCGGCCGCCGCAGGTGCTGTTGGTCACCAGTTCGCAACCCGGGGAAGGGAAGACGGTGACGGCGCTCAACCTCGCTGTTACCATGGGCCAGAAAGGGGAGCGCGTGCTCTTGGTGGACGCTGACATGCGCCGCCCCGGGATCGCGAAAGCTCTGCAAATGACCCTTACCAAGGGACTCTCAGGAATTCTTACCGGCGCGTACGAGTATGGCCCGGAATTGCTGTCCCAGATCGAACGGGCAGAGGGCCTCTCCCTCCTTTACAGCGGCCCAATTCCCCCCAACCCCGCCGAACTACTCTGTTCGATGAAAATGGAAGCCTTGATCAAGCGGCTGCGCCAGGATTTTGATCACGTCATCATTGACTCGCCCCCGGTCTTGCCGATTACCGACCCAACCATACTGTCGAGCATCGTCGATGGGGTTCTTATGGTCGTGGAATGCGAAAAGACCACGCGTGCGGCCCTGAGCCGGGCTTGCAAGGTAGTGGAACACGCAGGCGGAAAGATCATCGGGACGGTCTTGAATAAGGTCGATGTGCGGCGTGACGGCTACTACGGATATAGATACTATCACGGATATTATTCATATAGCCATAAGTCGTACTATTCGGAGAGTGACCAGTCCGTCGATGCGGGTTAGACGTGAATCGCTGTGGAACGGCCGAGACGGCTCGATTCTTCCCGGAATGTAAGACGGCTTGGAGCGGCAGCGATGTGCACTGCGACCGGGGTCGGGGGAATCAGGATCGCGATTGCCGGTTGTGGAAGGTAACGGCATCCCGCCGGGTTTTTGATTATCGTTGCTTGGCAGCTCATCGTTCCCAAGGAGAACGGCAATATGGTTTCTTTGATTACAGGTGGTGCGGGATTCATCGGATCGCACTTGGCAGAAGCCCTGCTTTTGCGTGGGGACCACGTCATCATCCTGGACGACCTGAGTACCGGGTCCGTTGATAACCTAAGGCATTTGCGCGCCAACCGGTCTCTACAATGTTTCTTTGACAGTGTTATGAATCGTCACCTTCTGGCGGAAGTGGTTGACGAGTCCGACGTCGTGTATCACTTGGCAGCCGCAGTGGGGGTTCGCCGAATTATTGAAAGTCCGGTGCGCACCATTGAAACGAACGTCAAAGGGACGGAGCTGGTTTTGGAAGCCGCCGCCAAGAAGCGGAAATTAGTGTTTATAGCCTCAACCTCTGAAGTCTACGGCAAGAACAATAAGGTACCGTTTTGTGAGGACGACGACACCACCCTGGGTCCCACCGTGAGGGCGCGCTGGTCCTATGCCGCTTCCAAGGCTCTTGACGAATTTCTTGCCCTGGCTTACTGGAAAGAGAAAGGGTTGCCGGTAGTGGTTGGCAGACTATTTAACACCGTGGGTTCGCGCCAGACGGGCCGGTACGGAATGGTGCTGCCGACGTTCGTCAGCCAAGCATTGGAGGCCCTGCCGTTGACCGTGTTTGGGACGGGCAAGCAGAGCCGATGCTTTGGCTACGTTGGGGACGCAGTTGAGGCGATCCTGAAGTTGATGGATAAGGACCGTGCCGTCGGCGAAGTCGTGAATATCGGCAACGACCAGGAAATCACCATTGAAGACTTGGCTTCGCTGGTTAAGCAGCGAACCAGCAGTGACTCGGCGGTCCATTACATTCCTTATGACCAAGCCTATGAACCGGGTTTTGAGGATATGTCGCGGCGAGTCCCGTCGTTAGAAAAGCTTGTGCGTCTTACAAGCTTTCGTCCCTCTACACCCTTGCCCGTCATCATCGACAAAGTGGCAGCTTACGCGGAAGCGAAAAGGGAAACCGTCCGAGCTATCGAGGTGTGAGCCGCGAATTTTGGTGCGGCGCTTTTCGATTATGCGAGCTGACCGCAGAAAGCTGTTTTGCTCCCCCGTATTCATCGCTGCCACGGCTTTCGCCCTGCGCATGGCCATCCTGTGCTCTGTCTGGCGGAGTGATCTCGCGTCGGTGCGCGCACACATGCCTTACGGGGATGAACTGGGTCAGGTCGCGGCCTCGATAGCGTCGGGGCAGGGCTTTAGCTCGCCACTGCGGTTGGTCCATACGGGGGCTACGGCGTGGTTTGGTCCTATTTATCCTTATCTGGTCGCCGGGATTTTCAAGCGCTGGGGAGTGTTCAGCGCGAAGTCCCTCTTCATCGCTAAGACATTGAACTGCGGGTTTGCCGCACTCACAGTTTTCCCGATCTATGCGGTCGCCAAGCGTACCTTTGGAGGCGCCGTGGCCATCGGCGCTTCGTGGATTTGGGTCGTTCTCCCCACCGCTTGGTTCATTCCAGTCGTAGAGGTGTGGGATTCGGCCCTGTCAGCGCTGGGGTTCATGCTGGTTTTCCAGGCAACCCTCTTGCTACGCGACTCACGCCGGTTCTTAAGCTGGATGGCATACGGCGCACTGTGGGCAATCGTTGCCCTTATTAGTGCTTCGCACCTGTTGGTACTGCCGCTCTTCCTTGGCTGGCTCGTGTGGGAGCGGTGCCAGCAATCGGCTCCGTGGATGCTGCATACTGCTGCGGCTGTGTCCGTGTTCCTACTCGGCATGGCGCCGTGGACATTGAGGAATTACCGCGTTTTCGGCCATTTCGTTCCGGTGCGATCGAATTTCGGGCTCGAGCTATGGCTCGGGAATAACCCCCATAATGTCCGTGACGTGAATTCGTTTTCGCTGCATCCCTTGAAGAATGCGGCCGAGGCTGCAAGCTACCAGCGGATGGGCGAAACCGGTTACATGGAGGTGAAGCAACGCGAGGCGCTTGCGTACATGCGATCCTATCCGTTTGAAACGCTGCGCTCGTTTCTGTGCCGCGTTGAGACTTTTTGGTTTGATGTCAGCAGCCGCCCGGCCAGTCGTCCTCTCGGCTCGCTTCGCTTGAAGGGGTATTTTGTGCTCAATGCTCTGATGATTCTGTTCAGTTGGTTCGGGGCGGGCGTGGCGTATCGCCGGAGGAATCCAGCCGCGGGACCGTATCTCTTTGTCTTGCTGATTGTCCCGCTCGTGTTCTATCTGACGCATACCCTGGTTCGATATCGCTTCCCGATGGAGCCTATTCTAACGATTCTCGCTGTGTACGGTCTGGCGAGCGCCCTGGCCTGGCTGCTTGAACGGCTTGGGATAGGTGCACCGCCGGGGAATCTCCTCAGAAACTTATCGGCCCGCTCACCGGCCGCGAACGCATGAAATGGCGATGGGTGGCCTGGGTGGCGATCGTTCTTGGGACCGTAACGCGACTGTTTTTTGCTATCGCGCCCGGGAAAGCGATAGCCGCCCGTTGGAGTGGCGTCAGCGATGCTCCGGCGTATGTTCTCCTGGCGCACAATGTCGCCCGTGGAATGGGGCTCTCCTATTGTGGGATGCCTGCCGCCATCAGGCCGCCTCTTTATCCGCTATTCTTGGCCGCACTCATCGTGGCCTTCGGCAACGGCTTCATCGTCGCCGCGCGGATCTTGCAGTTTTTCGCCGGCCTCCTGACAGCTTACCTGTGCTATGCGACAGCTAAGAGGTTATGGGGCGATTGCGGGGCGCTGCTGGCCGGGGCCGCAGCCCTGCTCATGCCCACTTTGGTCTATCTTGCTGGAGAGATCATGACGGAGCCCTTCGCGGCGCTGGTCGTTGCGGGCTTTCTCTTTTTGCTCCTGCAGCAGTTGGATTCACCCCGCTTGTCGGGTTGGGTATTGATTGGCGTTCTGGTCGGCCTGGGAACTCTGATCCGGTTCAACCTTGCCGTTCTGGGAATCGTCGCCGTCTGCGTGGCTTGGCGGACACAAGGAACGCGGAAGGGATTCGGTGCGGCAGCGCTAACCACATTGGCTGCGGCCGTTATGATTGCTCCTTGGGTGACGCGCAACCTGCGAGAGTTTCACGGCAAAGTGATCCTGGGCTCGCAGACCGGATTTAACATGGTTCAGGGACTGATCACGCCCGAAGGCAGGGCTTTACCGGGTGATTCTAAGAGACTCATTTGCGCCGAGGGGTGGAAGGAATCGGACATCGAAACGAGCGACGCCTTGCGCCGCCATTTGTATCCGGACGAAGGGACGCTGAATTCCAACACCACGCGAATTGCGTTGCGCATGTGGCGTAGCGCCGGGATCAAAGCAGCACCCGTCATCTTCAAGAAGTTCGGATACTTCTGGCTGGAGACGGACCAACTCTTGTCGTTTGCTGGAAGAGGCGTCTTGGTTCGGAGACTCGGAGTAGCGGTATGGTGGGCGGTGCTGGGGTGCGCGATCGGTGGTTGGCTTCTCTTGAAGGGAAGTAATGCCGCTGCGGCGCGAGCTCTTTTGCTGTATGCGGCACTCGTAACGCTCCTCCATGTGCCGTTCGTGATGAATACCAGGTTGGGAGCACCTTTCCTGGCTCCGCTTGCTTGTGTGCTTTTCCCGGGTGGTCCTATCCTTCGCAAGGCGATCCAAGAAGAATGCATGGTACGTGCTTCCCTGCTTTCTGAATCTGGCGAGGAGCAGCTTACGGGCGCGCGCGCGACAGCGGCGTGAACCGTCGTTGCAAAGACTGAAAAGCCATACGGTTGGATGAATCTTGATCGAGCTAGGGTCGGGCAAAACTGCATCCGCGACCCAGTTTGCGCTACCGGTTGAAATGACAAATTTCTTTCGCTATTCCGGCACTGAACTCGACTCCCTCGCCGAGGCACGGAATTATTATCGTGCGATAATGAAGTACTTCAATCCCCATGTCGGCCCTCGAGTCGTCGAAGTCGGAGCGGGAATCGGGACGTTTTCCAGCTTTCTCCTTAGTCATGTGAATGTTCGTCAGTTGACGGCGCTTGAGCCGGCAGCGAATCTTTTTCCTCACCTCAGCCGTCGCTTCTCCGAGGACAGCAGAGTCAGTTGTGTAAACAGCTACCTGCACGATTACCGGCCGTCAGGAGAAATTGACACCGTGGCCTCGGTAAACGTTATCGAACATATCGCGGACGATGGAGAGTTCTTGCGCTCAGCCCACGACATCCTTGCGCCCGGTGGTACGATTCTCCTGTTTACCCCGGCCGTCCCTGCGCTATACAGTAGCCTTGATCGAGAAGTCGGCCATTGCCGTCGTTATACAAAGCTCGGCCTTGCGGAAGCGTTGCAGATGGCTGGGTTCTCTTTGGAACTCATTCGGTATTTCGATCTCCCAGGTGTTCCCGGCTGGTTCCTGGCCACGAGAATCCTGAAGCGGAAGACGATCCGGCCCTCAGATGTCCGCTACTACGATCGATTTGTGGTCTCCTGGTCATCGAAAATCGAGGGTTGGTGGGAGCCGCCGATCGGCAAGAATCTGCTGGTAATCGGTCGCAGGCTAAAGTCGGGCGTGTGAACATGTGCGAATCTTCGCGGATTTCCGTTGTGATACCTGTTTATAACGAGCGGGAGACGATTGAAGAGATTCTCCTGCGCGTGCAAGAGGTGGACTTGGGGAAAGAAATCATCATTGTCGACGATGGTTCGACAGATGGTACTCGAGAGTTTCTGGCAGAGGTATCCAAGAATGCCGGCCAGGGGTGTGGCGAGATTTTGCTTCCTCGGGCAGGCAAGCTTCTCCCGATCGACAATGTGCGCGTATTTTTCCAGGCAAGAAACTGTGGCAAGGGGGCGGCGTTGCGGCGGGGATTCGAGGAGGCTCGCGGCGAGATTGTGATCATTCAGGATGCCGACTTGGAATACAATCCGCAAGATCTCCTCAAGCTCATTGAGCCTATCAACCGTGGCGAGGCCGACGTCGTCTACGGCTCGCGTTTTCAAGGGGGCCCCCATCGCGTCCTTTTGTTTTGGCACTCCGTCGGTAACAAGTTTCTCACGCTGATGTCGGATATGGTTACGGGTCTGAATCTCTCCGATGTTTGGACCTGCTATAAGGCCTTCAAACGTGAGGTGCTTGCGGGAATCAGCATCGAAGAAGATCGCTTTGGCTTCGAGCAGGAGATTACCATCAAGATCGCCCACCAGGGCTGGTGCGTGTACGAAGTTCCCATCAGCTATTATGGGCGCACTTACACCGAGGGGAAAAAGATCACCTGGAAGGATGGAATTCGAGCCTTGTGGTGCATCCTGCATTACAGCTTGGGGGCCAGGCAGGCGCCGATTCGCCGGAGTCAGGTGGCGTTCGAACCGGCAGCGCGAAAGGGAAAGTGAGTCAATTGATCCAGCACGCCACGTTGGCGGCTCGCAATGCGCCGAGGGACACCGCGCTGCAATCCGCCGGTTCGGACCACCCACGCCGTCGATATACGTGGATCCTTATGGTCGTCTTCTTCCTTACACTTCCCCTTGTCAATCCCTGGGTCAGAGGGGACGGGGTTGGCTACTATGCTTACGTCCGATCGCTGCTGATTGAGCATAAGCTGGATTTTGCCAATGATTGGCGGGCCGCGAACGAGAGTTTCGTGATGGGCAGAGTCCGGCCGGATGGCTCGATTAACCCGCAGCAGTATACGCAGACGGGCCATCTCGACAATCACTTTGCCGTTGGACCTGCCATTCTCTGGGCGCCCTTTCTGGCGCCGGTTCACTATACTCTTTTGACCCTTCAGAGATTTGGGTTCAAGGTCAAAGCGAACGGCTATTCTCGGCCCTATATTGTTACGATGGCGCTCGCCACCGCGCTTTACGGCTTCCTGGGCTTGCTGATATCCTTTCGGCTGGCGTGCCTCTACACCGAGCAGCGATGGGCATTTCTTGGAACGTTGGGCATCTGGTTTGCGAGCTCTCTCCCTGTCTACATGTACTTTAATCCCTCCTGGTCGCACGCCCAGTCGGTCTTTGCGGTTGCGGTTTTGCTTTGGTATTGGCAGCGGACCCGCCAAGACCGAACTCCTGCGCAATGGATGATTTTGGGCTTCGTTTCCGGCCTCGCCCTGGATGTCTATTACGCCAACATCGCCGTGCTGCTGGTGCCCCTCGTCGAGTCCTTGCAGAGCTACTGGCGCGGCTGGAGCGCGCCCCAGCGTGACTGGCAGGCGCTTGGCCGGCTCTTGGGAGGCAACCTTCTCTATTGTCTTGCCACGCTGATTGCGTTCTCGCCCACCTTGGTCACCCGACAGATTATCTACGGGCATCCACTGTCGTTTGGATATGCCGGGGGATTTGATATTACGAAGTGGGCCTCGCCGCGATTTGGCAGCGTCTTGTTTTCATCCGACCACGGTTTGCTGACCTGGACTCCCATTCTCGTCCTTGCTCTGGTTGGACTCGTCCTTCTTCTTAGGCGGGACACTTCATTGGCAGCCTATCTCATCATCGCGTTCTTAGGTCTCTACTACCTGATTGCCATTGACCCCTGCTGGGACGGCATTTCATCGTTCGGCAACCGCTTCTTCATTTCGCTGACTCCCATGTTCGTCTTGGGTCTCGCAGTCTTCTTCAGCGAATTTGCCAAATGGGTGAAAGGCGCTCGGCAGGGATTGGCCATCGTCAGCCCCGTCACCGCTTTGCTGATCCTTTGGAACCTGGCTTTCATGTTCCAATGGGGCACTCACATGGTTCCTGCCCGCGGACCGATATCGTGGAAGCAGATGGTTCGCAATCAATTCACTGCCGTGCCGCTGCGAGCCGCATCCGGCGTCGCGGCCTATTTTGAAAACCGCGCAGCCCTGATGCTTCATATCGAGCAGGATGACATCCGGCAATTGAAAGAGCGAGAGTCAAGAGGCAGGAGATAGAAGTCAAGAGCTAGGAGTTAGAAGCTAGAAGTTAGGAGCCGCCACTGTCAACTGTTAACTGTGAGCCGTCGATTGCTGTTCCGATCGATCTTCCCGTGCTGCGGATCGCTCCGCCGCGCGGGTGGCTCGACATCGATTTCAAGGAGCTTTGGGAAGCGCGCGAGCTGCTGTATTTCTTCGTCTGGCGTGACATCAAGGTTCGCTACAAGCAGACCGCCATTGGAGCCGCGTGGGCGGTCATCCAGCCTTTCATGACCATGGTGGTGTTCAGCCTGTTCTTCGGGAAATTGGCCAAGATGGATTCTCACGGCCTGCCTTATCCCATCTTTTACTACAGCGCCCTGCTGCCCTGGATGTACTTTGCTTACGCAGTGCAGAACGCCACCAATGTTGTGGTTGAGCAGCAGCGCGTCATCACCAAGGTTTATTTTCCCCGCCTGGTGCTTCCTTTGTCCGCCGTGGTTTCAGGGCTGCTGGACTTTGCCATCTCGTTCGTGGTGTTCCTGGGCATGATGGCCTACTACCGCGTGGTGCCGAGCCCGGCCATTCTGCTTTTTCCCTGTTTCCTGCTGCTGGCGGTCTTGACCGCACTGGGCGTGGGCTTGTGGCTCTCGGCCCTGAACGCCATCTACCGCGATGTGCGCTACGTGATCCCATTCCTCGTGCAGTTCTGGCTTTTTGCTTCGCCCGTCGCGTATCCCAGCACTCTGGTGCCGGAGCGCTGGCGCTGGCTTTACGGGCTCAATCCCATGGCCGGCGTCATTGAGGGATTTCGTTGGGCGCTCACCGGACACGGCCAGCCGCCGAACATCATGCTCGCGGTCTCCACAGGTATGGTGCTCCTGCTGGTAGGTGGTGGGTTGGCATTCTTCAACAAGATGGAAGGGACGATTGCCGACGTTGTCTGAAGCGCAGTTTCCTTTTCGGGTCAACCGGCAAGGTCCCCAACATGCGGCTTCATTCTTAACAAGGGGTCTGAAAGGGTCGCAACCGCACCAAGAGGGTTCAAGACCCGCATCGCGGGCGGCACGGGTTTATCTCGGCGATCTGGACTAAAAGCCTGAATCGCGATTTCTCAAGCCGCAGCGAGAAAACTGAGAAGTGACATTGTGCCCGGTGTGAGCGTTTCGACAATCTCGGTGCACAATACCCGATCTCTCGGTGCCATCCCCCATGCTGACTTCCGTCTCCTAACTTCTAGCTTCTAACTCCTGGCACCTGAAACCTGGCACCTGACACCTTTTCTTATGTCCTCCCCCGTCATCCACGTTGAAAATCTCGGCAAGCGCTACAAAATTGGCGAGCGCGAGCGTTACCTCGCCTTGCGCGACATTATTGCCCGCGCCGCGTCCGCCCCGCTTCGCCTTTTCCGGGCGAGGAACCATTCTTCCTCCAACGGCGATCCCACCCACATTTGGGCTCTCAAGGATGTTTCCTTTGACGTTCACCAGGGCGAAGTGGTGGGGATCATTGGCCGCAACGGGGCAGGGAAGACGACCCTGCTCAAGATTCTTGCCCGCGTCGCCAAGCCGACAGAGGGCTTTGCCGATGTCCGGGGGCGCATGGGAAGCCTGCTAGAAGTTGGCACGGGCTTTCATCCGGAGTTGACGGGCCGCGAAAACACCTTCCTGAGCGGCGCCATCCTCGGAATGAGTAAAGCGGAAATCCTGCGCAAGTTCGATGAGATTGTGGCCTTCGCCGAGATCGAGAAGTTCATCGATACCCCCCTCAAGTACTACAGCACCGGAATGCAGACGCGCCTCGCCTTTGCCGTCGCTGCCCACCTGGAACCGGAGATTCTGCTGGTGGATGAGGTTTTAGCCGTCGGTGACATCCAATTCCAGAAGAAGTGCCTCGGAAAAATGGGCGCTGTGGCAAAGGAGGGGCGCACAATCCTTTTCGTGAGTCATAACATGCAACACACTCAAGCTATATGCCAATTTGGCGTATTGCTCGAGGGGGGGAAGGTGGTACGGCAAGCCGAAATCTCAGAGGTGGTCAAAGACTATCTGTCGAGATCTCCCTATTCTGGCGCCAACCACCGAGTCGATAGTGGGAGGCTAGTCTTCGAGGGTATTTCTAATCGCGCCGCTCTGGACTCTGCATTCCCGAACCATGATTTGGAGTTCCGTCTCAAGTTCCGTAGCGGCCCAGTGCCATTAGACAACATCATGATCGACTTCGCATTGCACAACGACCGGAACGACTACGTTGTGCACTCCAAGTCGCGCCATGTAGACTTCCGGTTCAGTGTTCCGGCCCGCCAGCAATTCGAGATAGTTTACGATGTTAAGTCCCCACAGCTTGCACCCGGCAAGTACACTCTGACTGTTTATGTTCACGAAAACAACAGGCCGCTGCTTTGGGTGGACAACATTGATGCCTGTTTGATCAACGCTAAGCCATACTTCGGGGTGCCCGAATTATTTGATGGCGTTCAGTCGGTGTTGCTTCCTGAATTCACCCTCCGCACCGACGGAGTTTGAGAACTCTCACTCAGTGGCCACATTTCGCGGTAGGGCCGTCACCCAATGACCTGGATGATTACTCGAAAGATTAGGACTGCGGTCTTTACAGATCCCGGTCGCCACAAGGTGGCGACCCTCTTCCGCCAAGGCGTGCTGCGGACTAGAATGCTCGTCTCTGGACCGAGTGTTACCTATCGGATGAAATCGGGTCGCTGGTTCGTCGCACATCTGGATGACCAGTTGTCGTTGCGGATCTACGGCGACCGGGAGTATGACGACCTTGAGTCGAAGACAGTCGAAGGTATTCTGAGGGACGGCGATATCACGATCGATGGTGGGGCTAACATAGGGTATTACACGGCCCTGATGTCGAGTTGTGTCGGCCGGGCCGGTGCGGTATATGCCATTGAGCCTGGGTGGGAGACCTATGCCAAACTGGAACGGACGATAAAGCAACTCGGGCTCAAGAACGTCACTGCTCTGCGCAAAGCTCTGGACCGTCAGTCGGGTGAGGTCTCGCTGTGGGCCTCAAGGGACGGTCACGACGCGCAGCAGTCGATTCATCGATGGCCTGGCATGGAATGGGTCGGAGGTGAATACTCTCCCGAGAAGGTCGAGGCCGTGCCACTGGACCTCATTGCCGACGAGGCGAGGATTCAAGGGGCCGTGGCTTTCGTGAAAATCGATGTCGAAGGGCTGGAAGCTTCAGTGCTGGAGGGTGCGCAGCGCCTGCTCGCCGCTGACGACCCGCCAATTCTCCTGGTGGAATTCAACCGGCCTGGGCTTGAGGCCTCGGGCAGCGGTGTCGATAGCCTGTTTTCCGTGCTTGGAGGATTTGAGCACTTCTTTGTGCCCCTGTCCGATGATCAACCACGCGGTACTATACGCAGATGGCGGCCGATTTCACGCCGGGAGGACCTCGGTAGGATCTGCAACGTTCTGGCGCTACCCACGAGAGGCCGATTCGCTGCTCGAGGCAGCGAAATCGCCCAGCTAATATGCTGCCCATAACCCTCAATCGCGCCGGCTGGCGTGGATGCTTACCTGTTCGGATTCACACGCACCTGGTGGGATGGCGCGGAACAACACGGTTTCGGTTGTTCGTTGAACCCGAGTGCGCCGTGAGGCGCCTCATGGTCAGTGAGGCCACTCCAGGCAGCACCGTTCTGGATGTTGGGGCTCACGTCGGGCATCACACGGGGTATGTGTTGCAACACAGAAAGGACGTTAGCGTCATAGCATTCGAAGCTAACCCTGACCTTGCTCGCGACCTTTCGCGCACCTTTGCCAGGGAAATCGGCGAAGCACGGCTGACAGTTCGGAATGTTGCCGTCGGCACTGAGGCGAAAGAGGTAGAGTTCTTTGTGTCCAAGAAGGACACCGGTTACAGTGGACTCAAGCCACGGCCTTCCGTTCCGCAGGCCGGCAGCTCTTTTGAGGTCGTGCGTGTGCAACAACTCGCTCTCGACGATCTTTTGCCGCAATTGACTAAACCGGTAAGCGTCCTAAAGATTGACGTGGAAGGGGCCGAACTCGACGCGCTCTGTGGCGGTGGGAGGCTGATCCGTGAGTGTCGGCCACTCGTTCTATTTGAGTGCTGCAACAACGCGGCCATTTTCTACGGCAACGCCCTTTGCGACTTGGTTTGTTGGTTCGAGTCAAGCGACTACAAGGTTTTGACGATTCACGGGGTTAACGTGACCGCGGAGAGTTCGGACGCCATTTTTCGGTCAGGTGTGTGTTGGGAGTTCGTTGCTGTACCTCGGGAGAGGGCCGAGGAGCTGTCGCACGCGGTTCGCGAGGGTTGGCAAAAGGTACTGAAGCGTGACGATCGTCTATTTGGAGCATAGTGTTCCCTGGTTTGGTCCGGCGTCGGGATATTGGTTGTTGCCGAAGTACGTTCAGCAGAGCACCGGCTACAGGGTTGAGGTCACGCGAAACAATCTCACGCTATGGCAGCGCGGACTCGGGCGGCTCGCCAACCTTGCCCTTGGTTTCAACCGAAGTTCGATCGCGGCCGCTGCCGAATTGAGATTCCGCTTGGCGCTGGCGAGGAGCCGAAGTGCCGTCGGCCACATCCTGTCCCTGGACGATCACTTGGAGATCTGGCCTACTGAAAGGAAAGGACGACTGAACGTTGTCGCCACGCTCCACCAGCCTCCGTCCCAGTGGACTGAACCGCGGCGCAGAATGTTGCGCCGCGTCGAGCATGCAATTGTGCTTTACGAGCGGGACCTGGATTGGTTTGCCCAGGTGATCGGACCTGACCGCGTCCATTTTCTACGATACGGCGTGGATACCGAATTCTTTCGGCCGGGCGCCGTTCAATGGGATAGTAAGTCAGAGAAGCGAATCCTTTTTGCCGGGCACTGGCTGCGCAACACGGAGATGCTGGCGCGGGTGGTTGAAAAAGTCGTGGCGTACAACCTGCCTGTGGCCTTTGATTTCCTCGTGCCCTCGCAGTGGCGAAATACCGCGGGGCTAACCAAGCTGCTAGGGCACCCTAAGATCAGGTGGCATGCCAACCTGAGCGATGAAGAGTTGCTGGACCTTTACCAAAAGAGTTATCTCTTGCTGCTGCCGCTCCGCGACGGAGGCGGTAACACGGCGGTGGTCGAAGGCCTTGCCTGCGGCCTGCCGATCGTGACCACCGACAAGGGCGGCACGCGCAGCTACGGCGCGGGATCGCTGTATCCGGTGGTAGCGGACGATGACGACGGAGCGATGGTGGACCTGATCATGGCCTATCTGGAAAGCCCCAAATGGCGTGATGAGATGAGCAAGCGTTCCAGGCGTTTCGCCGAAGAGAAACTCTCTTGGGACA
Source organism: Terriglobia bacterium (assembly GCA_052139985.1). Taxonomy (GTDB): domain Bacteria; phylum Acidobacteriota; class Terriglobia; order UBA7540; family UBA7540; genus Bog-366. The sequence goes on from JBKQVI010000463.1 coordinate 31,348, forward strand.
TTACCGCCCCACAACATGCTGACCTTTATAAACGTTTGTTTGCCTGACGCAGTGTCTCCTAAGAGCATTGCCACTAGGCCCGTTGATCCTTTGCATCGGTCCGAGCTTGACGGTGGCGGGCGCACCGAATGACATCTGCGATCTGCACCCTCTTTGAGGGCGACTATCACTATGGTTTGGGAGCTTTGTGCAATTCGCTCTACCAGCGCGGGTATCGCGGTGTCGTCTACGCCGGCTATCGCGGTCAATTGCCTCCCTGGGCGGGGGGCATCGTACAGCAAAGTGGATATTCCGAATTGAGCGTCCAGCCTCAGTTCAAGATACGCTTCGTGCCGCTCACGACCGAGATCCATCTTACCAATTACAAGCCCGATTTTATGCTGTCGATTTGGCACGATCATTGCCCGGACGCGGACGCCTTGTTTTACTTTGATCCCGATATTACCGTTATCTGCCGCTGGCCTTTCTTTGAGGAATGGGTCGGAAACGGAGTCGCGGTTTGTGGGGACGTCAATGCGGACATGCCGGCAAGCCATCCGTTGCGGCACGCCTGGATGCGGTACTTTGGATCGTACGGGCTCGATCTTGCCCGGGAGCAGAGTATCTACTTTAGTGGGGGTTTTGTGGGCGTCGCCAAAGAACATGTGGGGTTTCTGGGCCTGTGGCAGCGCCTGATTCAACTCTTAAAGCCTGCGATTGGTGAGTTGCAGAAACTGGGCTATTCTGACAGAACGGCGCTGATTTGCTTCCCTGACCAGGACGCCTTGAATGTTGCAACTATGGCTTGCGAGGAACCAATCAGTTGTGTAGGCCGCGATGGGATGGATTTTCAATGGGGGGGAGGGGGCTACATCATGTCGCACGCGGTCGGCGACGTGAAGCCATGGCGGAAGAAGATGCTGTGGAGCACGTTGGCGAAGGGGCAACGTCCGGGCCGCGCCGACAAAGCCTTTCTTAGGCATGCCAGTTCGCCGATCAGGCTCTACGGTCCGTTACGCCTCGGCCTAAGGAAGCTGGACATGTTAGCAGGCTCTGCACTAGGCAGATACTTGCATTGAATGAATTGATGCGCTTTTAGGGATATGCCCTCAGGTCAAAGGTGAGAGTCCATAGTTTAGTCCAACCTGCTCCTAGCCAGCTATACGCAGCAGAAAACCGTGTGCTTCTACCACTTATTCCGAGAGAAGCTCGCCGGTTTCTTGACGTTGGCTGCGGCACCGGTGCTTTGGTTGCGGCAATCCAACGCGAACATGGCGGGTCGTATTCCGAGGGCATCACATACTCGGAAGACGAGGCCCGGCGCGCTCAAGAGATTATGGATCGAGTCTGGCCCGCCGACGTTAACGTTTTTGACTTCGCACAATTGGGAATGTTCGACTGCATCATATGCAGCCACGTGCTGGAACATCTGATTCACCCATGGGACGTTTTGGCAGCGCTACGGGGCCACCTCGACCGCGACGGCGTGCTGCTCGTGGCACTCCCAAACGCTTTGGAGTTGAAAACACGCATTGAGTTTCTCAAGGGACGGTTCCGCTATGCGGATGGGGGAATATTGGACCGGACGCACTATCGTTTTTTTGACTGGCAAACCGCGTATGAGTTAGTGCGAGACGCCGGATTCGAGGTCGATGTTCGGACCGCAACAGGATTCTTCCCTCAGCCCGGCATCCGCCGTATCATCGGCGGTGCGTCGAAAAAGTTGGATGTTGCGGCTGCCAAGCGCTTTCCCGGACTCTTTGGCATGCAGTTCATCCTGCGTGGGCGGGTCAAGGCAACGTGAGTTGAAGCACGATCTGGAAGAGGGGATGGGGACCAGCAGAGCCGAGTCCGAGAAGGTGATCGTGCCGGTGATTCTTGCGTGCCAGGACTTTGCGGAACATCGAAATGGCTCCGCGCCTGTCAATTCCCCGGCTATGGGTCCCGATGTCAGGCGGGTATCCATGATTTTCTCCCTGCTGCACCCGCTTCTGGGGAACTCCGCAGGCGGACGTGCTTTGGAAGTTGGAAGCGGTTACGGGTATCTGCTTTTTTCCTTGGCTGAACTCATGCCTGGAATTCAGTGGTCCGCCATTGAACATCCTGAAAGGAACTACCTACGCTCCGAGGCGTACCGCGCGGCGCTGAGCAAGCACAACTGCTCGTTGGCGACCGCCAATATTATTCGCGAGCCTCTGCCGTACCCCGACGCTCATTTCTCGTTAGTGACCTTTTCCGAGGTGCTGGAGCATCTCCCGGTGGAACGAGTGAACTTTGTTCTCTCGGAGATAGCGCGAGTCGTATCCCCGGGCGGAATCTTTATTGCTTCGTCCCCCAATCAGGCGTCGCTGGAGAACCGAATACGACTTCTGAAAGGCAGCAGTATCCTGGAAATGCCGGATGAAGTGGAGTATGCGAGGGGAACATTTGGCCATATCCGGCTGTATACGCGGGCTGAGGTGGGCTCAGCCATGGCAAGGTACGGCTTCTCTCTTGAGCGCTCCGTGCTCGAATCGAACAACTCAGGCTTCAGGGGGGCTTCCGGCCGGTCCTGGCGCCGCCGCGCCTATAGGATTTATGAACGATTGGAGCAAGCGGTGCCGATGCTTCAGCCCTTGGGCGACACCTGGTACATGGTCTTCCGCAAGAAGCGCGCCGTAGCGCTTGACTCCCGCCGGCAAGCTGCCAGCTAGGACAGACATGACCTCTCAGCCGTGCATTTCGGCCATCATGGCGAACTGGAATGGGGCGAGGCACCTGGAGGCCTGCTTGCCATCGTTGATGTCTCAGTCGTATCGTCCGCTGGAAATCATTGTTGTGGACAATGCGTCCAAAGACGACTCGGCGGCGGTGGCGAGCAGGTTCGGCGTGCGTTGGCTCCCCCTCACAAGGAACGTGGGGTTGGCGCCGGCATTAGGCCGGGGAGCCCAGGCGGCGGCGGGGGAACATTTGCTGTTCCTCAACAACGACATGCGGTTCCACGAGAATTTTGTCGAATCACTGGCCGCGGAGATCCTGCGGGACCCGGATATTTTCTCGGTGGATGCGCTTCAATACGACTGGGAGGGGACGAAGCAGGTCCATCTTGCGACACGCCTAGGGGAAAAAAGCCGAAATGCCGGTATTTGTTACGCTGTCGTTCCTTCTCTGTACATCTATCAGGAAGCCAGCGGCCGCCCTACGGCCATCCCGGCGGCCTGTGCTGCGAGCATGCTCGTGCGGAAATCGATGTTCTTTGCTCTGGGCGGCTTTGACGAGAGGTTGCCCTTGGGTTATGAAGACGTCGAGCTTTGCTGGCGCGCCTGGGTTCGCGGCTGGAAGAGCGTCTTTGTGCCGGCTGCGGTATGTTGGCACAGAGTCGGTGGGTCATCCAACTCGGCGGAGGGCTCACGCTTGGGATTCCGTGGGATTCTGGGCGGCCGGCTGCTGATTTCCACCAAACTCCTTCCTTTGAGCTACGTCATCAGGACTTGGCTTGCAACCTTTGCCGGCTTGGCCATGGATGTTGCGGCATTGCGATGGCAGCGGGCGCGGGACCGCTTCGGTGTTTTGAGTGATTTCGCCCGCATTCTGCCGCCACTCTTGCGCGAGCGGCGAGAGATCTACCGCTCCGAGCACTCCAGCCCCCGGCGGCAGCTCGACCGTCTGCTGCGCTTAGCGGAAGGGTAACTATCCTGCCATTTCAAATACCCACGGACGAGCCGGAGGGAGCGTGTTGCTCCCTTGTCCGTTTTCAGGAATGCGAAGAAGGACAGGCTCGGCCTTGATCATCGCTGTATTGGGAAAACGGGACTCTCCCACGGATGCGGTGGACGATTACTGCCGGCTATTGGGTGAAGTTTTCGAGAAACGCGGTCGCGACTTTACTCTGGTGCGCGTCTCTTGGGACGAAAGCGGTTGGACCCGGGCGCTAAAGGAGCTTTGGCGGACGAGTGCCGGCTGGAAAGGCAGTTGGGTGCTGGTGCAGTACACTGCCCTCATGTGGTCGCGCCGGGGCATTCCCTTATTGTTCTTGCTCGTGCTGGCCGTGCTCAAGGTTCGCGGAACGCGCGTCGCCATGGTTTTTCATGATCCCCATCCGTATGGCGGCAAGCGTCTGGTGGACCGGCTGAGACGTGCATGCCAGGTCTCGGTCATGCGCTGCTCTTACCGGTTTGGCGAACGGTCCATTCTCAATGTGCCGCTGGAGAATGTCCCCTGGCTTCCGTCCGAACCGGCCACGGCGTTCTTCACCCCGATTCCTGCGAACATCACGCCAACCCGATTCTCCCTCCGGGCGGCGGACTCCGATACGAAGGCGATTGCAGTTCTCGGCATCACCGATGGTGGGGACATCAGCAGAGAGGTGTCGGATATCACCATGGCGGCCAGACGCGCGGCCCGGAGACTTCCGCGTGTGCGGCTGGTTACCGTGGGCCGGGGCTCGGCCTGGTCCGAATCCATGTTCCGCAGCGCTCTAGAGGGAAGTGGTGTAGATTTCGTTGCGCTGGGTGTTTTGTCTGCCGATAAGGTCTCGCAAGTTCTCGCCAACGCCGATGTCTCGCTCTTTGTGCGGGGTCGGATCTCAACCCAAAGGGGCAGCGCCATTGCCAGCATTGCGCATGGCGTTCCGCTGGTGGCATACGCCGATCCCCATCTTCCTGTGCAGCTTGCGGAAGCGGGCGTGGTAGGTGTGCCCTACCTCGACGCAGAAGATCTGGCCGAAGCAACGGTTCGAGTGCTGACCGACCGGAAATTGTGGTGCGAACTGCATGAACGGAACCGGCGCGCTCATGAAAAGTACTTTTCTTGGGAAGTTGTGGGCAACCGCTTCCTGGAGGTTTTGCGCGATGCTTGATCGCCGGTATCGCGTGCTGCTGGTCTGCTCCCACCCCGTGCAATACGCTTCGCCCATACTCCGTCAAATGGCTCAGCACGCGAGACTTGATATTGAGGTGGCTTACTGTACTTTGCAAGGCGCGGAGGCGGCGCTCGACCCGGAATTCGGCATTCAAGTGAAGTGGGATGTTCCGCTGCTTGACGGGTATCGATGGGTTCTGGTCCCCCCGAAGGTCGCCAAGCCACGGTTGGGGGTCTTCTGGGGTCTCATTAACCCGGGCCTCTGGCCACTCATCCGAAATGGAAATTTTGATGCTGTCTTTGTTTTCGGCTATGCCTATCTCAGCTTTTGGATCGCAAACTTGGCGACGAAGCTCAGCCGTTCGGCGTTGATCATGTCGTCGGACGCGACAACCCTGGCATCCATGGACGGCAAGGGTTGGAAGGGTCCTATCAAAAAACTCCTGCTGCCGAGGGTCTTTGGCTTGGCAGAGGCTGTCTGTGCCGGATCGAGCGGGACCGTGAGATTGCTGGAATCCCTGGGCGTCCGGAAAGAGCGCATCATCCTTTCGCCGGGAGCCACGGACAATGACTATTTCCTTGCGGCTTGCCGGACCTTCTCGCGTGAAGACCTGCGGCGGCAGTGGAATATCCCGTCCGAAGCAACGGTCGTCCTGTTCTGTGGCAAGCTGCAAGCCTGGAAGAGGCCTCAGGATTTGCTGCAAGCGTTCAGTCAGGCCTGTGTGGGCAGTGCGTACCTTTTGTTTGTGGGAGAGGGACCGATGCGCGCGCAACTCGAGGCGATGGCTCAGGACTTGGGACTCGCTGAACGGGTGCGTTTTCTGGGATTCCTGAACCAGTCCCAGCTCCCCGCCGCCTACGTTGCAGCGGATCTTCTGGTATTGCCCTCGGAGTTTGAGACCTTCGGCTTGGTGGTCGGCGAAGCAATGGTCTGCGGATTGCCGGTGGTGGTCAGCGACCACGTCGGGGCGCGATTTGATCTGGTCGATGGTCACGGGACGGGGGTCGTGTATCCTGCCGGAAACGTCGAGGCCCTTACGCGGGTTCTTCATGACCTTCTGCCAGACAAGGAGTGCTTGCAGGCGATGGGGAAAGCTGCGCAAGCGCGGATGGAGACTCTGTCGCCGAAAAAAAAGCTCGAGAGCTTCGTCAGGGCCATCGAGGCGGCGGTCCTTCAGAAGCAAGGGCTTCCTCAGACATGAAGCTCCTCATCTATTCTGACCATGCCGTTGAGCCTAGACTTGCGGCGTGGAGACGGAACTTATGCTGAAAATCCTCATTTACACCCATGCCTTCGCGCCTAGCGTTGGCGGGGTGGAAACGTACGTCATGCGGCTCGCGCGAGGGCTTGCCGAACGCTCTGACCATGGCGCGGGGAGTAACCTGAAGGTTACAGTAGCGACACATACGCCGGCGGGCAGGATGGTCGACGCCACGCTACCGTTCCGCGTGGTACGCCAGCCCGGACTGGTGAGGCTATTCAAGCTGCTTTGGCAGACGGATATCGTCCATTTGGCTGGTCCAACTTTCCTGCCGATGTTGTGCGGACTTTTGTTGAGGAGGCCCGTCGTGGTGGAGCACAGCGGCTATCAGGCGGGGTGTCCCAACGGATTACTTCTCGACGAACGGACCAAAACGGTGTGTCCCGGGCACTTCATGGCCCGCCGCTACCGCGAATGCGTACGCTGCAACGCCGCAAATGTCGGCTTGCGGAAGAGCCTGGCGATGCTGCTCCTTACCTTTCCGCGGCGGTGGCTGTGTGCAAGAGTCGCGAAGAATGTGGGCCCCAGCAACCATGTGGGTAGGCGTGTGGCTCTTCCCCGGACGGTCACGATCCATCACGGAGTACCCGAGGCGACAAAGCCGGAGTCGCGTGACGTCACCACACCCGTTTGTTTCGCCTACATCGGGCGGCTGGTGTGGGAAAAGGGAGTATCTGTGTTGCTCGCCGCTGCCGGCGAGCTTACGGCGCGCGGCTACGACTTTCGATTGAGAATCATTGGTGACGGCCCGGAGAGATCCCGGCTTGAGCAAATGACCGACGGCTACGGCCTTCGCAGCCGCACAGTGTTCGCCGGTTATCTTCAGGGAGACGCTCTGGCAGAGGCCCTGCGAGATGTATCCGTAACTGCCATCCCGTCGGTCTGGGAAGACGTAGCCCCGGTGGCGGCCATTGAGCACATGATGCAAGGGCGTCTCTTGATCGCTTCCGATATTGGAGGCTTGGGAGAAATAGTCGGCGAGGCTGGCTTAAAATTCTCAGCCCGTGATGCAGAGGGTTTAGCGTCTTGCTTGCAGCGCGTGCTCGACGAACCTGACTTGCCAAAGGTGCTCGGCGAGAAGGCCAGGCAACGGGCACTGCAGTTCTTTCGCGAAGAACGGATGGTGGCGGAGCACTTGTTTCTTTATCGCGATGTGGCGGGACGATCTGGTGAGCCATCAAATCCGCGCGCCAGGAACGATGAATAATCGTCGGAGCACATTAGTTCGGGCCGAGCGCGCTGGGAGTCTTTCGGAGATCGCGACCCGCGCACTGCACTGTTTCCGTATATACTATCGGCCGTTCGGAATTTATGGAGTTTTAGCGCTCTTGGGCTATCGGCTTTTGGGCTGGCCTGAGGAACTCGCCGTCCAACCTGCCGGAATCAAAAGTCCCTTACACCTTCGCCTTCGGACTAGCGATGTTGCCATTTGCGAGTGGGTGCTCCTTCGTCAACAGTATGCCATCGACCTTCCATTTTCCCCGAAAATTATTGTAGACGCGGGAGCTAACATCGGGATGGCATCGATCTATTATGCCCACAGATACCCGGATGCCAGAATCATTGCATTGGAGCCGGAAGCCTCGAATTTTGCCATGCTCGCTCGGAATGTTAAACCGTATTCGGGCATTCTTCCACTCAACGCTGCACTTTGGAATAGGGACGGCTACATTGCTGTCAGCTCAACGGGCCCGGCTTCCAACAAGGTTGGTTTTGTTGTTCAGGAAGGCGAAGGTGTTGGTGCTGCCGCTCGTGCGCTAACGATGCGAACGCTTATGCGCGAGACGGGAATTCACTCTATTGATATCCTCAAAGTCGACATCGAAGGGGCCGAGAAAGAAGTTTTTGCGTCCTGTGATTGGATGGGTAGTGTTCGCTGCCTAGCTATTGAGCTGCACGACTGGATCAAACCGGGATGCAGTGCGGCAGTGGAGTCTGTCACCAGAGATTTCTCGACCTTGCAGAGGGGTGAGACCACCATTTTTATCCGGAATTAATACCTTGCGAGTTCCGCGCCGTGAACGAGCAGCGAGTCGCTTCGACCGCAGGTTCCGGCCAGGACCTCCTTATAGCGACATTCTTATGGTCTCTATTCGATCCATCTGTCTCGCGCTGGCCATCGGCATGATGCTAACAAGCGCCCACGCTCGCGCCCAAGCGCCCATCTGCTACGCTTCGCCGGAGGGAAACGATTTGAATGATGGTTCTTACTGGGCGTTTGCCAAGGCCGATATTATGGCTTGCTACGACTCATTACCGTCAGAAGGGGGAATCATTTATGTGCGGGATGCCCACGCCAAGGCGATCCCTGCTTGTAAAGTTACGGACCCCCCGGGGTGCGGTATTTGGTTGATGAACTCTTTTGATCCAAACTACTCCCATCCCCTGCCAGGTTGGAGAAAATTCAAGCCAATTCATATTGTAGGGGTCGGTGGCGACGTTAACGCCGCGGGCAATCATAGCGCTCAGGTGGCCGTCTCGGCAGGTGGCAGCGATACGAACCATCCTGCCATCTGGATTTCTACGAACGGAAGCTCGATGATTGAGAACCTGAATTTTGGGATGACCTGTCTGCCGGCTAAACTAGGGTATTTCTCGAATGGCGAAGCGTCGGGCGTAGGGTTTTGGGAAGGCTACCTGGTAAATGACTATTTCAACGTAACTAAGCGCGCCGGATGCGGACCGGCGATGGCCATTGGGGGAGAGTCTGCCTGGGACTTCATTCAGGACTCGCAATTTTCCGGTAATCCGGCTGAGACGGCAACGGTTGCATCCATTGCCAGGTCTGCAAACATTGTGACCGTTAAAGCAACTGCATCGCTTCCGTCTTCATGGGCAGGGGAGTCTCCGCTGACCTTGGGCGTGGTGAGCGTGGCTGATCCGAGCTTCGATGGCGGAAACTTCACTGCCAGAATAAACGGGCCGACCACCTTCACGTACATGCAAAATGGTCCTGACGCTACGTCTGTTTTGTCCATAACCAGAGTGGCAGAATCCTCTGGGAACGTCGTGACGCTGAATTACAGCACGACTGGCAACGCCTTTCAGTTGCCGCAGTCCGGTTCTATCGGCCTCGACAGACTGACCAGGGCTATTTGGTTAAATCGGCGGACAGTCAATTTTTCGCTGTCTACTCCGGGAACCCTCACTTTTACCGACCCTGCCCGCCACGGCTCACTCGCCGGCACCGCCGAAACGGGAACCGCTGCTTTAGGTGGCGGCCTCGTATCCTCGGACCAAGCGCAAGCCATCGTGATGCATCCTCAGGTCGCTGCCGGAGATGGTCTTATCTTTGTCCAGAACGCCTTCTTCGTCGAGGGCGGAATAAAGGTCTATCCCGGGAAGGGAAACGGCTCTGGAATTTTCGCCGAGAACATTCTCCAAGAGGCAGGCAGGGCTCCTATTGTCTGGTTTCCGGCCTGTGTTGCTCCTACGTTTGGCAATCTGAAGAACCTTAGCGTTGCCGACCCCTACGGAACCTTTGCCGGCGTTCGGGTAGATTGCGGGCAGCCATTTGCTAATTTGATTACCGTGCAGCAGTCAACCGTGGACGGCCCCGCCACCCTGCTAGGAGGGGCAGCGCCCTCAAATTTCGCTCAAAGCCCTCTCTTAAATGGTCAGCAGGGTATCTTCAATGGTTACCTGCTAGGCCAGAACAACGCAGCACGGCGAGGCTTTGGCCCCGTCAACTCGCGCTTCACTAACCTGATTTCGATGGCAGAGCCGTTTAAGTGTGGTGGCCCCTTAACCTGCATCGCTGGGAGTGCGCCGGACGGAACGAACAATGCGACACTCATTACGTCTAAAAGTTCGGCAGGTTTTAACCTATATTTGAACGTTTCCCAAGAAATTTCAGCAGGAGACATCTTCATCTATGGCGCGTGGGTGAAGACTCTAACACCTCCTGGTTTTTTCTCAAATGCTTCGACCCCGTTGAGTTTTTCCTTTGTTAATATCCGCGAAACGAATGGCTGGGCTGTGAGCCGGGGGAGCGCCCAAGTAGCCAACGGCGAGTGGGACTGGGCGTGGGGCGCCTTCAAGGTTTCCTCTGCCTCAGCGCCAACCGGCGAGTTTGTTTTTAGTTCCAATGTTGGCACTAATGGAACAGGAATTTATGCCCCAGTTCTCATTCGTATCCCGAGCGGGACGCTTTCGGACAATGAGGCGATTGAGTACGCTGAGACCTTACAAGCATTTCGACACGATGCTACGCCGGGGCAAATCAGTTTGCTGCCGGGTGAACAGCTCAAGGCGGATTCCATCCAGGTGGGGGACGGGCCCAGCATCACTTCCGGCCTGGGACCCCCGAAGGGCTCCGCCCCCACTGGCAGCATCTATTTGCGCCGCGACGGCACGCCCGGTTGCACTTTCTACATCTATGAAAAAGACGGATGGAAGACGGAGTTCTGATTTTGGATTTTAGGGTTGAAAACGAGATAAACCACCGAGGTCACGGAGAAGGACAGGCGGTACTCACATAGCACACAATTTCAACGCCCAATGTCGTGAATATTCTTTATGATCGGCCGACGAGTAGACCTCTCTCAATACGGAAAATTGTGGACGGTGCTGGCAGGTTTCGTCATCATCCTCTATGTCTTATGGCAGCTAAGCAACTCCATTGCGGCCGGCAGCCCCAAACTTGCGCTGCTCATCGTCGCCGTATTTGCCGCTTTCTTCGTTGTGGGCAGGATCGCGAATGACTGGCGTAGCGGGGTGTCTCTATTTTTCATCTGGCTCACCTTTGAGGACCTGATCCGCAAGTACATGGGCAACAGCATGGTGATCTATTTCGCCAAGGACGTCATGGTGGGGGTGACCTACATGTCGTTTCTGGTAAGCGGGTCGCGCCGCGATGCGATGCTCTTCCGTCCGTCGTTCCGATATGCGTTCGGCCTGTTCTTTCTTCTGGGGCTCGTACAGTTCTTTAACCCTCTTTCGGCGAGTTTCTTTTACGGTGTCTTAGGTCTGAAACTCTATTTCTACTACGTTCCCTTGATGTTCGTGGGCTATGCAATGCTGCGTAATGAAACCGATTTGCGGCGCTTCCTACTCTTAAACATAGCACTGGTCAGTGTGGTGTCCGTAGTGGGAATTCTTCAAACAGTTTTTGGAATGACTTTCCTCAATCCCCGCGGTGGGGCGGACATCGATGAGCTTTCCCACTTGGTGCGATACACGGCGTCAGGTGTGGCGGTGACACGTCCCCCGTCGGTGTTTGTAAGCGACGGCAGATTTGGGTCATACCTGATCGTTGCTATTGCACTGGGCCTCGGGACGGCAGGGTTCATGCTGCTGCGGGCGCACCGTAGCCGCATCTTTGTGTTTCCGGCGGTTGGCCTTGTTGCGTTGGCGGCGGCGTTAACAGGGTCGCGGGGGTCATTTGTATATGTCGTTGGGAGCGGCCTTGTACTCTCTGTCGGGATGTTGTGGGGCGCTCCCCCCGGAAGGGGCGATGCCTACCGGCTGGTCAAGGCGATCCGCCGGAGCTTTGTCTTTGTGGTCTTGGCGGTGGTCTTGGCCGTAAACATCTTTCCCGACGTCATTGGCTCCCACTTGACTTACTATTGGGAAACCCTCATGCCGGGCAGCGAACACTTCGAGGCTGGCAGGCGCACTTGGGACTACCCCTTGCAAGAGTTGCAGAATGCTCTGGGAGATCCTGCCTGGCTCACTGGACATGGGATCGGAACAGGATCCCTGGGCACTCAATATGTGGCCCGGATCATGCAGGTCCCTCCCGGCATCTCTTTGGGGGAAAACGGGTACGGAGATTTGATTGCTGAGATCGGAATTCTGGGGCCCATACTTTGGCTGGTATGGTCAACGAGCCTATTGGTCGCAGCGTGCCGGGTTGTCTTGAAGTTGAAAGGGACCTGGGCGTTCCCCCTGGCCCTATCGATAACTTGGTTTGCGTTTATTCTATTGTTTCCAATGACGTGGGGAGGCCTGGTTCAATATCAGAATTTCATCAGCAATGCCTATCTTTGGTTGCTGGTGGGTGTGTTGTTCCGCTTGCCAGATCTAGTGAAACAGACTTCTCGCGACTTACAGGTGACTTCTGACCAAACCGTGTAAGCGACGCATCGCAATTGTCTCGCCCTTCTTGGATAAGAGGCATGGAACGGAACGTTGCATCGCCGAACAGGTGGAGCGATTGGCGCGAGATTATGACGTTTACATCTACAGCGCCCGTGTGGAAGACGTGGACCTTGAACGAGTCGTGTGGCGACACGTACCAGCCCTGCCTGGCCCGCACCTGATTTCGTATTGTTGGTGGTTTCTCGCTAATCATTTCTGGAGATGGTGGGACCGGACACTGGGTGGTCTGAAACCAGAGCTAACCTATACACCCGGAATCAACTGCCTGGATGCCGACGTTATTTCGGTCCACATTGTTTTCGGGGAGTTCTACCGTCGAGTGCGGCACACCTTAAATCTCGGCGCTAACCCAATGAGCTCTTGGCCGCGGCTCCTGCATCGGCGCGCATATTATCTCCTGGTGATGGCACTCGAGCGGCTGGTCTACGGAAGGAAAAGCACCATCCTGACCGTTGTTTCACGGAAGATGGCGCGGCATTTGACGCGACCTGGTCGAGGGGAGTCGCAGCTCCCGGTGATTGTGCACGGGATTGACGCACAGAAATTTAGTGTGGAGGTGCGGCGTAAACTGCGGCCTTCCGCGCGGCGTGAGCTGGGTCTGTGTGAGACGGACTTTTGCCTCGCCGTCGTAGGAAATGATTGGAAGAACAAGGGGTTGCCCTGCCTGCTGGAGGCCCTGGGCAGGCTCGCGACGGGTCCCCTCCGGCTCTTGGTGGTGGGCCGCGACATCGTCGAGCCTTACAGCTCCGCGCTGGCGCGGCTCCACCTTGAAAATCGGGTAACCTTCCTTCCTTTGCGGTCCGACGTGGAAATGTATTATGCGGCTGCCGACCTCTATGTCGGTCCCTCACTTGAGGATGCCTTCGGCATGCCGCCGCTTGAAGCCATGGCCTGTGGGGTCCCCAGCATTGTGAGCAGCCAAATGGGCGTGAGCGAAATCATCACCAATGGAGTCGATGGATTTATCCTCGACAATCCCCAAGATAGCGCCAGGTTAGCTGAACTAATTGATTTGCTGTGCAGCAACGGACCGCTGCGGCAGCAGATGGGGGAAGCGGCCGCGAAGACGGCCGCACAGTACACTTGGGACGAAAATGCTCGCCAGTTGGACCAGTTGTTTCGCGAAGTGCTGCGACGGAAAGGATTAAGCCCCGCAGTCGCGGCCGCGGAACAGTCGGCGCGATAAAAAATGGCAAAAATGGGGTGACAGCTTGCTATAGCGGCGGGCTCCGCTCGCCAAGCATCGTGCGCTGAGCAGGCCTCGCTAAACAAGCTGCATGTCACCCCATTCTGCCAACATCGTAATATGAACAATCCTGGTGAGGGACCGCCGCTCAGAATAGCCGGCTGACCCACTATTCAGGATTTTCCACTAGTCAAGTGCGTTGCAATGAGGGCACTTCCAGTATGATCCCTCTAGCCGGGTGGGATGATCCTGGGTCAATACCATCGTGAAGTCGTGAAAGAGATCGCACTCCTTCTCGAAGGCGGCTTTGGCCGAATGAAAGTACTCAAACTTAAATTGGCTGCGGCCATCGACTTGGTCCGCAAGAGTTTCTTTCAGGTTGTTGTCGGAACGCCCAATGGTGTCCACAACGAACGTTCCCTCATCGTCCGTGTGACCGAGCGCGTAGGCGCCCGGCAGTCGCGAGGCCACAGTTATATTAACCCTCTCTGCGGTCAGCAGAAATGGACCCTTTAAGCCGGTTGACGGCATTTCCGTTCTCCTTTCGGCATACTTCGCCCGTTGAATTTTTGAATGCTTGTTCTTTGCAATGGGAAAGGGGGCAGCTCGGGCGGAAGAGATTGGATTCCATGGTGAATCCGCCACTCCCCAGACGCCGAGGCTGCTCGTCTAGCCATAGTAACCTAGTCCCTGCTAATTGGAGCATGGGTACTAATTATGAGTCAAGCAGAATTATGATGTGTCTCTGGGTAATATACAGGCAATCTCTAAGGCCTAAGGATTGTCGCCCGGATACCCGATGAGTTCCCATACGGCGACGCATCGAAATCACCGCGTGTCATCAAGAGGGCATGATCCGCGCCCGGCCAGACCGCTCAGGGCAAAAATGGCGAATGGACTCCGGTGAGTCACCTTGTGAGGCAATGAAAGTATTGGTCCTTGCCCCGCCGCTCTCAAGCGCGGGAGGAATTCAGCGCTATACCGCATGCTTAGTCCGCGCGCTTCAAGAGATATTAGGGAGGGAGAACGTGCAATGCCGGTCGATTCCCGGATCGGGGGCTGCAAGCTTGCACGGGCGATTCCCGGCGGCATTGAAGCTGCGTTTTGGTTTGCAGACACTGTGGGGATCCACCCGCTGGCAGCCCGATTTGATGATTTGCACCCATCTGGCCCTGGGGCCGGTCGGGTGGTTGCTTACACAGGTTGCCAGGCGGCGGTGTTGGATTGTTGTGCATGGTATCGAGGCATGGGTCGACCTTCCTGTCTGGAAGGGCGCCGCTCTACGTCGAGCCGACCGGGTGATCGTCACCAGCGCTTTCAGCCGGGAGCAAGTGGTGAAGCGGCACCATATTCACCAGAATCGTATTTCGAACCTGCCTTGCACGCTGGACGAGACCTTGTTAAGAGTCGAGCCTACGAAGAATGGCGTGTGCGCAAGGGTTCCCGCAACTCAGCGCTTGGTCATAACCGTGGCCCGCATGGCCGCATCGGAGCGTTACAAGGGGCACGATGTGGTGCTTCGCTCTCTGCCGTCGGTGGTGGCGAAGATACCCAATCTCACATATGCCATTGTGGGGGGCGGCGATGATCGGCCTCGGCTGGAAGCACTGGTGGGGGAGTTGGGACTGGGAAAACACGTAATCTTCACCGGAGAGGTGGCCGATTCCGAACTGGTAGCGCTATACCGCCGCAGTGAGGTTTTTCTTTTGCCAGCGAGGACGGTGATTGACAAATCCAACGCTAAGGGCGAAGGTTTCGGTATTGTATTCCTGGAGGCTATGGCGTTCAGCAAGCCGGTCATCGGGCCCAACTACGGTGCGCCGATGGAACTAATTCGGCACGGCGAGACTGGCTTTCTGGTGGACCCGGAGAATCCTGCGGCTGTGGCCGACGCACTTCTGACGTTGCTCTCCAACCCCGACCGGGCGCGTGAAATGGGGAAGGCCGGGAGGGATTTAGTTCGTAGGCAATACTCCTATAACTCCTTTTGCGAGAAACTCCGAGGGATATTCGTGGAGTGCCTTGGGGCGCACGTGCGCGATGACGTTGTCTCAAAGGAGGGCCGCCAGACCGTCGTTATAGAACACCTGACGGCAGTCCTCTTTGTCGTCTGGGTTATCGTCATCAACTTTCTGTATTACTTTCAGTATAAGGGTCTTATAGCTGCTCGCTTCGTTCACCTGCTGCATCGATGGCACTAGTCACAGCATTCTTGTATCTGAGTGGGGTGTTGGTCATCGCCGCTGTGGCGATCGCCCTCGGCATTCGCATTTTGCAAGGGGCTTGCCTATCGCCGAACCTTAGTGCCTTGGAAGAGCCACTTTATGCTGCGGGCGTTTCCTTCGCTATTCTGGGAGTGGTCGCCTTTGCGCTCGAAACGATGGGCTGGTTGCGTCAAAGCACAGCACTGGGCCTGTTCGTTTTTGCCGCGCTCGCCGCGGGGGGAGGCTGGCGTCGGCTGACGGCATTGTTGATTCTGATCCCTCGCGTCTTGAAAAAAATAGCGGGCTCGGGAGTGGCCTTGATATTGACCGCTGCAATTATCGGCTGCGCAGTATTGGACTGCCTGTTAGCGATGGCGCCGCTGACGGGTTCTGATGCGCTGGTTTATCACTTCACCCTGCCGAAACTGCGTCTGACCGAGGGTCCGGCGCCGACCTATTGGCTGACAAAAGGCTTTTGGGCTGGCCAAGGGCACGCGCTGATCGCCCTAGGCATGGCCCTAGGCAGCGACCGGGTTTCGATGGGGTTGATTTTGCTTGGAGGGCTATTCACCGCGGTTGCGCTTTTTGTGCTCGCACGGCATCTGACCTCGGAGCGGTGGGCGGGCATCGCCACGCTTTTATTTCTCTTGACGCCGATGGTGTTCTGGCAGATGGGCACTTCGGGCTCTCCCGATATCTGGATGGCCTTCTTCACCACCCTCGCGGTAATGGCGGTGGCCAGAGGCGCACGCTCGGCGGACAACCGGTGGCTCGTGTTGGGAGGAGTGTTTGCCGGGGCAGCTGCGGGGGTTAAGTTTACGGGATGGGCTGTCCCCGTGGGCATTGTGACTTATTGCCTCTTTGCGACGGGCTCACTTTATCGGACCGCCGCGTGCGGACTATCGTCGCTCCCGGCCGGAGTTCTGCCGCTGGTCCGCAATACCTGGTGGACGGGCGACCCCTTGTTTCCTTTCCTCACGCGCTGGCTTAGGCCAGGACATCTTAACACGTACACCCTTGCGGCCATTCTGGCGGACACTCATCCCGCCGGCTTCCACCGCAGTGTTTCGGGGTTGCTTACTTTTCCCTTGCTACTCACCATCAAGGGAGATGCGTATGGCGTCGGTCAGTATTTCGGCCCCGTTGTGCTAACCCTTTCCCCGCTACTCGTTTTTGCCTTCCGCAAGAAGCGGGAGGCGCATGCCGCAGCCATCGTTTGGGGTGTGGTTTTCTTATTGGTTGATCTAACTTCACAGATGGCGCGATTCCTGCTTCCCGTTTTCCCACTGGCTATTGCTCTGACCTTCGTCGGGGTGGCTGAGGCGTTTCGGAGGCGCTGGAGGGTAATCCAGGTGGCTTGCGCAGGGGCTCTCCTTCTTACCATTACCTTCGGGCTCGGTTCCGAAACGCTCTATGCGAGGGATTTTCTGCCCGTTGCTCTCGGACTCGAGAATCGGGAGGCGTTTTTGGGACGCATGGCGCCGGACTACCTCGTGAGTTCCTTCGTTAACCGCTCATTGGAAGGGCGGGGCGGCAAGGCCATGGTCTTCTTCCAGCATGTTTACTATCTGCGCGTCCCGTTCTTGATTGGGGACCCGCAAGTCTCGTGGGTGATGAATCCAGCCCGGCTAAACGGCCCACAATCATTGATGGATCTATTCCAGCAGCAAAACGTTCAATGGGTCATAAAGGCGCCAGGCTATCCAGAACCCTTCGCCTCCAGCTTCAAAGTCCTCGAGGAAGAGGGAAAGCTGCGCCCTTTGTGCGCCGCAGATGTCTCAACCTATTCATCTTTCAGAATTTACGGGGAGAGGGTGCCTGTGCACGTGATGGTAATGGAAGTGGTTCCAGCGCCCTAAGCGGCGTCATGAAAATCCTGAGCGTGACGCAGTCATACTACCCTTTTTTGGACAAAGGGGGGCCTGCCACAAAGGTCCGCGCCATTACGCGGGCGCTGGCAAGCAGGGGCAATCAGGTTACCGTTCTATCCGCGGACCTTGGTTTTGGGCCGAAGGAGGTCGCAGCAGCGCACGTGGTTGCGAGCCCCGAGGGCTGGCGGACGGATATGGACGGAGCGGCGGTGGTCTATTTGCGGACCCTCTGCCGCTACCGCAGTCTTACCGTTAATGCAGGCATTCTCCGGTTTTGCCGGCACCGCCTCAAGGACTTTGACATCGTCCACATTTATGGCCTTTACGACGCCTTAGGTCCCACCGTGGGGCGGTATTGCCGAAAACTCGGTGTGCCCTATTTTGTTGAACCGCTCGGGATGACGCGTCCCATTGACCGCGGTTTTCTACTCAAGAAGCTTTGGTGGAGACTGTTCCGCAATTACCTTCCGGGTGCGAGCCAGATTGTGGCGACTTCAGAAATGGAGAGGGCGGAACTGCTGGCGGACCACTTTGCGCCGGACCGCGTGCTGCTCCGTTATAACGGAATCGATCGCGAGGAGTTTCGCGACCTTCCGCCAGCGGGCGCCTTCCGCAGAAAGTTGGGGATCGGTGAGGACGAGCGCTTTATCCTCTTCTTGGGGCGGATCATTCCCCGCAAAGGTGCTGATCTTCTGATCGAAGCCTTGCCCATGCTAGGCTGCGGCGGCATGAAGTTGGTTCTCGCCGGACCCGAGGGCGAAACCGGCTACGTGGCGGAGTTGCAGGCCAAGGCACGTGCGATAGGGGTTGGGCAGCGCGTGCTATTTACGGGACCACTCTATGGGGAGGACAAGAAGTCGGCCCTGGCTGATGCGTGGGTTTTCGCCCTGCCGTCGCGATACGAAAACTTCGGTAATACGGCTGCGGAAGCGATTGCTTGCGGTACGCCGGCGATTGTTTCTGACCGTTGTGGGATTGCTCCCCTCATCAATCAGCGAGCAGGGCTCGTGGCTTCCTATGATTCCAACGCCGTCGGCCAGACTCTGCAGGGTCTGTTAGAAGACCCGGAGCTATATCAACGCCTCAGGGCGGGGTGCCGCGACGTGGTTGACGAGATTTCGTGGGACCGCCTGGTTTGCGAAATGCAAGATTCCTACGAACATGCACGAGACCACTTTCTACGACGACCATCCGTTTGATTGGACTGCGGGCTATACCCATCGTGAGCTCGAAGCTACTCTCGCCCCTGCGCTAGCTTCGTTCATACAGGGTGTGCCTGCAAATAGCTTGGTTTTGGATCTTGGGTGCGGACCCGGTCGAGTGATGTCATGTCTGGCTGCCGCGGGGCTGCGTGCGGTTGGACTCGACCTTAGTCTCGCCTCGGTTCAACTTATGAAGGGGCGTACCGGTAAACCGGGAGTGGTGGGGAATGGAATGGCGTTACCTTTCGCTGATGGGAGCCTCGATCGAGTGATTGCCGATGGCGTCATCCATCACACGCCCACACCGTTTGCCGCATTTGAGGAGGGCTGCCGAGTACTAAAGCCGGGCGGATTGTTTTATGTGGCCGTTTACAAACCGGGTGGACATTACCAGAGGCTCTACCGGTTCCCGGGAGGCGCAATTAGAAGCCTTATTAAGCACGCGCCGGGCAGGCTTCTGGTTCACACCACCCTCTTACCCCTTTACTATCTGGTGCATCTGGTGAAATCACGCGGAAAGAGATCGTGGTCGGGAGCGAAAAATCTCTTCTATGACTACTTTGTTACTCCCCTAGTGGAATTCATTTCTCGTGATGAGCTGGGCCGATGGAGCGAAAGATGCGGGGTCGAAATTGTGAGTTACCATGCCAACCCCAGTCTTAATGTGCACTCTTTCCTAATCCGCAAGTAGGGCTCGGCGACGCAAAGGTGAAAAGGGGCTTCCACACAACGGGTCATTCATTCAATCCTGAAACGATGAAGTAGCGCCGGGCTTGAGCCGGGCATGTGCCGCCCTAAAGTGCGGCGCTACGTCCAAATGAGGGCACTACTCTATCCCGGTGCGAAAAAGAGGGTAAGGGAAGTGGGTCAGCTTGAGATTCCTGGCTCTTCGCCAAAGACCCGCGAGAAGACCGAAGACATCAGCCGCAGCCAGGCTCGGCAGAAGCAGAATCCCAAGTTCGCGACCCGAAAATCGAACAGGAGGCGTGAGATCGCCCAGCACATCACCGGGGTGCTGGAGAGAATAATTGCTTGGCCCATCCCGGGAGAAGATGAGCGGGACCGGGATTACGTCCGCTGCCGGTTTCTTGACC
Source organism: Terriglobia bacterium (assembly GCA_052139985.1). Taxonomy (GTDB): domain Bacteria; phylum Acidobacteriota; class Terriglobia; order UBA7540; family UBA7540; genus Bog-366. The sequence continues at coordinate 51,087 of JBKQVI010000463.1, forward strand.
TTAAGGAGTTGACGCAGTTCATTGAGGTCATTTTGGACTGCCGAGAGCGGCACCCGGGCGACGACTTCAGGGTGCTTGATGTGGGAACGAGCCTGGGCGTCCTTCCGCTGGCCTTGCGAAGCATGGGCATATGCGCCTCGGCGTGCGATCACCCCCGCTTCGAGGGTTATGCAGAGTGGATTGAGAAAGAAGGGGTTCCGTATTCCAGCTTCGACTTGATGGCGGGGGAATTGCCCTATGCGAGCGGTTCGTTTGACGTGATTACCTTCAAACAAGTCATCGAGCATCTGCCGTTTTCGCCGAAGCAGACGTTGCAAAGCTTCTACCGCCTTCTTCGGCCCGGCGGATTACTGCTCCTTTCAACTCCGAACCTAGCGAGACTCAGTACGGTGGTCCGCTTGCTATTCCGAAAGAGCATTCATGCGCCTCTGGATCAGTTTTTCCATTCGGAATTCCCGTTCACCGGACATTATCGCGAGTACACCCTGGATGAAATCAAGAGGATGTTGGTCTTGATCGGTTTTGACGTAGCGCGAACCGCATATCACCAGCAACACAACGTTATGTTTCTTCTTCGCCAACGGAAGCGGTTCGCCAATAATTTGTTTATGCCCATTATCTGGAAGGAGATCCTGGCATTGGCGGCTTGGCGGCCCTTCACCCTGCTCATGCCTTCTCTGTCGCAATTTCTGTTCGTTGTTGCACGAAAGCCCTGCGCCCAATATGCCACAGGCGCTGAAGCTTCCTCGTAGTTATTAGTCGCGGATCTTTGCCCTTCTGGTCAGCGTTTGGGCGTCAATACGGCGATCGACATCCACCCCGCGGCGGTGAACGGAACTCATGGTATGATGTACTAGTGCTTCTATGGAGAATAATCTATTAGTCAAGCGGTCAATTCCTTCGTGATTCGCGAACAGGGCGCCCCCGCGGTCCCTCCGCGGTCAGCGGTCGTGGCTCGGTATGCCAGCAGAGTCTTTATTGTTGCCGCGTTCGCCTTATTTGCTTACAGCCTGGCATGGAACTTTTCCACGCGCAGGTATTTAAAGGGGTTTGCGGACGCCATCGTTCCTCTCTCCGGCTCGCCACAAGAGAAGACAGAAGCGTTGGTCGATTGGTTTCATCATGAGCCTCAGCGGGTGAATCCCCCGGTGACCGCGTTCTCCGGAGCGATCGACGACCGCGATCCCGTCAACATTGTGCAAAACGCCCGCTTGCTGGGCGTTTGTGGAACGTCAAGTAACGCCTTCATGAATCTGGCTGTTGCCGCTGGCCTGAGGGTGCGGCGTCTCTTGCTGCTCGACAAATCTGGCGGTGTCATGCATGTGGTTGCGGAGGTTCAGTGGGGTGACCGTTGGGTTGTTGTGAATCCTCAACAAGGGTTGGTGTTCAAGGATCCCCTTGGGCAGGGTCTTACGAAGGAACAACTACGCAATCCCGAGGTTTTTCGAGATGCGATCAGCCGAATGCCCGGCTACGATCCGGACTATACCTTTGAGCGCACCATTCATATTCGCCTGAGCCGAATTCCCCTGTTAGGCAAGTACCTGCGGAACGCCCTCGACCGCCTCGCCCCGGGATGGGAGGAATTCACCAACTGGGCCTATTTCCCGGAAAACCCGTCGCTGTGGCTGATCGTAATTTCCGTTCTTCTGCTGTTAATGGGGATCATGGCCGATTTGACACTCAGCCGATACAGTCGCAAGCGGCGAAGCACGAAATTGCTGGAGTCCGTCCCGTAATAGAAGTTTCCCGCCCCCTCCTATCGACCGGAATAACAAACCATGTGCGGAATCTGCGGAGTTATAGGCAGCACAGATCCTGAGCCGACGCAAAGCGTTGTGCGGCAGATGCTGGGCCAAATGCATCATCGTGGCCCTGACGATGAGGGTATATTCGTTGATGACTCGGTAGCCCTGGGCATGCGCAGACTCAGCATCATCGACCTTGGCGGTGGACACCAGCCGGTGTTCAACGAGGACCGCACGGTTGTCGTCGTATTTAACGGTGAGATTTATAACTTTCAGGGGCTTCGGAACACGCTGGAATCCCGCGGCCACCGTTTCCGAACGGAAAGCGACACTGAAGTCATCGTCTACGCGTATGAGGAATGGGGAGAGGATTGCGTAGACCACTTCGAGGGAATGTTCGCGTTCGCTCTCGCCGAGACGTCGAAGTCCACGCGGCGCGGAAATCCCCGGGTTTTGCTAGCGCGCGATCGGCTTGGCATCAAGCCTCTGTATTATGCCCTCGTCGATGGCAACTTGATATTTGCCTCCGAAGTCCGGTCGCTTCTGGCGTCCGGCCAGGTTGAGCCGCGGCTCTCGCCGACGGCCTTACGAAGCTACCTGCTATTTGGCTCGGTCGTCGAGCCCATGACGCTGGTGGATGGCGTTTATTCCTTGCCCCCCGGGCACCGGATCACCGTCTCGGCGGCCGGCCATCACACGTGTGTCCACCCGGAGCCGTATTGGGATTTCGCAACATCTGCATGCCCGGCTCTCGACACCAAGAAACAAGAACGAGTTCCGGCGACGGCGTTCCTGCGGACGCTGCTCGAGGAAGCGGTCGCCTCTCATTTGATTGCGGATGTGCCAGTGGGAGTCTTCCTGAGCAGCGGCATCGATTCGACCGCCCTCGTCGCCCTTGCCACGCAAGAGAAGGCGAATCTAAACACCGTAACGGTCGTCTTCCCGGAGCAGGATTTCAGTGAGGCGGAAATGGCCCGCCGCACGGCCCAGCGATTTGGAACGAATCACCAGGAACTCGCCCTGAGCGGCGACGATATGTTGGCGCGCCTGGACGAGGCGGTGGGCGCCCTCGACCAGCCCAGTATGGACGGCGTCAACACCTACTTTGTTTCCTGGGCGGCGCGGCAAGCTGGCCTGAAAGTGGCGCTTTCAGGCCTGGGCGGCGATGAGATCTTCGGAGGATACAGCACCTTCCGCTCGACGCCGGAAGCGGAGTCCGTGGCGTCACTGGCCAAAACCGTTCCTGGTGGCTTTCGTTCCGCGCTGGCCACGGCGGCGGAAGGAATCCTGGGACACTTTCAGAGGAAAGACTCCCACCGCAAGATGGCCGCGCTCTGGCGAGATCCCAGCTTCCTGCCGCATCCCTATTTCTATACGCGGCTCCTCTTTACTCCCACGCAGGTGTTGGGGTTGCTGAATGGCAACGGTCTTGACTCGCCGGAACCCTGGAAGGACTGGCTCGAGCAGACGGCGCAGGGTTCGAGACGACTCGATGATTTCACCGCGGTGTCTTGTCTGGAATCCCGATCTTACATGGTTGACACGCTGCTACGCGACACGGATTCCATGAGTATGGCGAACTCTCTTGAGGTGCGGGTACCCTTTCTCGACCATGCCCTGGTCGAGTTTGTTTCGCGATTGCCGGGATCGATCAAGCGCCCCGCGGGCCGGGCCAAAGCTCTGTTGGTTGACGCCTTGGCCGATCTGTTGCCGGCGGAAGTTGTCAACCAGCCTAAGCGAACC
>JBKQVI010000464.1:0-7587 GCA_052139985.1 Terriglobia bacterium
ACGAGTAAGGGCCAACTGCGCCGCCCTCGCGCCCTCGACGGCCCCGGGCAAGTTCATTCTTATCGTGGCTAACGCAAAATTACCAAGTTCGAGTCGAACCCATCTACTTACGGACGGATTACGGTCAATGCAATCGCTAAACTTCTCAGGGATGGCTTGATCATGAGGAACCTCCATGTTTTGGCTTGACCTCGCACGTGTGCCGCCGCTGAATCGCCGGCGCCTCGCGCTGTCAACCAGGTTTGATTAGGGATGGCCCGGACCGAATGCTAAGCTGCGGCTAAAGGGATGTCAAGAAAGAAACCGTGTCGTGGTTTTTGCTATTTCCGGCCCCGAGCAGGAGGTTCAGATTCGCTAGACTGGTGGGTACGAGCCGGAATGCAATTGATCGTGGTATTGTCTCGGGAGGACCCAAGGGCTACCGGTTTGCCATTAAACACGTGGAAGCAGGTGGCGCGGAGTTGTGCGCGAGGCACAGTACTCCCCGATTCCAAAAACACGACAAAACGTCTACGCTGTGTTTCCACGCCGGGTGTGCCAACAAGTCCGGCAGGCGAAGGGGACACTAGCGACGCTTTGTCTGAACAATGCGTCCGCCTCTTACTGCGAGGACTATTTGTCCGAAACGATGAAGACGGGGCCTGAGGCTGCTGCGACTGCTAACGGATGGTTACGGACCCTTAGCCCACCATTTGTGACCCCTTGGAAAGCACCAGGATGGGGAAAACGGCGGTGTGGCAGGGTCCAAAATGAAAACAGGGCCGGCGCGGGCCGACCCTGGTTGGGTGATCGAGAAATCATGGCTAATAGATCTCGAATCGCTCCTGGTGGACGTTGGAGTCGCTCTTGATGATCACGTCCTTCTTGGCGAGCGATTCCAGTTCCGAAACCAAGCCGCCTTCGCGCGACTTCAGAGCTTTGGCGACTTCGGGATTGACTCGCAAGGTCAGAACGTTGCCGTCGATTCCCTTGGCCATCTTGCGCGCCTCCGCCAGAATTTCGTTGCAGACAGTGTTGACGGACTTCACCCAGCCCGAACCGGTGCAATAGTTGCAGGGCTCGCACAGAGTTCGTTCGAGCGATTGCTTCACGCGCTTACGAGTAACGGCCACCAACCCAAAATCATGGAAGGATATGACCTTGGTGGGAGCACGATCGGAGCGCAAGGCTTCCTCCAGTGCTAGCACCACCTTGGCGCGATTCTTGCGCTCGTCCATGTCGATGAAGTCGATTACGATGATGCCGCCCAAATCGCGCAAACGCACCTGACGCACAATCTCGTTGACCGCATCGACATTGGTCTTGACGATGGTGTCTTCCAGCCGATTGGTCTTGCCGACGTATTTGCCGGTGTTGACGTCAATGGCCACCAGCGCTTCGGTTTGATTGATAACAATGTAGCCGCCTGACTTCAGCCAAACCTTGGGCTTGAGAGCCTTCTCGATTTCCTGCTGGATGCCAAACTCTTCGTACAGCGGCGCGTCGCGGCTGTAGAGCTTCACCTTGCCGACCAGGGCGGGCTGGCAACGGTTGACAAAGTCCAACACGCGCTCGTAGTCAATTTCGCTGTCCACGCGGACACATTTGAAATCGGGCGTCAGAAGGTCGCGCAGCAGGCGCTGCACGAGGTCGAGATCGCGATGGATCAGCGCCGGCGCTTTCATGCGGTCCGACTTGGCGCGAATCTCCGCCCAGAGCGTGGAGAGGAACTTCAGGTCAGCCTTGAACTCCTCCTCCGAACGGCCTTGGCCCGCCGTGCGAACAATGAAACCTCCGGTGAGCGAGCCTTTGTTCTCCAGGATGATGTTGCGCAGGCGCAGGCGCTCCTCCTCCGAAGAAATCTTGCGCGAGACTCCGATGTGGTCGATGGTCGGCATGAAAACCAGATACCTGCCGGGTAGAGCGACGTGCGAAGTGATGCGCGCGCCTTTGGTGCCCAACGGCTCCTTGGCGATTTGCACCAGAATTTCCTGGCCTTCCTTCAGCACTTCGGAAATCTGCACGGGATGATTGTTGCCGGGGCGCGACCCTTCATGTGGTTTGTCGAACCGTCGCGGGCCGCGATCACCGCCAGGACCCCGGCGGCCACGGCGGCGGCGAGGAGCAAATCGCGGGCGTTGGTGAGGCTCACGTAAAGTGTAGGTACGGTCACCGGGAGCACCTGGCGCTCCAGCAACGGAAGCATCGCCGGACGCGTACTGCGACTCTACCGGCTGACCTTCGCTCGCAGCACTGGCGGCAACGTCTGCGGGTTGCTCGCCCTCGGCGGCAAGTTCACCTTCGCCCTCGAGTTCATCCTCAGCGCCTTCCGCGAGCTCTTCACCTTCTTCCGAGATGTCTTCCTCGCCCTCGGCTTCTTCCTCCGGGCCAAGCTCAGCACTTTCAGAAGACGATTCGGGCTCAGCGGACTCGGGCATCGATGATGCAGTTACCGGTGCGGCTTGGTCTGCCGCAGCCTCAACGGCTTGCTTCAGCTCGGGTTCTCCCGAAGGTGGCCCAGCAATTCCTTCCACTGAATAAGAGGCGGCAACTTCCGCCAGGAAAGACGGCAAGGCAGGAGAGGCGGGGATTTCTGCCGCGGGTTCCGGTTCGACAGCGGGAGAGACTTGGGCGGATGCGGCTGTCTCAAGTGCTGCGGTTGCCGTCTGCTCAACCGGCGCAGGCTCCTCGGGAACTTCCGCGCGCGCGCTTTCAGTGGGGCCGGAGGAGATGATGGATTCTAAGGCTCCAGGAGCGAACGGCACGGTGGTATCGGCCACGACGGCGCTGACATCGGCCGTCGGCACTTGAGCCGATATTTCATCGACCAATGTGGGCTCGACCTCTGCGGTTTCGGCGACCGCTTGAGCGGCGGAGGAGGCTGCGGCAGACTGTTCGTATGCTTGAACAAGGGAGCTGTTGGCCGACGCGAAGTCGTCGTCTGGTTCGGATATTTTCTCTTGGGAACGTTCGTTCGACAGAGGAAGCGCACCCTGTCCAACCTGTGGCACTGTACTTTCCGTTGATCGGGCTTCCGGCGCTTCTGGAGGCGCAGAAGGGGCGTGGCTGTATTTTGCCAAGGACTCACCTGGCAGGATTTCAAACGTATGGGATTCCGGCTCTTCGGCACGCTGCGGAGCAGGGAACCTGCGATCATGGTCTCCGGGGCGGCCCTCGCCGAATTCGGGGCGACCACGATGGTGACGGCGGCGGCCGCGGCGTGGATCAAAGGGCCGACGGTCGTGGGAGTCTTTGGGGGCTGGAGGCGCAACGAAGGGTGTCGGCGACGCGACTTCCACTGCGGGCGACTCCACGGAGGGAGGCGCTTCCAGCGGAACAACTCGCGGTGCCGGAGGAAGTGGAGCAACTTCTGCGACAACGGGGGACGGTGCCTCCGTCACGGCAGGCGGCGTCTGCACCGCCGGGACTTCCGCCTGTTGCGTAGTGAACTTGGTCGCGCGCGCTTCGGCTTCCTCAAAGACCTTGTCATATTCTTCCTGGTCCTCGTAGAAGAAGTCGGATACATAGAGGAACGCATCACGTTCGAGGCCGATATCCACAAACGCCGATTGCATTCCGGGAAGCACGCGGCTGACGCGGCCCTTGTAAATGCCACCTACCAAACCGACATCTGTGTCGCGTTCGAAATATACTTCGACCAGTTGGTCGTCTTCCAACACCGCGACTTTCGTCTCGTGAGGAGACGAGGAAATATACATCTCCTTAGACATGAAAACTCCTTTTTCCGGAACGCCGGGGAATCAATCCGTCACTCGACGGAGATCAGCCAGCAACGTTCCTCACCGGCCGGGCGTCCCGGATTCGCCGGGACGGACTGGACTAACCTCAGCCGGATAAAAGTCTGGACCGGATGATCTCCAAGTGGCGCGGTCAGTCGCGGAACTCATTGGGCCATCCGGCTTGCGACCCGCGGCTGAAACTTGCCGGCGAATCGCTCTGGTTGCAAGACCGCTTGGCGGGCATCCTGGACCCGACCCAGCGGGCGAAGGGCTGAATTCAATTCACATATCGCCTGGACCTCACGCTCATCGCCAGCCCCAGGCCGAGAAACGTGAAGAGCAACGAGGAGCCGCCCTGACTCATGAGCGGCAAAGGGACGCCGGTGATGGGGAGAACCCCAATCATCATCCCTGTATTGAGAACCACTTGAAAGAACAGTACCGCGGCCAATCCGATTAGAAGGAAGGCCCCCGCGCGGTCTGGAGCCATCTGCGCTCCATCGAGCAAACGCAAAAGCAGAGCAAAATACAGCAAGAGAACGAGCAGCGTTCCGACAAACCCCTGTTCTTCGGCGAAGGCGGCGAAAATGGAGTCCGCGTGGGATACAGGGATGAACCCCAGCCGACTCTGCGTGCCATTGCCCAATCCTCTTCCCCAAAAGCCGCCCGAGCCGATGGAAATTTTAGTTTGGGTAACTTGGTAGCTGGAACTTTGGGTATTCTGCGTAGGGTGCACGAAGGTCATTAATCTCTCGCGCTGGTAGGGTCTTAGGAAATGCCAGCCCACGGGTAACGCGAGGATTCCGACCAAGCACAAAACAGCGACGTGTTGCCACCGAATTCCCGCGAAGATAATGCCTGCCGCGATAATCGGGATAAACGTCAATGCTGTGCCCAAGTCGGGCTCCAAGGCCACTAGGGCCGCCGGTATTCCGGCGACGATACCTAGCTTTACCAAGTCCCCCCAAGCGACCGCCGCCATCCGCCGATTGGCGAAGTAGGCTGCCACAACCAGTATTATAATCAACTTGACGATTTCTGACACTTGGAAACTCATAGACCCGAATTGCAGCCACCGGCGGGTGCCGGCGATGGAACGACCCGCCACGAGGAGTCCCGCCAAAAGTAACAGGGAAACGCCATAGAGCCAAGGGGTTTGCTCCAAAATCATGTGGTAATCAATTCGGCCTACAATGAGAGCCAAAATGCAACTGAGAACGAGCCAATACACCTGCTTCTTGTACTGGCCCGCCAACGGCGAGTGCAGGGTAGTGCTGTAAATCTCCACAACTCCAATGACGGCAATCGCCAGCGCCAGTCCCAGCAGGAACCAATCAATGTCACCGATTCTGAAACGTCCACCCACGCTTAATTCCTTTGCTACTGACGAAACGCTGATCTTGTCGCCGCCGGCGCAACGGCCGGTCGCAACTGGCTCAAAATCTTCGCCTGAGCTTCCACTTGGTTGTTCGGGGAGTTGGGGCCCAGCTTCTTGTCGAAATAGGCTTTGATAACCTCGCGGACGATGGGTACGGCCACGTATGATTCCTCGCCTCGTATCACGAGCGCCGCCACGACGATTTCCGGTTTGTCTGACGGCGCATACCCCACAAACCAAGCCGTGTTCTTGAATTCGGAACTCTTGGCCGAATCTCTCAATGCCTGGCTGACCACCTGTGCAGTGCCGGTCTTGCCGGAAACATCGATTCCCGGGCAGCGCGCACGACCGCCCGTTCCCCCGCCCTCATTCACTACGGCCCACATGCCGGATTTCACTGCCGCAATGGTGTCTTCGCTCAGGGGGAAGTCATGAGGCGAAGTATCCGGAGGATCGACGCCCAGCGCCCGCAACTGATCCTGAAAAGCCACGTGCGGCCGGTGAAAGACTCCGCCCATGGCAATGCCGCCAATCGTATGGGCCAACTGAAGGGGTGTTACCACGACGGACCCTTGGCCAATCGCCACCGAAATGGTTTCACCCGCATACCATTTGTGCTTGAAAACGCGTTGCACCCACTCCGGCGAGGGGATCAACCCCGACGCCTCGGCCGGCAAGTCGATGCCCGTGCGTGCCCCCAGGCCCAGGCCCTTGGCGAAGTAATCGATCTTGTCGATGCCCAGCATCTTTCCCATGGTGTAAAAGAACACGTCGCAAGATTCGCGGATGGCCTTGTGGATGTTTACGGCGCCGTGAACTGGGCGTTTTCCAAAGACCCAATCATGATAGAGATGTCCGTAAATATTAACGGCACCCGCGCAGTTCACGATGAAACTCGGGGTGATAGTTCCGGTCTCGAGCGCGGCGGAAGCCATCACGATCTTGAACACCGAACCCGGCGCCAGTTGCGCTTGAATGGACTTATTCATGAGGGGCTTCATGGGGTCGCTCATGAGTTCGTTCCATTCTTTGGGGTCGATGCGTTTGGCAAAATCGTTAGGGTCAAACGACGGATGGCTGACCATCACCAGGACTTCGCCGGTGCGTGGGTCGAGAGCGACTACTGCGCCCGCGCGCTCGCCCAGCGAAGCTTCCGCCGCCATTTGCAGATCCAGGTCAACGGTCAGGCGCAGATCGTTCCCAGAAAGCGCATTGATGGTCGAGAGCACCCCCACTTCCTGTCCCCGGCTATTCACGACCACCCGCCGCATGCCGTCGCGGCCGGCGAGAATCTGGTTGTACTGGGCTTCCACGCCGAACTTTCCCACCACATCACCGGGCCGGTAGGATGAGCCGAGCTTGGCGATCATATCCTCTGGAACTTCACCCACATAACCCAGCATCGCCGCCGCCACCTGTTTCTTGGGATAAACCCTCTGCTGCACCTGGATCAAGTCAAGTTCGGGATATTCCACGCGGTGAGCTTCGAGAAAGGCAATGTCTTCGAGAGTGGCGGCTTGCTTCAGCACTACGGGCTGGAAACGCGGCAGGCTGGCGGTTCGTACGAGGATATCGCGGACTTCGTCAGGATCGAGTTGCAGCCCGCGCGCAATACTTGCAATGCGGTCGGGGGAGAGATCCGAGGGCGACTCGCGTAACAACAGCACACTGAAGGCCGGAAAATTATCGGCCAAGATGCGGCCGTCGCGGTCCAGTATTCGCCCACGCGGCGCAATGACAGGAAGGCTGCGGATACGATTGCGTTCAGCAAGGTCCAAATACTCGCGATGCTGCCCAATCTGGAGCCGCCAATATCCCATCAGCAAGCCTAAAAAGCTTGCCGCAATGACATATTGAAGGAAAACAATCTTCCACGCAGGAGGGCGTTCGTCACTGGGAAATCGAACTTCCATCCGTGCCCAATTCGCCGGCGTTAATTTTCAGCGCGAGGCCTCAGCTTAGTCACTCAGTTAACAAGCGTAAAGCCGCGGTTCACTTGCTGGGAACCAGCGTTTCCTCACCTCTTGACCGTAGCACACCACGCCTGCGATGACAAGAATTAGAACGGGCAAAAGGTCAACAAGGGGAGTGGCACGGGTCAGCCAGGACTCGACTCGGCCCAGAATGCCGCTCCCATGTGCTGAGTCTGGTCACGGGCTGGAAGCACGTGCCACAGAATCTTTGCGTGGCCACGAAGAAGTCTGGGTACCGTAGTTCAGGGCGCGAGACGGCGCAATGCGACGGCTGGGACGCATGATCTGCGTTTCGTTGCGTCTCTTGATACGAACGTCCATCCACATCTTCATAAACGCGAAATGACGAATAGCCGCAAGAGAACGCGCAAGACGCGTACGTCCCTTATAGATGCAGGGTGAATTCGTTCGAGCCTCCAAGCGCTATAAGCCTTAAGCAGTTGTAATTTGTTCTGGACAAGCCCCGCACGGCGTTGTATGCTCCTCGGAAGCACGGGGTAGGTTTCAGGTGTGCTGG
>JBKQVI010000465.1:0-14818 GCA_052139985.1 Terriglobia bacterium
CCACGAGTAAGGGCCAACTGCGCCGCCCTCGCGCCCTCGACGGCCCCGGGCAAGTTCATTCTTATCGTGGCTAACGCAAAATTACCAAGTTCGAGTCGAACCCATCTACTTACGGACGGATTACGGACCGTGCGTGGAACAACCAGGCGTTTTAGTTTGTGCCGGTCCTACCTTTCATCCTGCGTAACTGAGGATTTGGTCAACGTCTTGGGCGCCAGGATGGCACCGCGTGTTCAAGTCTACGGGCAGCCTGCCGATGAAATGACCGGAGGGCATACTCGTGGACATGCTGCGCTCGCTGGCCCTGCGGTTAATTGGTCTGTGGTTCATAGTGGTTGTGCCCGTGACGATGCTCGGAGCGTCACGCGAGAAGTCCCTTCCAGACGGAGTTTGTGGCGATTCCCAAACCATGCTGGAAGCCTCCCAGGCAGGCAATGCCATGATCCGTCAGGTCTTAGCCGCAGGCATGTCATGGAATGAGCGGGGCCTCAATGAATACGTTAACCGCTTAGGGCAGAACCTGGCCCGCACTAGCGGGAGCCAGCAGGTCTTTGCGTTTTATGTTCTGTATAACCCTGCCGTTAATGCGGAGGCGTTTCCCGGCGGATATATTGTGATTAATTCCGGAGCGATCAGCTTGGCGGAGAGCGAGGCCGAACTGGCTTCGGTCTTGTCTCACGAAATCGCCCATGAAAACTCGTGCGATTGGCGGACGGCGCCGCGGAAGGGCAATCTCTTCGAGTTAATCTGCGTGGTTCCAACGATGGTTTTGGGAGGGCCGGCGGGGATTGCCATTGCGGCGGGAGGGGGTTGGGCGGCGACAGCCGCGCGCGCGCGCTCCCGCCGGGCAGACGAGGAACGCGCCGACCGCCTGGCGGCCCAATACCTGGTTCGCGCCGGCTACGACCCACACGCGGCAGCGCAATTCTTTATGCGGCTACAGGCGGAGCAGGGCCTGAGCGGTCGGGAGCCCAGCGGCTTGCTCGCGACGCACCCCCGCACTGCCGATCGGCGAAAGCAATTGGAGAAAATCATCCCCAGTCTCCCCCCGCCGGAATCCGCGCCGCACGACGAAGCCGAATTCCTCCGCATGCGGCGAGCGGTCCGGGAATACGACGAAATGTATTCACGAATTGTGGGTGTGCACGTACCTGGTCGTGACGTGCCTCCTCCCGAGCTTTCCCACCGGATCTCAGCGAATGTCACACCTTTCATTGCCCCCAGATAGCCTTGGACGGGTCCTGCCATTTGGAGTTTTGCCGAGTGTCGCCTACAATGGTGGACTTCTGGATGCACCATGTTCGCTTTATTAAAAGCCTCACTGATTACCGGTTTGGTGGCGCTTAATGCCTTCTTCGTCGCCACGGAATACGCCCTGCTGAGCGTTCGGCGCACCCGCCTGGAACAACTCTCCAATGAAGGCAATCCCCAGGCAAAGCTGGTGCTCACCCTGCTTTCCGATATGGTGGCATTGTTTTCCGGGACACAACTGGGCGTTACCGTTATTAGCCTACTCATGGGTTGGATGGGCGAAGCCATCATGGCCGATGCCATCGACCAGGCACTCGAAAGGTATCTTAGCCGATTAGCGCGCGCCGCCGTGGCTCACTCCATCTCCGTCGGCATCGCTTTTCTCCTCATCACCATGTTGCTGATGGTGTTGGGCGAACTCGTCCCCAAAGCTATGGCTTACGATAACGCGGAAAGATTCGCGCTCGGTGTGGCGCGGCCCATGTCTGTTTTCCTCAAACTGAGCCGCTACCCAGTGCGCCTGCTGGACACCCTGGCCAACGGAGTGCTTCACTCAGTGCACCGGCACACGGACCGGAGTCATGGCCCGTTGCCCACGGCGGAAGAAGTGAAGCTGATTGTGTCCGGCATTCGCAAGCGGGGCCTGCTCGACGAAGAACAAGAGGAGATGATTCACAGCGTCTTTGAATTGGACCGCGTCCGGGTGCGCGAGATCATGGTGCCTTGGAATCGCATCGCCTGCATGCCGGTCGCGACAGATCTGCGGACGCTGCTGGACCGTGTGGTGCGGGATCAACACTCCCGCGTTCCCATTTATGACGGCTTGCCCGACCAGATTGTCGGCGTTCTGTACACCAAGGATCTCCTGGCGGTGATGGCGGAAAGGGCGCGCGCCGAGACCCAAGTGGACACCAGCTTTGATCTCCGCACCATCCTTCATCAGCCGATGATTGTTCCGGAGGCGATGTCGTTATCCCAGATGCTGAAGGAAGCGCGGCGGCGGCATTCGCAAATGGCGTTGGTGGTGGACGAGTTCGGAACCTTTGTGGGACTGGTGACCATCGAAGACGTGCTGGAGCAGATTGTGGGAGAAATCCAGGATGAGTACGACCGCGAAGAAGCCGCCATCCGCCGCGTGGGAGAAAATGTCTTGGTGGTTGACGCCTCGATGAGTCTCCGCGATCTGGCCAGCGAGCGTGATATCGTCCTTCCCCGTGGGGCGGGGTACGAAACGCTGGCGGGGTTTGTGCTGGCGCAGATGGGATTTATTCCTCAGGGCGGGGAGAGTTTCGTCTTTGAATCGCGTCGTTACACGGTACTCGAGGTGGAAGGCCGGCGCGTCTCCAAAGTTCGTATCGAGATGCTCCCGCCGGAAACCCAGGAGTCGGGAGTCAGAAGCCAGGAATCAAGAGATGCACGCCCCTATTCTGGCTCCTGACTCCTCACTCTTGGCCCCCCAGCACCACTCCCACGTCCAAGCCCCTGTTTGCGTTTAGGATTTTTGCGGCGGATCCCCGATTGGTGCAAATCTCGATATAACCGGAACTGCCCACGATCGCGAACAACTCCCCCGGCTTGCCCATCGAATACGCCAGGTTCAGGCGAGTAATCTCCTGCTGGTTGATGATGATCTTGAAGGCCGGCGGATTCTCGGCGAACAGTTGGGGCACATCCTCCGGCTGGAGATTGGTGAGGATGTTGCCAAACTTGTCGATTTTCAAGACGACGCCTTTGATGAGGCTGTCGCCCACTCGCTTGGGTTTGGGCGATGCGAACTTGGTGTAATCGCTGATGGTCTCGCCGAATTTATCGGCTTCCACCCATTTGCTCAGCCAGCCGGCGACCGGGGCAAAGATGTCGCGTCCTTGAAACGTTGCGCTGACCGGATTGAGGAAGTAATGGTCGGCAGTGATATGACGGACCTCCACGTTCTCTTCCCGCTCGTAGATCAATGAAAGCACCCCGTTGTCAGGGGCAACGAACTTGTAAGTCATGCTGCGTGCCAGAAGCGGGCGGCGCGCTGTCCCTACTCCCGGGTCAACCACCACGAGGTGAATCGTATCGGAAGGGAAGAAACGGTAGCTTTGGGCTAGCGTGAAGGCGGCGTCGAAAATATCGTAGGAGGCGACTCGGTGGGTGATGTCCACGATCTCGACGTTGGGATTGATGTTGTAGATGACGCCTTTCATCGTGCCGACAAAGTGATCGTTGGTGTCGAAATCCGTGATCAAGGTAATAATGGGCTTGCGAGCCAAAGTCGTCTCCTGTTCATGCACCTGACAATGCGAGCCGGTAGCCAGGATGCGTCCCTATCTCGCATATAAATCACATCTTGCGCTGGACGCGCACGAGACGGGTGAAGTCGCAGTTGGAGTCCAATTCCTGGGCGCGCAACCAGGCGCGAACGGCGTCATCGATTTCCCCGAGTTCGACGAAGGCGAAGCCCAGGGCTTGATGGACGAACGCATCCACCACGCGATAAGTCAACGCTTCCTCGTAAGCTGCCTGGGCGCCCACCCAGTTCTTGAAGCGAAAGCACTGAAATCCTCGTTCGCAGGCGGCCGCCCAAGGTTGTAGCTCGCGAGTGAGTTCCAAGGATAGGGGCCATTCATGCTGCAAATCCAGCAATCGGCGCGCGCATTCCTGCAAGTTATCACGCGCCGGGGAATTGGCAAAAACGGCGATGGATAAAATCAGCTCGCGAAGGGAGCGGTTCAAATCGTCGGGCGACGGGTTTTGGGAGTACAGCAGGCTCAACCCTGTGCGGTAGTGTTCGCGGCTCTCGATGAGCGACTCGACCTTCATCAGGAACTCTTCCGCCTTGGCGTGATGCGGGTCAAGCTCCAGGGCCTGGCGGTAGCAAGCGGCCGCCCGGTCCAACTGACCCAGGCTGCCGTACGCATTGCCGAGAAGATACTGCGGCTGGGCGTCTGTTGGAGTGGCTTGCACGGCGCGGGAAAGAGCTTCCACGGCGTCGGAAGGCCGCTGCGTTTCCAAATAGCACACCCCGAGCTGGCTCCACGCGGTGGCATTGGCGGGATCTTCTACCACTACTCCCTCGAGCAGATTGATGGCGGCGGGAAAGTCTGCTTGACCGAGCGCCTCGAGTGCCCGCGTAAGCCGATCTTCGGATTCAGATTTGATCACGGCCTTTTCCATTCACCCGGCATCTCGAAACTGGAAACCAGAAGATCGAAATTGGAAACTGGAAATTGGAAACTGGGAAATCGAAATTCGCTGCGATTCGCGTGTCTCGGCATTTCTTTCGCCATTTCGCAGCGCAGAATCTCGATTCGAAACTTGACGCTCGCCGCGATTTTCCAATTTCCAGCTTCCAATTTCCAGTTTCGTTCTCTCGCTCGTCGGGTCATTGGTTAAAGATAGCGCGGAACTGCTCCAGATTGAGCGGCGGCGTGCGCGCCGTACGGAGGTTTTCGCTGACGTGCTCTCGCTGGCTCATTCCTACCAGCGCGGAAGTAATGCCAGGCGTAGAGCGAACAAACTGGATGGCCCTTTGCGCGTCCTTTTCAAGGCCCGGGAACCAAGTGTGGGTCTCCTGGGGCAGATCCGCTGTCAATTTTTGCTCCAGCAGGCTGGCGCTGGCGAAAACCAACATGCCATGCGAGCGTGCGACTTGCAAAACCGGGAGGGCCTTGCCGTCAACGTGTTGGGTTCGGGCCGACAGGGCTTCCGGCATGGCGAGGTTGTAGGGCAGTTGGATGGCGCGAAAATGATGATCCTTGCCGCCCACTTCCTCTGCCAGGCGCAAAAGGTCCGCCAGCGAAAGGGCTTCGGGTGAATCCTGACCCACGCGGAACGCGTTCCAGGTCGCCGTGCCGTAGATGTAAATCTTGCCTTCGCTCACGGCTTTTTCCAGGGCGGAGAAGGCAGCGCGCAACCGTCGGTCAAATTCCTCGCGGGCGATGTGAGCAGTTTGCGTCTCGGGACTATGCAAGTAATAAATATCCAAGGTGTCGACGCCGAGATTCTGCCGGCTCGCATCAATCTGGTTCTCGAGGTA
Organism: Terriglobia bacterium; assembly: GCA_052139985.1. Lineage (GTDB taxonomy): Bacteria > Acidobacteriota > Terriglobia > UBA7540 > UBA7540 > Bog-366. Next base: position 5,273 of record JBKQVI010000465.1, read on the forward strand.
CTTTGGCGACATCGCGTGACAGCCCGCCACCACTTCCTCCGGACGCAAGACCCCGGGATCGATCAAAGTGCGCTGGAAGTACTCGGATGGATCGTCGGGCTCGCTGCCGTCAAAGGTCAGGAAGCCGCCCTTGGTAGCGACGATCACTTCGTCGCGCCGGATGCTGCCGGAAGATATCGCCGTTGCCAGTGCCTGGGCGATGGCGCGCTCGCTGCGCTGGTGGCGGTAATTAACCGCAGTGTCAATAACGTTGATCCCGCCTTCCAGAGCGTCTACCAACGCCTCTCCATAAAGCTTGTCATATGCTGCAGTGGGATCCCCCAGGTAGGTCCCAATCCCGATGGAAGAAATCCATAGGCCTTGGAACTCGCGGAAATGGCCGGGCAGCTTCGCCTCGAAGCGGCGGCGAAAGCGGCCCGTACCTTCGGACGTGGCGTGGCCCGGAATCAACACGTGCTGGAATCCCCCAAAACCTCAATTTACTCTATCACGAAATTCGAAACTCGCCGCGGCGGTGTCCCAATTTGGTGCTTTCCTAATTTGAGCCGTAGCGCCGCCGTTTGGGGCGCCACACGCGAAATTAGGACCGCACCCTTGCCGCGACTTCTGGGTCTTGATTTCCGAATCCCGGCCTTGTCAGCTCAACTCCTCCGCTTTGACCAGGAAGAGCGGGATGTTACTTTCGTGGCGAACCTTAGTGATGGTAGTGCCGTGGATGAGATCGGAGATCAAGCGGTGCCCGTGCGTGGTCATCGCAATTAGATCGCAGTTCTCGGCCTCCGCCGTTTTCAGAATCGCGCGGGCCGGTTCGCCGCTGGCATGGCACGCCGTCACCCGCAAGTTCTCGCTGCGGAGTTCCGTGCTGACCTTCTCCAGATACTCGCGATCCTCCTTGATTTCCAGCGAGTCGGAAAGATTCAGATTTTCCTGCCATTGCGCTGCCCACCCGGTGGAAACGTGGAGCAAGACGATTTCCGCTCCCGTCAGACGCGCTAGTTCCTTGACGCGCGGTAGGAGGAATGAGTCCGCCTTGCTATGGTCGAGTGCAACCAGGATTTTCTTGAACATTGCCAGCCCCTCGTTATCGGATCATTGAGTCATCGGGCCATCGGGTCATTGAAAGACCAATGGACCTTGGCTAGGGGAATGCTGCTAGCCATTTACTGCCAACCGCTAGCCGCTTGCTTGTTTTCAATGGCTCGATGACCCGATGGCTAAATGACCCGATCAGTGCATCCAACCTCGAATGATTACCACCAGAAGATAGGCGTTCAGAATCGCAATAATCGCGGCCGTGACCCATGCGAGCACTTTCAGCCAGCGCGGGTTGACGAATTGGCCCATCATGCGCCGGTCACCCGTAAACATCACCAGGGGTACGACGGCGAATGAAAGTTGCAGGCTTAGAATGACCTGGCTGAAGATCAGCAGCTTGGCCGTCCCCCCCTCGCCAAAGAAAATGACCGTAATCACTGCCGGGATGATCGCCATCAGACGCGTGATCAACCGGCGAAGCCAGGGAACCAGTCGCAGGTTGAGGAATCCCTCCATAACAATCTGTCCCGCCAGGGTTCCGGTCAAGGTGGAGTTCTGCCCGGAACAGAGCAGGGCCACCGCAAACAGAATGGCGGCCATTTTCGTTCCCAGCAGAGGCGTCAGGGTGTTATAGGCCTCCTGGATTTCCGCGACTTGTGTGTAACCGGCGCGGAAGAATGTTCCCGCCGCCATAATCAGAATCGCGGCATTAATCAGGAAGGCAAAATTCAGGGCGAAGAAATAGTCCAGGAAGTTGTAGCGCATGGCCGTCTTCATACCTGCCGGCGTGCGGTCAATGGCGCGCGTCTGCACCAGAGAGGAATGCAGGTAAAGATTGTGTGGCATTACGGTTGCCCCCAGGATGCCGATGGCGATGTAGAGCATCTCCGGGTTGGCGAGGATTTGCGGCGTGGGGACAAATCCCTTGGCGATGGCCACCATGTTGGGGCGCACGATGAGGAGTTCAACCAGGTAGCACCCGCCAATAACCCCGATCAAGGTAACCACCACCGCTTCTAGGTAGCGGAAGCCTTTATTCTGTAAATAGAGTATGGCCAGTACGTCGAACGCCGTCAGGCAGACTCCTACGAGCAAGGGAATATGAAAAAGCAGGTTGAGGGCGATGGCGGAGCCGATTACCTCCGCCAGGTCGCATGCGGCGATGGCGATTTCGCAGAACACCCAAAGCACAAGGCTGGTTCGCTGGGAATAGTGGGCCTTGCAAGCCTGCGCGAGGTCCATCTGGGTGGCGATTCCCAGCCGTGCGGCCAGCGCCTGAACGAGGATGGCGATGAGGTTGGAAATCATCAAGACCGAGATGAGTTGATAGGCGAAACGAGATCCCCCGGCGATGTCAGTCGCCCAATTGCCGGGGTCCATGTACCCTACGGCAACGAGAAAACCCGGCCCGGAAAAGGCCAGCAGCTTTCGCCAAAAACCGGCGCCGGCGGGGACAATCACACTCCGGTGCACTTCCGGCAGCGAAGGCGTTGCCACGGCGTGGGTCTCGTGAACGGTGGGCGCGGGGTCCATGAAACGACTAGTTTAAAGGGTAAGGTTTAATGGGTAAAGGATAAAGCAGATGCCGGCAAGTTTCAGCACGGTGGTATCGAGAACTGCTCCCTCTCCGTAACTAATCTATCCCACGGTTGGGTTGAGACGGATCTACAAACCGGCGGACTTGTCACGCGCCGCGGTCAGAAGAGGTATTTTAATCCGAACTGGATAAGGCGGGGGGCGACCGAAGTCTGCGTGATCACGCCGAAGTTTGCTGTCCCCAGCGTCGTGCCGGGATTGCTGAACTGGGGATGATTGAGGGAGTTGTAGAATTCGGCGCGGAATGCCAGTTCGGCGTTTTCGCGGAGACCTCCCACCACGGTCCTCTTTCCCAGCGAAAAATCGGTGTTAATCTGCGGCGGCCCGTTAAGAATGCTCTGGCCGAGGTTGCCGTACCCTGTTGCACCGTCGGAACCGATCGCGGGCGGAGAGCACAATGTCGATGTGTTGATCCAGCCGCCGAGTCTCGCTTCCACGCTGCCCGACGTAGCCAGGTCGGCGACCGTTGCACCCGGGCAAAGCGTCACGGTTGCAGGCGAGGCCTCGCCGTAGACGCTGCCTCCGTTGGGGTCTGTCAAGGTCAACGGCAATCCGCTCTGAAGAATGACCAGCCCGGTTGTAAACCACCCATTCAACAGTTTTGCTGCCGCGCCCTTGACGCGTGCGGAAGTGGGAAGCTGGTAATCGAAGTTGGTAACGACGCGGTGGGTGCGGTCAAATGCCGCCCGCGCCCAATTCGCGGATAGGTAGTTTAGATCGTTATAGATGGAAGTGTCGTTCATGGACTTTGACAAGGTATAGGCAGATTGAAAACTCAGTCCATGAGAGATCTGCCTGCGAAGCGTCACCTGCAGGCCGTTATACCGGGACTCACCCGTAAACTCGCTATCGGTTAACGCGGAGGGGCTCTCTCCCATGAACGGAACGCGCAGTTCCGCGTTTACGGCGGTATTGGCGGTAATGCAATCGGCGGGCGCTCCCGTGTAGCCGCAGTTCACCGGGTTGCTGGGACTGGCGAGGAAAGGCTGGTTGAGGCCCACGCCGACCAACAGATTGCTGCCATACGACCCGACATACCCTGCATCAAGAGTGAAAGCCCGCGGCAGTTTGGTCTGCACGCTCAGGTTCCATTGCTGGATGTGGGGGATTCTGTATTCCGGGCCGGCGATCCTATCCGAGAGCTGGGAGGTCGGCGTGCGCGCCACAAAGCCCAGCGTGGTCGTCGGAAACAGCTTCTCAAGATCCGACTGGCCATTGCTGGCGTCTGTATTCGTGAATCCCTGCGCGTACGGCGCCGCGGTGAACAGGGGAGCATTTCCGGCGTTGGCGCTGTAGGGCGGGGCTTGGTAAAACCAGCCGTACCCACCACGCACTGAGGCGCGTCCGGCGCTTCCGAACGGCTGCCACGCAAAACCAAAGCGGGGGGCGAACTTCCCGAGCGGCGTGTTGTTCTGATAAAGACTGCGGGTAGGCCCGGTCCTTACACCCGTCGGCGGCGGACCGAACGGCCCGCCCGTGTACGGGTTAATCAGGGCCGGATTGTAGTTCGCCGCAACCACATCGCCCACCAGAGTTCCCGAAAGCGGTGGAATCGGCACTTGCTTCAATAGTGACGGCCAGACGTTCCCGATGGTACCTTGCCTGTCGAACGAGGGGCCGATATATTCCCAGCGCAGTCCGGCATTGAGTGTCAGCCTCGGCGTCACTTTGAAATCGTCCTGCGCAAAGGCCGCCCCGTAGTAGTGCCGGTATTCATATTGAACCTGGCCGTCCGGTCCCACCCCCTCGTTGGCTCTCACGGTCTCAATGTTGCTGCGGCCAACGGGGCTTTGATTGTCCGCCGCGCTCAGGCCCACGAGTAGGTCCTCGAACGTCTCGAACGTGATTTTCCCACGCGCGGCGCCGGTATCCAGCCGGTCGTTGTACTGCATCAGAAAAACTCCACCCACCCGGGCGTTGTGCCTTCCGTGAACCAAGGAGAGATTCTCCGTCCACGCGAACGTGTTCGTGAGCGTCCAGAAGTCGTTGGCGCCGTTGCCGAAAAAGCGGAACGTTCCCATGGGGCCCAGCATGGTGACCTCCGGGGGCATTGGAAAGAACGGGTCCACCGGGGTCATGCCGAAGGAATCCGCGGAAGGAGTGCCGACGCCGCGAGCATACTGAAGAGTGCGCGTGTAGGCGAAGCGTGCTTCGTTCGCGACCTTGGGCGTCAGGAGCGAGGTCAGCTTGAGGGAGAGGGCATCGTCCTGAGCATGGAGCGCCTGGGGAGATCCGTCGCCCGGCAGAACCGGAGTAACCGTCGCCCCGCCCGGCGCTCCCAGAGACCGGCGTTGGTTAATCCTGGAGAAAAAGCCGCGCCACGATAGGGTGTTCACCGGCGACGCCACATAGTCGCTGTTGGCGATGAAGTGGTCCTCATTGTAATAGGACGGGAAGCTGAAGGAGGAGAAGCCCATGCCGGCGTTGGTGCCGGACGTGAGGATCGTCTGGGGTACCGGGATCATGTACGTGCCATCGGGTAGCTTGGTCTGAAGGATACGCAGGGCCACCGGGTCAATGGGAGCGGTCGTCGCGGTATTCTGGTTCGCACAGTCGAGTTGCTTCCCTCCGGCAAAGGTCAGATAGTTCGGGTCCGGTTGGCCCGCATCCGCTCCGCTCGTCAGAATGTGATTTCCCGGGCAGAATTCGGCCGCCAGGGCCGCCGCCGACCGATCGTTGGTGAGGGGCGGAAGGATGACCGTCGCCACGGAGGTAGGGTCCAGACCGTTAACTTGCCGCGTTCCCTGGTAGGAGCCGAAAAAGAACCACTTATCCCGGTGGACCGGGCCGCCGAGCGTCATGCCGAACTGGTTTTGTTTCAGGTCTGGTTTGGGTTGGCCGGTGGCATTCCGAAAGAACGCATTGGCATTGAAGATGTCGTTGCGCACAAATTCCCAGGCGGTGCCGTGGAACTGACTTTCTCCACCCCGTGTGATCACGTTGGTGCTGGGTACCTGCGCGCCATAGCCGGCGTCGTACTGCGAGGTCTGAATCTTGAACTCGGCGATAGCGTCGGGATTGGGGACGGTGCTGGGGGCAGAGGCTCCATCGATGGTGTAGCTGCCCGCAGCCGTGCTGCCGTTCACGTTCACCGTGCTGGTTCCCCGGCCCAGGGTTCCGGCGTTGTTCACGTCCGCAGCCGTACCGGAAGACATGGAGAGAACCTGCGCAAAGTTGCGCGTGGTCAGCGGCACGCCGGTGATGGTTTTATGATCTACCAGGGTACCAGACGACGAGGCCGCGAGGCTGAAGCGGCAGTTGCACTCCACGGTCTGGCTGGGATTGCCGGGTTCCAGGTTTGCGTCCAGAGTGGGAGATTCCGAAACGTTGACGGTGATCGACGAGGCTTCCGAGGTCTTGAATCCGGGTGCAGTAAAGCTTACTTCGTACGTGCCGGGGACCAGCAACGAAAAGCGATAGCTTCCGTTTTCCCCCGAGAGCATGGTGAGAATCTGGTTCGTGGCGTTGTTCGTGAGCGCGACCGTGGCGCCCGGCACGGCTCCATTCCCGCCGGTGATGGTCCCGCCTAACGCTCCCGTGCTGTCAGACTGGGCGCACAGAAAACTCACGCCCGCCATCATCAAGAAGGCGCCGAGCGCCGCTCGAACGAAATGCTGTCTTCCGCCAAACCTGACTGAGGACCGGTTGCTGTACTCTGCCAAATGACCGACGTTGCGCCTATGAAATGTCATCAACCGTCCCAGATGAAATGCATGATTGCCTGCCTTTCCCTACCGGCAATCGCCCAATTGGCCAGCCCTTCGCCGCCCGAACCGTCAGAATGGTGATGGGACATTTTTGTTGCTTTGTCGTCCCACCGTTGTCCCGACAACGAAAATCATCGGACTCGCGACTCTACCACGGGACCGAGTCACTAAGGGCAAAGTTTTATCAGGGCGTCGCCGTTCATCGCGGGTAGCCGCAGATGACGGGGCTTTCTATCATGATTCTGCGCGGGCCTAGGGCACCTCCGAGTATAGGCGACTAGCCAAGTGATCACAAGCAGGCACGGTAACTTCCTAGATGGGGACTTGGGGAGTCAGAGGTTGCACTTCTACAGCAAGTCGCCAAACCGTAGAAGTGCCTCACGCATTCAAACTCCCGAGAAACGGGGTGCTGGGATGTCCGGATCTGCGCTTCTCTTCACTTGGCCGTATTACCGAACCGTAGATGTGCAATGTGTTGAATTCGGCCGCAGGTTGGGGCTGGGGAGGGCTTGTGTGTGAGCCCGTGCGAAGTTCAGTAGACCCACTCGCCGGTTCCGCCTTAAACCGGGGGTGTCTTCTCGTGTGATTTGAATCATCGTTTGGCCGTTTTTGAACCATCGTTTGGCCGCTGACAATCGCTAGGTCCTTTCGATTTGACATGCGTCCAAATGTTTACCCGTGGCTTTGGACCATGGTTTGGCCGAAAGTGCCAAAATAGCAGAATCCCGTTGCCGTAGATCAAGACTGGCAGGCGAGGTCCCCAAGCCTTTGGGCCTCTTCGACGCCATCGAAAATACAGGCGCTCAGTCGCGCTGAGAACCCTCTCATCTCTTGTGCGAGCCCGTCGCTCCAGCAAAAGACCCCGAACATCGGGCTTGCCTTGTTCTCTATTTCCAGTATAATCGAAACATGAGTCCTCACAAAGCCACTGAGCAGATCACTCGCTACGCCGATATGTTTGCCGCCATGGGGGCGGAACCCCGGCTGCGCATCATGCAGCTTCTCCTGACCGCTCACCCCCAGGGATTAATCGTTGGAGACATTCAGGAAGAGCTGGAAATCCCCGCCTCGACCTTGTCCCACCATCTCGACAAGCTCAAGAACGAGGATTTGGTCAAGGTACGGCGCGACGGCACGTTCTTGTGGTATACGGCAAATACCGACGCCCTTCAGGAAATCATTAACTTCTTATACGCCGAGTGTTGTACTCGCAACAAGGCGATCGAACCCCGTGAGCTCGTGGGGATTGGGCAGGCACCGACGTGCGGCCCGGAAAGGAAGAGCAAATGAACACACAGGACATCAAGGAAGTCGTGAAGGAAAAGTACGGTCAGGCCGCTTTACGTGTCATCAAGGGAGGAAATTCCTGTTGCGGCGCAGCCCCCGCAGTGGAAGGTTGTCCCGACCCGATCACTTCCAACCTCTACGATGGCAGCCAAACCGGCCAGATCCCTGAAGAAGCCCTCCTGGCCTCATTGGGTTGTGGCAACCCAACGGCGCTGGCCGAACTGAAGCCGGGCGAAACGGTCCTCGATCTGGGGTCGGGCGGGGGCATTGACGTTCTCCTTTCGGCCAAGCGCGTGGGACCATCGGGAAAGGCCTACGGATTGGACATGACGGACGAGATGCTGGCCCTGGCGCGTGAGAACCAGCGCAAGTCCGGGGTCGAGAACGTAGAATTTCTGCGCGGCGAAATTGAAAACATCCCGCTGCCGGATAACTCCGTCGATGTCATCATTTCCAACTGCGTCATCAATCTTTCCGCGGACAAAGACCGTGTGTTGCGCGAAGCGTTTCGGGTGCTGAAGCCCGGCGGCCGGTTCGCGGTCTCCGACATCGTGGTTCGCGGTGAGGTTCCCAGAGAAATCCGGCGGAGTGTGGAACTTTGGGTCGGCTGCATGGCTGGAGCGCTCGAGGAAAAGGAATATCTCGCGAAACTGGCGGGAGCGGGGTTCGAGACGGTCAGCGTCGAGGCGACACGCGTGTATCACGTTGCGGATGCGCGCGAACTGCTGGCGAGCAAGGGAATCGATGTCGATGCAATCGCGCCGCTCGTGGATGAGAAGTTCATCAGCGCCTTCGTGCGGGCAAAGAAGCCCAGCCCGTGCTGCGGCCCCCAGTGCTGCGGAACGAAGTAGTTCGCCGGGGCCTGCATGGCGGTTAGCAGGTCAGAAAATGAGAGGCCACCTATTCTGCTTGGTTCACGTTTGGTGGGCCTGGCCGGAGCGAAGCCCTGAGCGCCTTCGTGCGGGCGAAAAAGCCCAGTGCGTAGCGGCGTGGCAAGCGTTCTGGCGGGTTGGTGCGGCAGATAAGGCTCTCCATGATCGTCCAAATTTGCGATCGAAAGGCATACAACGATGTCAGAACACTTGGCGCGGAAACTCTCATTCCTCGATCGATATCTTACGGTTTGGATCTTTCTCGCCATGGCCGTGGGGGTGGCTTCCGGCTATTACTTGCCGAGTCTAGTGAGGACCATCACCGCCTTTCAGGTCGGTACCACCTCCATCCCCATCGCCGCTGGCTTGATTCTGATGATGTACCCGCCCCTAGCCAAAGTCCGGTACGAAGAAATGGGCGAGGTTTTCCGGAACAAGCGTGTCCTGTTGCTCTCGTTGCTCCAGAACTGGGTGATCGGGCCGGTCTTGATGTTTGTTCTGGCCGTCACCTTCTTGCGGCATTATCCCGAATACATGGTGGGTCTGATCATGATCGGCCTGGCTCGATGCATCGCCATGGTGATTGTGTGGAATGAACTCGCAAAAGGAGACACCGAATACGCAGCGGGACTGGTGGCCTTCAATTCGGTTTTCCAGGTGCTTTTCTATTCCGTCTACGCGTGGTTCTTCATCACCCTGCTGCCCTCGTGGATCGGTTTGAAAGGGACCATCGTCGACGTTTCCATGAAGCAAATTGCGCAAAGCGTATTCTTCTATCTTGGCATTCCGTTTCTAGCGGGAATGATCACCCGATTTACGCTTGTCCGATCGCGAGGCCGGGACTGGTATGAAAGGAAGTTTGTGCCCCGCATTAGCCCGCTCACGTTGGTGGCCTTGCTGTTCACGATTGTGGTGATGTTTTCACTGAAGGGGCAATACATCGTTCAATTGCCGCTGGACGTGCTGCGCATTGCGGTGCCCCTGTTGATTTACTTCGTGGTGATGTTCCTCGTGTCCTTTTATATGGGCAAGAAGCTGGGAGCCGACTA
>JBKQVI010000466.1:0-5386 GCA_052139985.1 Terriglobia bacterium
CCAGCACACCTGAAACCTACCCCGTGCTTCCGAGGAGCATACAACGCCGTGCGGGGCTTGTCCAGAACAAATTACAACTGCTTAAGGCTTATAGCGCTTGGAGGCTCGAACGAATTCACCCTGCATCCTGCCCGCCTGGTAGTGTCCTAAATTTGTGTTGATAAGCTTTTGGTCCCATGCTAGGCTTTCCTTCCTCGGAGGGTGTTAGCGATGAAACCAAGGGATCAACCCCAGGTCAATTCACTTTGTTCGCAGGCGGCGTCGGGAATGTTACTGGTGGCTTCTGTTGCCCCATCGTCTGCAACAAGTGCATCAGTGCTGCCGTATTCTTCGCTGCCTCGCGAAAGTGAATCCGGCAATTCTCCAAACTCGTCTGCGGGAAGTCAAACTCGCCGCCGGAATAATAAAGATCGCAATCGATAAGCTTGCATTCCAAAAACGCCACCTCCTCTAAAATAAAGCTCTTTCCTTGCAAAGTCTGTTTCCTGTAGGTTTGCATATCGCCTCCTAGTGTAGTAGCTCTGCAACTTCCCACACGTGATTGGATATACCAGCTTGCATGGCCGGAGTAACCCGCAGCGTTTGGTGGACGCGGCAAAAATTGTACAACGCGAACCAAAGTGCATAAGCGGTCTTCAGGTTCGCCCATTTCTTGCTGAAAGCATTTGTTAACCGCGTCATGCGTCTCATTGCCATGCGAATCGAAAGATTGCAGCGTTCGACGTGGCTGGTGCAAATCCGCTCGGGATCAGGCTGGCCCCATACTGGCTTTGCTATGACTTCTACCACGCTGGCTGGCGAATAGCGGTGTTCGCCCTCGGCTGGCGTAGCGTAAACCTTGATAAGTTGGGCATAGTCAACTCGCGTTCCAACACAGGTATGTATGGCGTCAAAATAGGGGGCGAAGCCATCAGTGGTAATCTGGAAGTGTCCCGCCGTGGCCCCTTCCAACTTCTCGGTAAAAGCCATTGTGTCGCGGGCCGTGCGCCTTCCGAGATGCCACGTCAGGACCAGCTTTGTGTTGCGCTCGACCGCGACGAAGCAATAGGCGTCTCCGCGTAGTGGGTCACCGCTCACATTGCGCTTCTCTTTGCATCCAACGTATCCCCAAATCTCATCGCATTGAACATCGCGCGCTGGAAGGTTATTGATGATTCGCTCCATGAGGCGCTCGCAACGCTCGCCGACGAGTACCAGCACGTTCAGTATCGTGTCGCGGTGGACGCCGGTAATTCTCTCAATGGAACGCACGGACATGCCCTCCACAAGCAAGCGGAGAATGGCGGTGATCTCTTTGGGTGGCACGTAAGTCCCTTCCAATCTCTCGGGCCGGTCACTGTATGCTTTGTGGCATTGGCAGCACTGAAAACGCTGCTGGCCCTTTCGCGTTTTTCCAAATTTCCTGCACTCGCTTTGGCAGTTGTGGCAAGTCATTTTGACCCTTGCTTTCTTCGGGTCTAAGAGCCAAAATGGCAGCGGGTTCACAACCGTGTCCTTGGCTCATACCCGAGGACATTCCCCGTGAGCGGCGGCAACCGCTTGCGGGGAGCATTATTAATCCGGTGGACCTGGAGGGGATCGGACCCTCTGTCGCCTCGCCTCCAGTCGGCGAGGGCAGCACCAAGCCAGGCCCACAGAGGACTCTAAGGCCAGCTACTCCTGATAACTTGTTGGATTGGCTGGCATTTTTGTTCATGAGCAATATAATAAATAAATTATAATGCGATGTCAAGCGAAATTTTGTTGACATATAAGAAAGAAATGATAAAATCGTTTGGCGGCTGGAAATTCTGGGATTACGTGTCCGTGGCCGACAATAACATGATTGAGGAATGGCTGCAAAAAGAGGTCTTTCAAGATGGACGCCTAACCTTCGATAAACTGCTAAAAAATATAGGAAATACTGAGAATCACCTGAATTGGATTGGACTCAGACCGAAGCCGTTCAAGCGAAAAAGCGGGATGATTTGGGAGTTAGGTTTTTTCGCGGATGGCCGACAGTATCGGGTGTTGGGAGATTTCTGCGGAGAAAAGGAAGCGGTGTTCCTGATCGGTTGTTACCATAAGCAAGGAAGATACCATCCCGAAGACGCCATCGATCAAGCGTTTAACAGGAAAGGCGAACTCAAAAATGGAACAGCGACTCATCAAGAGCGAAAGAGCTCAATTTATTGAAAAACTTAAAGACTGGAAGTATCGTGAGGCTTATATCCGCGCTAGCATTAATATTAACCTTCCCTCACAGATTCGTGCATTGCGCCTTAGGCAGGAGATGACGCAAGGAGAATTGGCAAAAAAGTCAAATATGTTGCAACCTCGTATTTCAGCAATAGAGAAGCCTGGGGCAATCAAGTTCAACATCGAAACCCTCATTCGACTGGCTGCTGCGTTCGAGGTGGGTTTGATCGTCAAATTCGTCCCGATCAGTGAGATGGTGAATTGGGAAAATAAATTTTCTCAGGACGAATTTAATGTTGTGACATTTGCTAGGGACGGAGAGATGCCATCTGTCGAATCACAGGCAATCAGTGGATATTACTCTTCTGTCCCTTCTACTCCTGCAATATCATTTGTCGATCCGCCTAGGACAATGCGTGCTCGTCCTGAGCTTGATTTCAATGTCCCAGCGGACCCAGCCAGCACTACAACAGTTCAAAGTATTCAGCTTTTTAGCCAAGCGTGGTGATGGAGGAAACAATGGAAGAAAAGCGAGAATTTCTCACTACACAGGCGCTCACACCTGATCAAGTCAAGGAGATCACCGAAATATCAGAAGACTTTTTTACCGTATTCAGCAATCAGGTGCGAGTAGCCGCTTCGCCGGTAGAGTTTCGACTATTTTTCGGAGAAAATTACCCGACTGCGTCCGGAAAAATGAGAATCATCGAGCATTTAAGCGTTATTCTAACTCCGATGCAGGCAAAGCTCCTTGCCTCAAATCTAGTCGGTGTGATTCAAAGGATTGAATCGGATCACGGTCCAATTCCAGTACCCCAAGAATCCCAGCCTGCGCCACCCACAGCCGTCGCAGCCGCAGCGCAGTCCGCCCCACCTGAGAATGAATAGCAGGGGAAACTGCGGATAATTAACACCATCAACACAAATTTAGGACACTACCTGCCCGCCTGGCAGGGTCAGGTCGAAGTCGCGCCGATATGGAGTGCGGGAGGTGCGGGAGCTTGCTCCCGCTTTCCGGGCCGGCAGCTTGCTGCCCGCCCAGAGCGCGCCAGCGAGCAGGCGCGCCGAAAGCGGCAGCAAGCTGCCGCACTCCAAATTCGCCCGGATCGCCATTATCCCGTTATCTTACGGTTGTGGGACTTTGACGCGACCCTGGTACGCACATAAGTACTATTGATTTCAACGGTGTGATTGCCTAAGATAATCGCCGAAGGGCTGCCAATGAAACAGAAGAAAACGCGCGTCCGCATCCTCTACGTTATTCTCCTGATCCTAATCGGCATCACGGTGGGGCCGCTATGGTTCTACGGGTCCAAGATGATGTCCCTGAACCGGGAAAGGCTGGAGACACAGGAAGGTGTACTTCAGACGATCACCTCCCAATCGATCTCCCAAGTCATTTCCCTTTTCATGGAGAGCCTGAATCAGCAGTTGAAGGAGTTTTTCGACACTGTCGTGCCTTTGGCGACGCGCATTCCCGCCGCCAACTACTCTTCCGATCGGGATCTACGCCTGGCGCTGGAAGGGTTTGTTTCGGAGCGGCCTGCGGTTCTCTATGCCACGGTGCTGAACAATCAAGCCCGAGGAGTGCAGGCGCAGGCGCGCAACTTCAATAGTGGAAGCGACCCCTTCCTGCGCAAATCACTGGAGGCGGCCTTCACTGCGGCGCAGCAAGGGCAAGAGTATCGGAGCAATCCCATCACTGTGCCGGGCCCCGAAGGGAATGACGTGGTCATGGTGATGGCGGAGCCGCTGAAGCAGAAAAACCAGTTCTTGGGTATGGTGGCTGCCGTCGTAACGCTTAAGCCCATCACCAAAGAGCTGGTGGATACCAACGGCCGGTCCGGCCTGGAAGCTTATATCGTAGACAACTCCGGGCGCCTGGTAACGTCCTACGACCCCGACAAGGTAGCAGGAATGGATATGGTGGCCATACCCATCGTGCAGAAATTCCTCGACTGGGAGGGTCGCGCGCGCGTGGAGGAAACGTCTCTCTTCCCCCTGCAGCAGGGCAACCACGTGGTCATGATGCTGGGCACTTACGCACCCACGCAAAAGCTGGGCTGGGGCGTGATCGTCCAAAGGAAAACCAGCGACGCGTACGCGACAGTCACCGAAATGCGCAGCCAGACGTTTCAATTGGGCTTGCTGCTCGTCGTTCTTAGCCTGGTGATCGGATTTCTGGCGGCCAAGGCGATTACCTCACCCATCGACATGTTGACGCAGACCGCCCGCTCCATCGCCCAGCGTGACTTCACCCAGCGCGCCGAGATCCGCAGTCACACGGAGATCGACGAGCTCGCCGACACCTTCAATCTGATGGCCGAGGATATTCAGCGCTACATCGGCAACTTGAAGATGGCTTCCGAGCAGAACCGCCAACTGTTTATCGACTCGATTGAAATGATTGCGGCCGCAGTCGATGCCAGAGACCCCTATACCAAAGACCATTCCCTGCGGGTGGCGCAGTACTCCGTCATTCTGGCGCGAGAGCTGGGACTGCCGGAGGAGGAGGTGGATAAGATTCGCATATCCGCCACGCTCCACGACGTCGGCAAAGTGGGCATCGAAGACCGCGTTTTCAAGAAGCCGGGCGTGCTGACCAACGAAGAGTTTGAAATCATGAAGCGGCACACCGTGATGGGTCATGAAATCGTGCGCCAAGTCAAACAGCTCACGGAAATGCTGCCCGGCATCCGCTGGCATCATGAAGCGCTGAACGGCCGGGGCTATCCCGATGGCATCAAGGGGGATGAACTGCCGATGATGGCGCGCATCATCTCCGTGGCGGACACCTTTGACGCCATCACCACCGACCGGCCATACCAGGAGGGCTCCGAATTCCCTAAAGCCCTGGAAATCCTCCGCAAACACGCCGGCAGCAAATACGACCCCATTGTGGTTGACGCCATGGTGTCTGCCGTGACCAAAGGCAGTCTGGCCAAGTTCGAAACGCGGCGGAGGGCGGCGGCAGTACCGCCTGATCCCGTTAGCTTGCCACAAACCTAAAACTAGCAGTCGGTAGGCGGTGTACGGGATACAGCCACGTGGTGTTTGCCTTCCGACCCTGTCTACCGTCTACCCGTAATCCGTCCGTAAGTAGATGGGTTCGACTCGAACTTGGTAATTTTGCGTTAGCCACGATAAGCATGAACTTGCCCGGGGCCGTCGAGGGCGCGAGGGCGGCGCAGTTGGCCCTTACTCGTGG
>JBKQVI010000467.1:0-22370 GCA_052139985.1 Terriglobia bacterium
GAAGATCCCCTCGGAGGTCATGAAACCCGTGAGAACTTGGCACGACCTCTCTCCATAGTGACGGAATGAAATCGCAACCTATTGTAAATACAACATCTCATCCCACCAGATGTGGAAGTTGGGCTAGCGAAAGGTCGGAAAAGCCGATCAACAAGGTCACGGCCATTAACGTTCGGACCATCCATCCGTTAAACCAGTAATCGTTTCGCGTTTGCTCCTCGAAAACGCACAGCTGAGCTTGCTGTGCGCCAGCCCGCCAGGCATGAGAAAAGCCCACAGTCAGCAAACCACTGACTTTGGCTACCGCCTTTGGAATTGCGCGATTCAAATTGGCAGGTATTTCGCATTATCCCTTAGGTATGCCTCGATCTTAGGGATGGACCCGGACAGCAAATGGGCTTGAGTACCCAATTTGCATAGCGCATAAACGGCCACTTCAAATTGGTGTTCAGAATAGAGCTGCTTGAGGTCTTGCAACGTTTGGAGTATCCCACCGAAGATGGGGCCCGAATAGTGGCGAGCCATCGTGTCGACATTCTGTCCAAAGGCGTTTCTTGCTTCTTGCAATTCATCTTCTGCGGCGAGGTAATTAGCCGTCTTGAGAGCTTCAGTGAGCCAATCAATTTGGCTCGAAAACATACTTTCTATGCGGGCAAACAACTTTTCGCTACGAATGCTTGCAAGGAGGTGCTTGTCCGAGGCAGACTCCGCAAATTGTTCAGCCTCAAGGAGTCGCCGCTTTGCTTTTTGGATAATCATGCGGTCGAATAAAATACCGCATTCCAAATAGCGCAGCCATGCTTGCACCGCAAATTCTCTCGTAAACCCCGCTGCCAGTGACGAAAAGAACAGCGACACATCTTCATCAGAGGGCCACCGAACCCCTGGCTCAATTAATTCCCACAATTTCCAAGTGGCAATACTTGCCTTTATTCCTGAGGACTGGAGGCTAAGGTTAATTGCGCTCATAACCGAACGAGCCGCTTCCGTTATCCTTCCACGATTTATTTGAATTCGGCCTAGCTTCGCGCAAAGGAAGATCGACCCGGGTGGGACTTCAGAGGTCTCCGATTCCGTTTTTTCAGAAACTCTCAAGGCTCTCATCAACAGATTCTCGCTTCGGCGTAGCTCGCCAGTAAGCTCGAAAGTGGCAGCGATGAGACAGGTTGTCTTTATCCGGAGTGGGTCAGCCTTCCGCCATTCCTCAAGTGACTTAGTAGAAACAGAGTCAGAAAGAGCGTCGCTGTCGCGGAGCGTCATTTGCGGCCTGAAGATGAGGGTGTCTGAAAACTCTAAATGCTGGAGCACCCAGGCTGAAAGGAAGTACGCGAGATAGCGAAGCTCGTCTTCCCCGGCAAATTCAGCGAGTCTGCTTAGTCTCCAGCAGGCGACAGCCGCCTGTTTGATGTTTCCATTTTCAGCACACGCGTATGCAATGCGCGCATATATCTGTAATTTGTCTCCCGCAGGCATGTGTCTTCGGCTGCTACGCAAGATGCTCAGCGACAAACTCACAGCTTCAGGGTATTTGGCGAGCATGATAATGGAATCTAATAGTCGCCTGCGGGCGTGACGGGTAATCGAAATGTCTTCAAACTGTCTACCAAGTGCTTTCCGATAGAATTCGGCGCTCTGTGTGTAGTCTTTTTCGGCCCAGTAGGTGTCTGCAATGAGCAGTTCTGCCCGTGCCAGCAGTTCTGGTGATAGACCGATTTCGTCACCCTGTACATACAGAGATCGTATCCTTTCTCGCGCCTTGCCATATTCGCCAAGCCGCCCGTGGATGAGAAGCGCAGCAGCATGTTCACAGGCAAACTGCGGACCAACTAGCCCCTTCTCCAGATATTCTGCCGAGTGTTGATGTAGTACAGCCAAAGCCCGCGAAGTGCGCGTCGTTCCAAACGCATATTTTCGATACAGGGAGTTGACGACTTCGGCGGTCATAGGAGAACCTTTGACTGTCTTTGTAGCGAGGATTGCTTGTCTAAGCACGGAGGGAGCAAGTTTATACGCGAAGCTGCTCGATTGAACGTACATTTGAGCCGCCCGGAGAATCTCTCTACGTTCGCCGCCGCAAATCGCCAATTCTATCGCCAACTGATTTGGTGTAAACAACCGATGAAGCTGATGTGCAGTGGCTTCGCTAAAGTCGCCCAGGCGTTTCCCGCGGGCGAAACTTAGTGTCGCGAGCAAAGCCACCTGCCTTGAATATCGCATCTTGCCACGGGGCAATTTACGAAGCACAGTGTGCATTCGTCGTATCAACCCTAGAACTTTGGCATGGTCGAGGCTCTCCTTTGCTCCTAGCCGGAGAGTTAGTTCCGCGGCAAGGAGGGAGACTCGGAGCCCGGGATCGCGAAGTTTGCGTTGCACTGGGCCGCCGTTGAGCACCATGAGGAGAAATTCGAATGGTTCGAACGCTCTTGCGTTCAAGAACGACGGGAGAGCCGCCAAGAACCGAAATGCGGCCTCTTCATGTTCGCCAGCGACAATCAAGTGGACTATCGCGGCATGAAAGTCCTGGAAATCAGCCTTCCCGGACGTGATTGCTGATTTGAAGAAATGGCGCGCAGCGGCAATCTGGATCTTCCTGATTCGATCCTTGTCCTGCCTCCCAACCGATATCTCCCGGATGAGAGCAGGTAGCGAGTAGTGATTCGCCCTTATTTCCTCAAGTATCGACGAAGCCAAGCAATTCCAATCCTCCTGGCCGACCGATAGTTTCGGAGGTGTCTCTGCGACTACGAATGCAGTTTCGGGAGTAAACGATGATGTCAGGGCTGACAGCTTTCGCATCCAAGTTCGCTGCGAGTCTGATTTCAGGACATCAAAGAAAACACGCTGCGACAAAACCTCGCGGAATGCTCGGACCGATCCGATTTTCGGTAGGTCTTTCTGAATTGTTAGAACACCGTCCCTAGAGGGTCTTTTAGGAAGCCTTTCGGAAATGGCTCTTAACATGAGGGGATGGCCACCGATCTGAACGGACAACATGCAAAACTCTACGACCGCGAGAGAAAGGTTGATTCCTTGTTTTCTGACGAACTGAATTGCCTCCTTGGGTTCTAATCCGCTGACGTGAAAATGTTCACTCCCAATTATGCTGGTTTCAGGAATTCTTTGTTCGCTGATTACTATCAGGTGAGAATTCGACCATCGATTAGCTACAAGCTGACCGACTTCTTCAAACACGCTCTTGTCCTTTTGCTTGTGGGAGTCGTCGAGTATAACCAGAGCACCGTCTATCTGCAACATCGACAGCCTCTCGTATGCCTGAGCAATCGAAAGGCGGTGTGCAACAATATCTTCATAGACTTGCCAAACGGACGTCCGTTTCGCAGCCCAATAGGCGAGTTGCTCCACCAACAAACCGCTGTCTGTTGGAGAGCCGGAGAAACTGAACCAAAAGTACTCATTTGTCTTCTGGAGAAAATCTATCAAGGAGGAAACCAGCTGTGACTTCCCAATCTTCGTAAGGCCGTAGAGGACCACGAACCGCCGTTTGGTCAACAGGTCTGCGATCTTGGCCAGTGACCCCTTACGTTCTACCCGGCCCTTGGCCTCTGCCGGCTTGGATTGGAGGATTGGCCCGCTTTGGATTCCGAGCCAATCCGCGAGAACCGTGGGGTCAATCATTGTTGGGTCAGGTCGCGATGATTCGTTTTCTACGGCTTTGGTCAGACGTTCGAGTGCATGCCTAGCCCCTTTAGGGCCAAAGTCACCCGTGCCCTGTAAGTGAGAAAGCGCCAACTCCTTTGGGTGGCTTATTCGCGATTCGAATCTCAAGCACGCGCAAAAGCCCTCAAATGATCCCCGGGCCTCTGTGGCTGCGCCGTATATGTCGTCCTCAAGCACTTGAGAGTTTTGACCAGAGTGTTTGGATAATTCCACCGCACACGTCTTCAACTCCGGGATGTTCTTCCGTTTTGGCGGACTCGGCTGAAGGAACTTGGCAGCAACCGTTTCGTAAAATGCGCGGACATCGCTGGAAACATCTTGATACCGTGGGTCGGTAGTAGTCAGCTCATGCAGAGAAGCTGTGGCGAAGGCTTTCGCCTTTGCTTTCGAAACACCCTCCGTCTTATGCTTCAGACCTGAAACTTCCTGGTCTAGGTCTCCTTCAACGGCGAGGATGAGCTCGATTTGCCTTGAATCTTGGGGGTTGGCAGCTAGAAATTCTCGGTAGATTTTGTAGAAATGGGACAGCACCCCTTCGTTTTCGATTCGTGCAATGGTCCAATTGCCCGTGCCTTCCTTTCTGGACTTGATCTGGTAATATGACTCGGTCCACCCATTCTCCGTTCGAGTTAGAATATCAAGGTCCTCGACCCCTTCAATGCGAGCGAATACGAAGTCTTTCTTCCCCGCGGCCAACCCGGCGAGAACATAGGTGATGTAGTACTTTTGGAACGCGAATCCGATTGCGGCTCTTCGCCCTCCGAATTGTTTGGGATCAAGGCTGAAGGACGGGATTCCCGGAAATCTCGGAACCGGAATTGAACCGCCCACTTTGTTCTCCGTAGGGTAGCTGCGAAATATTATACAGCTATCCAGCGTAGCGCGGCCCTGTTCTTGAGGTCCGCGCTTCTTCGCCCCCACCCGTGCTCTGCCGTTTCGTTCCCCACTGCCTGTGCACAGCATCGCGCCTAGATGGGTCGCGAATTTCGCCCGGTCCTTACACGAGGATTTGAACCTAAGAGCCGCGGCCCTACAGAACAGGTCTGCGCTACGCTCGATGGTAGCGGCAACTTTACGCCGCCATTTTGGCGAGGTAAACTCGCCGCTACGAGGGCTTTTTGGCGAGCGTGATTCGCTGCCATGCGGGAGCCGCTTCGTAGAAAGCTGGTAGCGCACAGATACGCGCATTTTGCGTTCCTGTGCGGTTCTTCGTTGCGCACGCATTCATCACATGTGAACGCCCGTGGGAAGCAGGGGATTAGGATTCCAAATTAGGGTTCGGGCAGAACAGGTGCTGGGGAGTAGTGGCGGGGACACGGCAAATTCAAATCCCCATACACTGAATCCTGGCGTGAGTCCGTTGGCGCGCGCGGGGAGAGCGTCCTATGCAGGTCGTGAAGACGAAAGGCGAGGTGGGACCGGACGGCCGGTTGCGGCTGGATGTGCCCGTGGAACTTCCGGCTGGCGCCGTGGAGCTCGTCCTGGTGGTGGGCAGCACGCCACAGCCCAACGGGTCTAAATACAATTTCGCTGATGTGGTAGGAAAGCTTCAATGGCCGGGTGACGCCCTCGCGGAGCAGAGAAAGCTGCGAAATTAATTCACAGTCGACAGTTGACAGTAAGAATGGCTCGGGATTAGGGTTTAGGGAAAAGCCCTCATGAAACAGGAGGTCACATATTGCGACCACCCCGAGTGGTGGATGCACGGGAGCGCATGTCGTGGGGGAAGTGCTGCCATGCCGGCGCGTTGAGGGGACCAGCGAGTGCGATTTTCCTGCCCGTACCTGGCGGGTGAAGTAGAGCTTACAGAAGAACGAGAAAAGCACGTCGGGAACCGCCACCCGGAGCTTTTGCCCAAGATCCGCGATCGCATTCGTTTGACGCTGGCAGAACCTTACGAGGTTCGGCGTAGCGCCCGCTCGGCCGATGCACGCTTGTTCTCCCGCTGGTTTGATGACATCATAGGTGGTAAGCACGTTGTCGTTGTGGTTGTAAGCGAGCGCAGGACTCGCCGCCACTGGGTGGTTACCGCATACGTGGTCAGCAAACTTGGGCAAGGAGTCGTGGAATGGACGCGAAATTGACCTTTAAGTACGATCGGGAAGGCGACATCCTCCACATTGACAAGTGCCCGCCCTATCCTGCCCAGACATCGGAAGAATTGGGCGACGATGTGGTGGCGCGCCTGAATCCCACCACCCGTGAAGTAGAGAACCTGGAGGTGATGTTCTTCTCGACGCGCCTGCTGCGAAGTGACCTCTTTGAATTGCCCGTCACCGCGGACCTCCGGTTGACGGCGCCCTAATCTGAATTCCACGCTACGGCGGCAGCGTTGTTGCTTTCCGGGCCACAGCAATTGAACGCCATAGTCAGGCTTGCGAAACTACTCCGCTTACCACTTCCGCCTCACGCTTCACGGAAGTGACCACCGATCTGATCTGCTCGCGGGTTGTGGCGGCATCAATCGAGAACCTGATCATCTGCCGGGATGCTCCGGCTTCCGGTTTCATTGCCTTGATAACGTGGGAAGGTTCGTCGGAATCAGCAAGGCAAGCTGAACCGGATGATGCGCATATACCTTCCTTGTCGAGCAGTATGAGAAGCGCCTCGGATTCGATCCCATGAAATGTGATGTTTGTCGTGTTGGGAATCCGCTGCGTTTTGTGGCCGTTCAACTCCGTGTTCGGAATCGAACTTAAGATACCTTCCTCAAGCTCATCCCGGAGCGGGCGGACCTTGGTAATCCGGCAAGTGCTTGCGAGCCAGTTCGGCGGCTTTCCCCATCCCCACAATCAGCGGCACGCTTTCCGTGCCACCCCGCCGGTTACGCTCCTGATGCCCGCCGTAGACCAATGGGGAGAATGGCGCTTTGCGCCGCACATACAGCGCGCCAATCCCTTTTGGCGCATGAAACTTGTGGCCGGTCAGCGAGAGGTAGTCCGCCGGAATCTTTCGCACGTCAATCTCCACCTTGCCCGCTGCTTGCGCCGCGGCGCAGCAACGTAGCGGCCGGTTTACCCCGCCACCCGGCACGCTATTGCGTGCCCATGAAAATACGCTGCCCCAACAGAAAGCTAAAGGTGGAAGTTGGGCTTGTTTACTTGCCTGGCTTTTTCCAAGGCTTCGCGGTCTTTCTCGTCTTCCATCCGTTGACGGTTAATTTCCCGCTGGGGAGCGCTTAGCGCATCCAACCGGTTGGCCTCGGCGGTCGCGACCTGGGCCAGGGCATTCATCTTTTTCGAAAATGCGATCAGTTCAAAGGTCGCTTGGTTAGGGGAATGATACAGATTAAGCGAGTACTGGGCGTCTTCCCAACGCCCGATGAGGAGTGCGCCATCGTTGAAAACCTGACTGGAAGAAGGGGCGGTCTCGGTGCTCCCAAGTTGGGTGGCCGTTCCGTACTTGGCCGAAACTGCTTCAATCATGTCCTTTGTGGTTAGCCCTTGGGTTTCATCCCGGTCGTAATTGACCGCGATTCGAAAGATCTCCCCGTTGTAAAAGCTGAAGAGGATCGTTTTGACTGGGTCCGTTTGCGGTGAAGATCCGGCTCCGAGCCAGATCGGCCACTCCAGTTCCTGGATGACGGCCGGACGTTCATGGATCAGCTTTACGTCAGAAAGATCCAGGCCGGCCTGTTTCGCGAGTGCAGGGAGCGTCTCTCCAAACTGAGAAGCCCGGTAGCGGGACAGATCCGGGGTGCGCATGGCAGGCGCCGAAACTGACATCATGGGAGCCCAACCGTCGGCAAAGCGCTGGGGCTGCAACTCGAGTACTTGAAGCGCCGAAGGTTGTGTAACGACCAGCTTTGCCTCAGGCCGCTGCGCATCCTGCGAACGAATCAGGGGCGCCGCCAGTAGCACGGCCCCAAGGGTCGAAATCACCAGTCTGCGAGCGTTGATCATGAGAGTCCTCCTTCGGAAGACAATTGCGCTTCGATTCAAGCGGCAGCAACGGTCGCTTGATCCGCTTCTGAAATGTGGTTAGCGCGGAAGAGATAGATGGTTTCCTGAATATGTCGCAGATGGCCAACGACCGTGACGCAGGGCAACCCCAGGAAACTCTTCGCGGCGACTCGGGAGATTTCCAGGCAGTTGTATCTACCCGACTTCATGTTAGCAACGACCTTCGCGACCGTCCGGCGGGTCGTTTTCTCTGAATCCGAACCAAAGGCCATCGCATTGACCTCCCGAGCCATGAAGAAGAAGGTCCATCCCACCTCAGAGAGTTTGCGGTCCATTGCCGAGCTGGACAGATTCTTGACGAGTCTCCACCCCTTCAGATACGGCTCGCTTTCTAAATGCAAGCTTTCCGGCATATCGGTACCGTCCTTGATAAGGATCGCCCCGACTTCGATTTTTTGCGCCATCAGTTTCATTCCTCCGTTTAGCCGGCGATCAGGACCACCACTCTCGCGCCATCACCGCGGCTCGCTTCCCCAACAGGTTCTTTCGATGACGTCCCAGAGTGGCAGCCCTTCTGCGCCAGCCAGGCTCAGTGGCCGAGTTTCAGTACATCCCCCCGCCCATGCCTCCCGGAGGTCCCGCCGGAGTCTGATCTTTCTGGTCGGCGTAGTCGCTGACCGATGCCTCGGTCGTGAGGAGCAGCGAAGCAATGGACGCAGCGTTTTGCAGAGCGGCGCGAGTGACTTTGGTGGGGTCGATGACACCCTCCGCGACGAGGTCACCAAAGGTCTCGGTCTCCGCGTTGAAACCGTAATTCTGGTTGTTGTTCGACATCACTTTCTCTACTACCACCGCGCCTTCGTGGCCGGCATTAGCAACGATCATGCGTAGAGGCTCTTCAAGCGCACGGGTTACGATGTTAATGCCGATCTGCTCGTCCCCGTCGCCTTTCAGCTTGTGGAGGGCAGGGATGCAGCGCACCAAAGCTACTCCACCGCCGGGCACGATGCCCTCCTCGACGGCCGCCTTCGTGGCGTGCATGGCGTCCTCAACCCGAGCTTTCTTCTCTTTCATCTCGGTCTCGGTCGCGGCCCCCACTTTGATCTGAGCGACGCCGCCGACCAGCTTCGCCAACCTCTCCTGCAGCTTTTCACGATCGTAATCGGAAGTGGTCTCCTCAACCTGAGTGCGGAGCTGCTTCACGCGGCCTTCGATGTCAGAGGTCTTGCCGGCACCCTCGACAATGGTGGTGTTGTCCTTGTCGATGGTGATCTTCTTGGCGCGGCCCAGATCATCCAGCTTCACGTTCTCAAGCTTGATGCCCAGGTCCTCGGAGATAGCCTTGCCGTCCGTCAGGATGGCGATGTCTTCGAGCATGGCTTTGCGGCGATCGCCAAAGCCTGGCGCCTTCACCGCGCAGCAGTGGAAGGTCCCGCGCAGCTTGTTGACCACCAGGGTGGCCAAGGCTTCGCCTTCGACATCTTCCGCAATAATGACCAACGGTTTGCCCGACTTGGCGATTTGCTCGAGGAGGGGCAAGAGGTCCTTCATCGAGCTGATCTTCTTCTCGTGGATCAGGATCAGCGCATCCTCCAGCACGCACTCCATCCGTTCGGGGTCGGTGACGAAGTACGGAGAGAGATAACCGCGGTCAAACCTCATTCCCTCAACCACTTCCAGGTTCGTCTCCATGGTCTTGGATTCCTCGACCGTGATGACGCCATCCTTGCCTACCTTCTTCATCGCTTCGGCGATAATGTTGCCAATCGTGCGATCGTTGTTGGCGGAAACCGTGCCCACTTGGGCGATCATCGCGCCTTCGACCGGCTTCGAAATCTTGTCGAGTTCGCCTTTGACGTGCTTCTTGTCTCCGTCCTTGCCTGTCTCGTCGTAGCCGCAAATGGCGCGAACCGCCTTTTCGATGCCGCGCTTCACGCCCATCGGGTTGGCCCCGGCGGCCACCGTCTTTGCGCCCTCGCGGAAGATCGACTGGGCCAGCACGGTTGCCGTGGTCGTGCCATCACCGGCAATGTCAGAGGTCTTGGAAGCGACCTCGCGCACCATTTGCGCGCCCATGTTCTCGAGAGGATCCTGAAGCTCGATCTCCTTTGCTACCGTCACGCCGTCCTTGGTGATCGTCGGGGACCCGAATTTCCGATCCAGCACCACGTTGCGCCCCCTCGGACCCAACGTAACCTTCACCACGTCCGCGAGTTGATTCACTCCGCGAAGAATCGCGTGGCGGCTCTCTTCCCCATGTATAATCAGTTTTGCATTTGCCATATTCAGCTCCTCCAAAATTCCTTTAGATGATTTCTTTTGACTGTGGTCCGCTGCCGGAACCACGAGGCAGCGGTTGCAAGCTCGCCACCTCCGTCAGCAGTCGCTCCCGCGTGACGACCCACCTACTTCTTCCCAGTCGCGGTGACCGCCTTGCCCTCCACCACTCCAAGTACTTCTTCCTCTTTCAAAATCAGATACTCTTCGTTATCAATCTTGATTTCTGTGCCGGAGTATTTGCCGAGGAGAATGCGATCGCCCGCCTTCACGTCCAGGGGGATGATCTTTCCATCGTCCGTTTTCTTTCCGTTTCCGACAGCGATGACTTCGCCTTCTAGCGGTTTCTCCTTTGCCGAGTCGGGAATGATAATTCCGCCCTTCACCGCCTCCTTCTCTTCAATTCGCTTAACCAGGATTCGATCATGCAGTGGATTGAATTTCATTTTTGAGTCTCCTTCTGAAAAGTCTGTTCGGGCCGAGAGCCCGGTTGCAACCAGTTTGCTGATGTGTCTTCATAATATTGCGCGAGGTTCATTCCAACTCTCTTCCAGGTGTGTTATCTGCTATCGTGAGCATCGGTTGGAAGGACGCAGACGAGTTCGGGACTTGTGCAAGTGACAGCGAACCATTCGGGGACCATTCCCGCACGAACGATGGCCTGCTGAGCTGGGCCAGCACCGCTTACAGTTTGCTCCTCATTCTTTCCGTTGTCTGTGCTACTTTGCTCACTACCTTGGTCAAAAGGAACCACGAGGCCCCCGTGCGATTGCGGCCCACCAGCCAAGGCTTCACCCTTCCGACCTGAACCTGCCAAGCGCAGAACAGGCCGACAACAAAGGCGACGAAATATCACACCGCAAGCGCTCCGTGTTGGGTTGGCACAGAGGCGACCATTTATTGAATCGCGGCCAGAACTTCGTCGAGCGGCACTGTGGCAAAGGTTGTGGCGTAGTCGGACGTCCCGTAAGGAATAATCAGGCGGTCGCCGTGCAGGAGGCTCCCGCAGGAGTAAACCACGTTCGGGACGTAGCCTTCGCGTTCGTTTTCGTTGGCCACGATGAGCGGGTCGCGCAGGCGGCCAATGACTTTGGTTGGGTCATCAAGGTCGAGCAGGAAAGCCCCGATGCTATATTTCCGCATCGGTCCAACTCCGTGGCTTAGCACTAGCCAGCCGCGTTCGGTTTCAATGGGCGAGCCGCAATTGCCCATCTGCATGAATTCCCAGGGGAACTTTGGTCACAGAACGAGTTGTTTGGCGTGCCAGAAATGCAGATGGTCGGAAAACATCACGTAGATGTTCTCATAGTCTTGTCGGCCCAGCATCGCGTAAAGGCCTTTGATCTTCCGGGGAAAGACTGCCATGCCTTTGTTGCGCACGGCCTGACCGTTCAACGTGGTAAATTTGAAATGAAGGAAGTTGGGTGTTTCAAGAAACTGCGGCTGGATCTCTTTGCCATCGTAGGCGGTGAAGGTCGCGTAATAAGTCCGTGTGCCGTCGTCGTCCTGAAAAAGCACAAACCGGGCATCCTCAAGGCCGTGGCTTTGCACGCCTGTATAGGGAAACAGCACGCGTTCGGATAAATGCGAACTTGCATCGAATTTAACCTCAAAACACGATTGTGCGAGCGTCAGGGTTTTCTTGGCCACTTTTTCGGTTTCGAGATCACGCGCCCGCAGCTCCTTGGCTACAAGGTTGATGCTGGTGTGCAGCTCATCCAGCGTGAACGGTTCCCCCAGAAGTTTTAACACTTCCCGGCTAAAGGCGCCCGTGAGATTCATTTCCCGGAGTTTCCGCTCGAACAAACCCTTTTCGAAGGCAGCGTCGCGAACGTGCGCTGGCCCCAGGCTATAACGTGTGGGCGGATCGATCGCCACGTTTCCCTCGGAGTCCACAACGCCGCTGCGAAATGTAATGGAGGAAATATGCCCTTCCCCCGTGGCTCGAAGGCTCAGAACAAAACGCTGCGCCCCTTCCGCCAGGTTCGACTGGTCCGGGTGCAGCACCATGGAGGGATTGAACAGCGCCGCAGCCTCAAATGAATACTCGTGAGTGAAATACCCACCAATTAACAACGACCGCTCTTCGGAGATTGCATGGTCGCTCAACAGATAGGGGCGTACCTCTTCGAACCGACGCCGGAAGTACTCCCGGATATTTTTGTGGCGACTTCCGAATGCAGCCCACAACTCTCCCAGCAAGCTCTCCGTTTGATCTTCGGAAAGGGCCATAATGTGGGCGCAAATCTCGCTGGCGCGCTGTCCGCTCATGAAATGAAACGGCCGCAGCAGGACACGTTTGCAGTCCGGAAATAGTGAGATATTGCTGCGCTTAAGGTTGATGGTTCTCATAGGATGATCGAGCTAAGAAGCTGGTTCATTGAACACCGTGACCGCGTTTTGCATGAGCTGCATTTCCGCCAGCGAGAGCAGGAAGGCCAACGTCGATTCGGCTCCCTGGTTGGCGTTGACTCGATCCACGTGCAGCGCGTCGTGGCAGCCGCCGGTATTCACGGAGTGAAGTTCCAAGCCGAGGTCGTTCCAGCCCAAGAACCAGTCGAAGGCACGTTGCGCCTGCTCGTACCACCAGGAGTCCGAGGTTGCGCGGTAGGCCTCAAGACAGGCCGACACCATCGAGTGAGCCTCGATCGGCTGCTGATCGAAGTTCGAGCGCGTTCCGCCGCGTTGATAGAATCCGTTGCTCCCGATGGGCCGGAAGTGCCCATTCTCCGAGGTTTGCAACTCCACCAGCCAACGTAGCGCCTTGAGGCCCCGATCAAACACTTTTTGATGTCCGTTCTTGTGTCCGCTGAGAATCAGGGCATGTGCGAGCTTGGCATTATCGTAACTCAACTTCTCTTCAAACCAGGGCCAGTCCGGGTGAGAAGCCCGGTCGAAGATATCCATTAACCGGGTGATGAGGGCTTCGCGGATTTGACTGACCGAGCGGTCGCCACCCAGACGCCGTAGATATTCGTGGATGCCGATCAGGCTGAAGGCCCACGCGCGCGGGGACGTGAAGTCCGCGACCACCGGTAATGCCCGCGCGAAGAGTTGTCCGGCCATAACCTGAAAACTTCGATGTGGGGAGCGTCCCACGCCCACGCCCAGCGCCCAGAGCGCGCGGGCGTGGGAATCCTCGGAACCATGTTCACCAAGCCAGCGGCGGTCGAAACTGAGGAAGTTATGGAACCGCTTCGTTTTGTCTTCGAAGGCGTAGTTCAAGAAAGCGGCGTAAGTGGAAGAGAGTATTCCTACCCGTGCCGGTTCTTCTTTCAACTCGTCGAGCAGCGTACAGAGAATGAAGGCACGGGCATTGTCGTCCGTGCAGTACCCTTCCGAAAAATTCGGCACCGTGAGAATGGCATGTTGGAAAATGCCGGTCGAATCGGTCATCTGGGAAAGGTGGTCCAGTCTTATTTCTGGCAGCTCGCGCGGCTGCTGGTCGAGAGTCTTCGTAGCAAATAACTTTCTCGTTAATGAGGCGCCCTGGAGCCGAGCTTGTTCGAAGGAGTGCATGTAGAGACGCGCCACGTTGCTCCACACCATTTCGCGGCCCAGCTTGTAGGCATTCTTGCGGATGGCGTTGCGGCGGTTCCCATCGCGCAGCAAGCCGGCGACCTCGCGGCCGATGGCGTTCGAATCCCCAAAGGGCACCAAAACACCGCGGTCCTCCGCCAGCAATTCCGCGGCGTGCCAATACGGGGTGGAAACCACGGCTTTGCCGGCGCCAAATGCGTAAGCGAGCGTCCCCGAGGTAATCTGCGCTTCGTTGAGGTAGGGCGTAATGTAGAGGTCGGCCGCGCCAATGAACTCTTTCAACTCCTCGAGTTCTACGAAGCGGTTGTAGAAGATCACGCTCTTCTCGACCTTGTTCTTCTTGGCCAGGATTTCCAGGCTGAGACGGTAGGCCTCGCCGCGCTCCGCTAACTCATGGGGATGCGTCGCACCCAGGACGATATAAACCACGTCCGGGAATTCCGCCAAAATCTGCGGGAGAGCGTTCAGGACCTGCTCGATCCCCTTGTTGGGTGAGAGCAGCCCGAAAGTGAGCAACACCACCCGTCCTTCCACGCCAAACTGGTCCTTATAATAATTGGGGTCCACAAACGGTATGTCGGGAATGCCATGCGGAATGAGATCGATCTTGGCGCAGGGCGCCTTGTAAATATCCTGCAACATCTGGTGGCCGCGTTCGGTCATGGTTACCAGCCGGGTCGAGTGCGCGATCAATTCCTGCATTACGCGACGCTGGGTGTCGTTGGGCTCGCGCAGAATGGTGTGGAACGTGGTAACGACGGGCATCTTCAGTTCGCGAACCAGCGCCAGCAAATGCCGCCCGGCGGGCCCGCCGTAAATGCCAAATTCGTGCTGGACGCAGACGATATCCACATTGCTGATATTGAGGAAGTCCGCCGCCCGGTGATAGGAAGAGAGATCCTGCTCTTCTATTTCGAAACGCACGACGCCGGGATACTCGTAGCCCTTCTCGACATCATTGACCGGGACAGCAAAACAGAGGCTTTGGGGGTGCTCCGCCGCCACCGAGGTAAGCAGGTCAGACGTGAAGGTGGCGATTCCACACTTGCGCGGGAGGTAGTCGCCGAGAAAGGCGACCTTGCGAATTTTAGATTCTGTTTCCACGAGTTGGTTTATATCATCCGCCCGCAGCGCGATACCTGTTGGTTATACCCCGGGATGATTCGGGTGTCTGGTCAAAACTGCTCATGACAGCACCGCGTTCTTGGCCGCCAAGGCAACTCTCAAGCCAAACAATC
Organism: Terriglobia bacterium; assembly: GCA_052139985.1. Lineage (GTDB taxonomy): Bacteria > Acidobacteriota > Terriglobia > UBA7540 > UBA7540 > Bog-366. The sequence goes on from JBKQVI010000467.1 coordinate 14,636, forward strand.
GTCGAGCTTCCCTCTCGGGGCGACTCGACCGGCCCGCGCCGACCGAATCCTTCCCCGAGGCTGTGCTGGGTAAGTCGTCAGAACATGTTGAGGGTAATCTGGATGCCGGGATACCTCAGGTCGCACAGAAAATAGGCGCCGCCAATGTACTCGACATAAAAGTTGTCGTTATAGCCCCAGCCTGCTGGCCATCCTTGATTGTACCCGAACGAATAGCCGCCGTACTGGAAGCGGTTATACCCGCCGATCATCTGGGGGCGCCCCATGTGGAAGGAATGGTCGTGACCAAAATGGGAATGGTAACTCGCGGCAGAAATTCGCCCATATTGCCCGCTGCCACGGCTGCTAGCAACGGTCTGGGTCTGCTGTCTTCCGGGCTGTTGCGCTTGTGCGCGTTGTGGCTGCGCTCTCTCGGCACGCTGTGGCTGTGCCTTCTCGGCACGTTGCGGCTCAACCTTCTGTGCGCGCTGTGGCGCTGCTTTCTCGGCGCGTTGCGGCTGTGCTTTCTGTGCGTGCTGAGGTTGTTGCTCGTGTTGCGCCGCCTGAGGTTTTCCTCCGCCTCCGCCCTTTTCCTCTTCGCCTTTTTGTGCGAACGCAGGAACGGTGGTTGCGAGAAGTAATAACAGAACTGCTGTGCAGATAACTCGATTTCGTTTCATTGGTGTTGCCTCCGACTCATGTCACTTCTACCTCTTGCTAGATAATCGAGGCACCTTCGTTATACCGTGTGCGCGCAGGGGTGTCAGTTCATTAACGCTCACATATGAGGTCAATAATGCTCATCTCAGATAATATGAGGAAAACAACAATGTGGAGGGGGCGGGATTTGCCGAGCATTCGACATGCGCTACCGTCCGCAGCCACAGTAGATGCGACATCTTGCTTCCCACGGCGAGCAGGCGTGGGATTCGTCAGCCCGATGTATTTCTTGGGCCACGGCGGTGGCGACATCGGGGTCCTACGCGGGCCGTCGCGCTGATGTCTCCCCTGTCCGGGCGCGGGATTTACCCACGGCTGGCGCCATGAGCCACATGATGACTCCCGCTACGCGGGCTATTGGGAACACAAGGAGTTACGTTAACGCGAATGGGGCGTCGGCCCCTGCGATCATATGGATCCCTTGAGAAGAGAACGAGGGAGGAATCTGGACTAGTCGCTCAAGATCACGCTCAAGAGGCCATTGTTAACCGTCAACGCGCCACTGCCCGTGTAATCGATAAAGCCCAGCGTCCGGAACTTGTTCATGAAGTGACTCACCCGCGACCGGGTGGTGCCGACCATCTGCGCCAGGTGTTCCTGGTTGATTCCGGGATGGACCGTCTCGGTTCTACTTTCTTTGCCGAAGTGCGCCAGCAATAAGAGAATGCGGGCCAAGCGCTTCTCGCTGGAGTTGAAAAGCTGGTCGACCAGATCCTCTTCAAATCGAATGTTGCGGGAAAGCAAATGCGTGACGAACAATTCCGAGATTCCGTGCTCCTCGTGGAGCAGACGCACCATCAGCGCCTTGTCGATCCGGTAAAGAGTGCAATCGCTCACTGCGGTAGCCGTTGAGATCCGCAATGGCTGGCCGGCAAGGCATCCTTCGCCGAAGAACTCGTTGTCGCCCAAGACGCTAACGATCGCTTCCTTGCCTTGTTGGGAGGTCACCGCAAGTTTCACCTTGCCCTGTTGGAGATACCACACCGAATCCGCAGGGTCTCCCTGCACGAAGATCGTGCGGTCCGCGCCGTATTCCAGGGCGGTCTTCCCGCGCGACAACCCTGCGAGAAATGCTGCCCAATTGACGGGCTGGGTGTTTTCGATTGCGGGTCTCAATGTAGGCTTGCCTTTCCCGTTGGCCTTGTCGATCTTCACCGAGATCTTCGTTGTTTGTGTCGTCATGACTGCCTCTTTTCTCCTTTGGGTCATAGCAACTTCTCGTCATTGAAGTTCACAAGCTTCTCCTGGGACTGCTGGTTTAGAAGCCCGCTTGCCAAGTTCCGTCAATCTCTTTACGATGTTCGTCCACGCTCCGTCCTCCCTCACGGCATCCGTGAGATGGGGGATCCAGTGCATTTACCATGGCTGACCCCAGAACCGAAAACACTGTTCACTCTCTTAACGGAGGATCGACATCCACGTCGGGCTCATTCGCTTCGTCGTCCGGAATATCTTCCTTCGCAATCTTTTTGACAATTTCCAGCGGAACCTGCTCGAAGTGTGTCTTCGGACCTTTTGATTTGGGCATGGGATTCATCCTTTCTTTCTCTTCTTTCTCTCACGTAAAGCCTAACAGGGCATGATCGATACGGGTTAACTCTTTTGGAACTCTTTACGATGTTCCATAAGGCGGTGCATCCGATGAATTAACGACACTCTCCGCACTCCCTCGGGTTAGCGATGGGCGCCCTTAACCGGGGCACCGGCCCCGCACTTTAGCGATTCGATTATTTACTTGCAGTATGTCGTCACGTCGAGATACGATTAGGTGACGAATCCTTAAGGTTACGGACTCGTGGAGGCAGGTATGAGTCCTCAGGCCGACAAAGCTCCAGCCCATTTCAAGACCATGGCGCAAGCTAACGTCCCGCAAGGACGGCACGGCAAGCACAATCGGATGGTCTCCACAATCCTCCGGGATCTCGACCTGCTGAAGGATGCTTCCGCCATCAAAATCCCCTTGGCGGATTTAGCGGAAAGCAAGGAAAAGGTCCGTTCAGCCTTGAATCGTGCCACGCGTAAAGCTGGCCTGACGGTGGCGACCGCCAGCGATGCCAGCTTTCTGTACGTTTGGAACGTCAGCCCGCCCCGTAAAAGCCCACCAAGCGCAAGTTGATGAACCCTTCATAACGGAAGGTGCTTCAAGTCAGACGGCCGAATTCCACTCCGCGCCGGAACCTCGTCTCACTTAGCAGGCTGAGCAGTTTTGACCAGGCGGCTGTACTTTTTCGAACAGACACTTCCAAATCCGACTTGTTAAGGTATCTCCTTTGTAATCCCGTTGAGGTAACCAAGGAGGCATTCGATGACGTCCGGCAATGGCAAGCAGGACCACCATCCAACCCAGTTTTCTCTTTCCCGTGGGAGAGCTCTGCTGCTTGATGATGATAAAAACAATTTGCAGCACTTCACCACGTTATTGGAGCGCATGGCTTACGTGGTCCGCGCTTTTACGAATTACCAGGAGGCAGAGAGGTACTTGGACCACGAGCCTTTTGACTTCATCGTCGTCAGCCCGGCCTTTGAAGCACACCCCCAGATAGAGCTTACTTTGGCACGCAACCGGCACATGCCGGAGGTAGTGCTGACGCGTTGCCTGGAGATGAACTGCTGTGTCGCGGTCATGCAACTTGGTGCGCCGGATTATTTCGAGAAACCGCTTACGCCGACGGAGTTCGAACACCTGCTTACCACGCACTGCCCGCCAAGGCACGGTGAATCTTCTGCCCGTATATCGGAAAGGTTGACCGTACGGCGGGGCGGAAGCCCCTCCCATCGGTCATCCCCCCTCCAGTGTGGTGATGGCGGCAGCTTAGCCCCGAGTGAATAAAGGGCGCGGCAGGGAGGGGTGAACCTTGCATGAAAATGCTTAAGACTGGTCCTGACCATGCCGTTAGGGTTGTCGCCTCAAAATACAAACCCAGGAGCACAGACAACCTCATCGGGATCCAAAGATGAGCAAATGTGACCAGTCGTGTGAGCACTACGGGGCTGACACGCGAAACAGCCCAAGTTATAACCAAGGTGCCTCTAGTTTCCGTCCAGGGTCTGCCTGGGTAAGGTGTTAGGGGGGAGGATCAACATGCTTTGGACCATTTTCGCGGTTCTGTTAGTTATGTGGTTGTTGGGCTTTGGCTTTCACGTGGGCGGAGGTCTCATCCACTTATTGCTCGTGTGTGCGGTGATTGTGTTGGTATGGAATCTGATTAGCGGTCGCAGATCCTTTTCGTAAGGTAGCACGAAGAGGCCAAATTGTAGAGGCCGGCAGAAGTCAGCCCTGTAGCTCTGGTTGTTCAGCGCATGCCGGCTTTCGCAATAATTTGGCTCAGGGTTATGCAGGGCCGGAGACCCGGCGAATGATCGCGGGGGGCGCCTTTGCAGCAAAACTCGGCGTTCAAAATCGGTGAAGTGGGAAGAAGCTCGTTCTATGTGGCGGCGCGGCAGCAAGCCTGGCGGTTGCTTTTCGTTTACCTCGTAATAGGAATGGCACGCGCATCGGCTCAGACCGGAAACTCGGTCCCATCCGCGGGAACTATCATCGCCCGCATGGCGCAGGCTCGGGATCAGAACCACGTCCGCCTTCGCCCGTACATCGTCACGCGGAACTACAAGCTGTTTGGCAACGATGCAAGCAAGGCCAAGTCCGAGGTGATTGCCGATGTAACCTTCGTTCCTCCTGCCTCCAAGAAGTACCGCATTCAGGAGACGAGCGGGAGCGGCGTGGGACAAGTCCTTGTTCGCCGCATGTTGGCCGGTGAGGCAGAGGTCGAAAAGGATCACCTCTCAACCGACTTGTCAGCGGACAACTATGATTTCCGGTTCATCCGCGAGGCGGACGTCAGTGGCCAGCGCTGTTACGTGCTGGAGTTGCTTCCCCGGCGCAAAGAACCACATCTTCTCCGCGGGGATGTTTGGGTGGATGCGGATACCTACCTGCCTCGCCGCATTGAGGGCGAGTTTGCCAAGAGCCCGTCCTGGTGGGTGCGGGACGTAAGCGTCACCTTTACTTACGGCGATGTCGGTGGAATGTGGCTGCAAACAGTCACCGAGGCCGCGGCCAACGTCCGCATTCTCGGGCGTTCCAGCATGGTTTCACGCGACGTGAAATATAGGATCACCGAACTAGTTGCTACCGCGCCTCCGGTTGAAACAAATTTCTTGGAATTGATGCCTGCCAGCCCTTTTCGCTACGGCTCGATTCAAATGCCAGTGAAGTGATTTGTTCATGAGGGAGAATCAACATGGAATTGGATAAAGCTCTTGAGTTTGCGGTGGTATTAGGCTGGGATGACTTGAAGAAAGTCGCCAACCCATGTTCAGCGCGAGTGGAATACCGAAGTGCGGTTGGAACGGCGGTGGATTACCTGAGCATCTGGTCGGTCGATGGCGAAGGTAAACAAAATATGGTGTGCGACTACTGGACCTGGACTTCCTCGGCTCACCCCAGTGGAATACGTTTGACCGGCAAATTCCAATCTCCGCAGTTGGGCGTGGCACTTGACTTCATCCTCATGAACCAGAATCAGTTCACGCGTCCAGCCGATGCTTGCCCTGAAGGTCTGGTTCTGGTCTTCCCGCCTACCGCTGATGAACTTTCCACAGCCACCACCTGGATGAGCGGGGTCCACGGTGCTGCGACCAACGTCAGCCGCGTTGAGCCTGAAAAGGTCGCAGCTCTCTAGAGGGAGGGGGATTTTGCTGGGTTTTGATCGCGGGGCCGCGCGTTACACCTGGACAGCGGTTGTTGTTCTCCTCCTGGTGGGACTACTCTATCTCCTTCGTGAGACGTTGTTTATCTTTGTCGTGGCCCTGCTGTTCGCCTACCTGCTCTGGCCACTGGTGAAGCCACTCGAGCGGTGGCTACCGGGGCGGTCCAGGGTGCCGGCGCTCACTCTCGTCTACCTCGCGATCGTCGGGTTTCTGATTGTCATGGGAATCGCGCTTGGCTCCCGTATATTCCAGCAGGCAAACCTACTAGCGGCCAGGCTTCCAGAGCTCCTTGCGAAGTTCCAGCCTCCCATCGCGCCCGCCGTTTCAACCCCTGCTCTACCGCTGAAGATCACGGTCATTTCGACTGTGCAACAAGAGCTGGCCAATCATTCGCGAGATCTCCTGGCGCTGTTGCCGAATGCTGCATTGGGGGTCATCGCGCGCGCCGGCAACCTTATCTTTTTCGTTCTGGTTCCGATTCTCAGTTTCTTCTTCTTGAAAGATGGGCGGGAGATGCGCAGTTCCATGCTGAGCTTTCTTGCCGCAGGAGCCCGTCGCGACGCGGTGGAGAGGATCGCCGCCGATCTGCACGTGCTGCTCGCACAGTATATGCGAGCGCTGGTGTTATTGGGAGTCGTGGCATCTTTGGCTTACGGGCTATTCTTCTCTATGATCGGCGTTCCATATGGGATTCTGTTGGCGGCTGTCGCTTTTACTCTGGAGTTTATTCCCCTGGTAGGTCCGCTGACCGGAGCCACCATCGTGTTGCTCGTCGCCGGCTTGAGCGGCTCCCACCACCTGCTCGGGATCTTTGTGTTCCTTCTCGCGTTCCGGTTCTTGCAGGATTACGTTGTGTCGCCGCAGTTGCTCAGCGCTGGCATGAAGCTCCATCCTTTGCTGGTGATCTTTGGAGTCCTGGCGGGAGGCTCGATCGCAGGCGTAGCCGGTTGCTTCCTTTCAGTTCCTGCGCTCGCTGGTCTGCGAATCGTTTACCGGCAGTTGTTAACCAAGACCCCACCGACGGTGGTTGCGCCTGACGGGACTGCCACCCAATGAGGAACCGGATACCTGAAGATCATCGCCAGGAGCAGCGCAATCACTCCTAACGAGAGGAAAAAGTCAACCGATTCCAACAGGAAGACGGGCCAAGGAAGCAGCGGTGCTATGAAGTTTCCCATGGCTCCCATCGCGGCGCCCATGCTCGGGGCATTGTCATCGGCCCATGCCGAGCAGGCCTTCTTGAACGGCATGTAAGCGGCTTTGAGACTCACAAATACAGCTTGTGCGGGCGCACTTCAAAGCTTCGCATCCACACTGTCCGCCCTAAACAAAGGCCGCCCTCACCCTGCGCGATTGACGTGAAAATTGGTGACGTAATGCATGAGGCCGAAGACGTTCAGGAGCCACACAACCACCACAATGACCACGACGGCATTCAAAAGCGACTTAATGGAACCCGCCATCGGGATGAAAGTGTTGACGAGCCAGAGAAGAACGCCCACCACGACCAAGGCAATTAGCACTTGTACCAAAGGCGTTTGCACGATACCCATAGACTTGAAACCTCCTCGTTGTCGGAGGCAGGCGCCTATACGCCCGCTCCCCGTCATCCGTTGTTGAACAGCCCCTGCGGCTTCATTTGATTCGCGCGCCAGACGTTTGTGGCGTCTGGCGCGGTGTTTGTTTTCGTGCGATGACTTACAGTGCTCCCCGTAGATCGCTTATAACCGGGCAAACGTTCGTCCGCCTGAGGGAGAGTATTTCGTCAGCGTGCCGTCCAGTCTTTGAGCCGCGTGAGGTGTGGGCACCGTGCCATCGATCAGAATTTCTTTCGCGGTCACCCTGCGTCCATAAACCTTTTGGTTATCGTCCTCATCCTGCTTGTACACGGCCCCGTCGAGCGACGCCCCGGCGAACAAGCCGCGCGAGCGCGAGTAGCTCAGAATCTCCGCATGAAGTTGAGCGTCGGTCGCTCCGTCCGCGGATCGACCCACGGGGCCGGCCGCGGCGGATAACTCCGCGCCCAGCTTGACGCTGTCCTGAACCAGTTTTTTCATACCTTCCGGGTTCATGACAAGGAAAACGACGTCGGTGGCCTTACCGCCGATCTGAAATCCCACGCTCGCACCGCCCATGGTGAACATAGAGGGGGCATCCCAGTTACCGTTCCCGCCTTTGCGGCACACCAGCACACCGCGTCCATAAGTGCCGCCTAATCCAAAGGCGAACTTGATCTCGGAAGGAACGATGCCTACGCATACGGCCTTGTCCAACAAGTCGTGAGGAATACCCTTGTCGGGAGTACTCATGATCTCGTTCATAACGT
>JBKQVI010000468.1:0-4406 GCA_052139985.1 Terriglobia bacterium
GACGATCAAAACCTTCAAAACCCATCGTCGAAACTCCCGCTCTCGCTGCCGCAAGTGATTCTTTCACAGCTTCGGACGCCCGTGCCATATCTTGGGGATCTCGGTTTTAACTTTTATGTCGCGCACCCCCAAGGCGGGCTGAGGTTGACACTAAAGGCTGCGGGCGTGTAGTCTTCCCCAAAACGATGTCGAAATCGGAGATTCCGGAGAACGGGACGGTCGCCACTGGTGAGCGCCAGGGTCAGCCGACGCCCCAGCGCCGCCCAGGCGAACTTGTCACTCCCGTGCGGCCCTCCCCGGCGCCTCGCTTCTCAAATTACTTGACGGTTTGTACGGCCATTCTTCTATGCTTGTTCTGTGTTTCCACCGCCCTCTCGCAAAGCGATTCCGCGCGCACGATCAATCCGACATCCGTTTTGCTGATCACCGTCGATACGCTCCGCCCGGACCGGTTGGGCTGCTACGGGGCTCGCAGCGTTCGAACTCCCGCTATGGACGCCCTGGCCGTGCAGGGCGCGCGATTTGAAAACGCCCTCGCCCAAGTTCCCGTCACCTTTCCCTCGCACACCGTGATCCTGAGCGGGACATACCCGATGTATAATGGGACCCGGCATTACACAAGTCCAAACCTTCTCCCCAATATTGGACTGTTGCCGCAAGCCTTCGAGCGTCACGGCTACGATACGGCAGCCTTTGTGAGCGCGTTCGTGCTGAATTCGAGCTGGGGTTTGAATCGCGGCTTCCAGACCTACGACGACCGTTTCGGTCCCCCCCAGACTGGAGTGCGCGACCCCGATAAGGTTGAGCGCCGCGCCGACGAAACCGTCGGACACTTGCTGGCCTGGTTTCAGGCCCGAGCCCGGCAAAGCGCAACACCCCGGCCCTTCTTCGTCTGGTTACATCTCTACGATCCCCATAGCCCTTATGATCCTCCCGAGCCTTTCCACAGCCAGTACGCCGGACGCCTGTACGACGGCGAAGTTGCCTACGCCGACAGCCAACTGGCGCGACTTTTTGATTATCTCCGCAAGTGCGGCCTATACGATCGCACCCTCATCGTGCTGTTGGGTGATCACGGAGAGTCGCTAGGTGAGCACGGTGAAGACGAGCACGGATTCTTCATCTACAACTCGACCTTGCACGTTCCGCTCATCTTTAAACTTCCGCGTGGAGAGGGTGCGCCGCGCGTCGTCCGTCGGCTGGTAGGAACCATCGACGTCTCGCCCACGATCCTCGAGCTGCTGCACCTTCGCGATCCCCTGAGCCGGCAGTTCCAGGGCGCCAGCCTGGCTTCTGACGTTCTGGGGAAAGAAACGGCAACCGCACGCCCCGTGTATTCTGAAACGTTTTACCCCCGCGATTCCCTGGGGTGGAGCGAACTGCAATGCCTTACCACCGACCACTATAAGTACATCCAGGCCCCCCACTCCGAGCTTTACGACCTCACCAAAGATCCCAAGGAGATGCGCAACTTGTACGGCGAGAACTCGACGCTGTCCGCGGCGCTGCGCGAGCAGCTCTTGGACATCGAGCGGCGCTACAGTTCGACTCAGGCAGCGGCGGTGGGCCCGCCCCTGCCACCGGAAAGCGTCGAGAAGCTGCGCTCACTGGGTTACCTTGCGTACTCCGCCCCGGTCCAGACTGCCTCCGCCGAACAGCTCCCAGACCCCAAGGACCGCCTGAACGTCTATAAGTCGATCCAGCGCGCACGGCTGCTGAACTCGACCGGGCGTAGCCAGGAGGCCAATGCAATCCTGGAGACCGTCGCCAGCCAAGAGCCCCATCTTTACGTGATTCCGTTCCTTCAGGCCGAAAATTTCACGCAAGCGCACCGCTGGGATGATGCCGAAAGAAGTTACCTGGCGTGCCTAAAGCTCAATCCCGCCTTCGAGCAGGCGATCATGGGGCTGGCGAATCTTTATCTCCAGGACAAGGGCGACACCGCGCAGGCGAAGCCGTGGCTCGATCTTGCCGTGCACCAGAATCCTCACAACTTCGCCGCCTACTACGCCTTGGGCGTGATAGCGCGATCGGAGAAGAATGAGCAAGAGGCTTATCACTGTTTCCAGAAGGCCGTGGAAGAGAATCCTAACTACGCTTATGCCCAGGAGGAACTGGGAATTGCGCTGGTCGATCTCCAGCGTTACGAGGAATCCCTAGGGCACTTGAGCCGCGCAGAAAACCTTGGACAGGAAAATCCGCGGCTGGAGCAATACTTCGGAACGGCACTGGCAAACGTCAACCGGTTCAAGGATGCAGTAGGCCATTACCAGAAGGCGCTGAAATTGAAACCGGACTTTGCCGAGGCGCGCCTGAGCTTGGCCTTGACCTACCTTAACCTGGGCGACCGTCCCGACGCGACACGGGAGTTTCACACGCTCTGCCGCCAGAACGCGCCCCTGTGCGAACAGTACCGTAAGCAGTTTGAATAGGCCTGCTTGGCTGTCCGCGGAAACCGTACCTTGATCGTTGTTTTCCGGAAAGTGCTCTTAGCCCGTCATTTCGAATACAGGGCAGTTTAGAGCTCCTTCACGCGTGGCAATATTGAAAATTGAATTATGTAAATACGCAAAACAGTATTCCTGTCCTTCTGTTTCGGGAAATTTGACCCACTTGACTGGTTGGCTTCGCGCTTCTGTCTGATACCGTGCTTGTTTTTCAATATGTTAACCAGCCACGCAAGAGTGGCTGGTTTGGCAGAATGATTGCTCCCCCCAAAAGTGCCAGGATCGCTCTTCCTGTGTGAACCGTTCACCCTCGAAGTTTATTATTTCCTACCGATTTTGGCAGGTACCCGGAACGATTGTCGTCATTCCAGCCGACCAGTGTTTGTCGCGGTTGGGATGGAAGCCTGCTGTGGGTCGTCCCCAGGAGACGCCGCGGACCGTCTGATCCGCACGATGGAAGGTGGCGAAGGTGGCGCGATGATGCCACCCGACATTTAGAAAGCACTTGCGGCAGATGCGGCCGCCACATTCTCGCTCAAACCCACTATCGAAAGTGCAGTAGATCAAACGCAACGGCAATGATGAGGAGGGCTTATAGAATGAGACGAACATGGAAGTCTTGGTTGTTAATTGCTTGCATGGCGGCGATTTGGCCATCGCTGGCGAAGGCGGACGTGACCGGAACCATTCTCGGCGTGGTCACGGACCCCTCTGGCGCGATCATGCAAGGCGTTAAGATCACGGCAACGAACGTGGATACGAACATGGTGACAGAAGCGACCACGGGCGTGACCGGGGAATACCGCATGTTGGCGCTTCCGGTGGGACGTTACAGTGTCCGGGCTGCCACAACAGGCTTTCAAACCTTTATTGAAACAAACGTTATTCTTACGGTTAACGAAGAGCACCGTGTTGATATCACCATGAAAGTGGGAACCGCCACGCAGGAAGTCAGCGTGACCGCCATTGCCGCTCAGATCGAAACCACGAACACCCAATTAGGCCAGGTCATTGGTGAAAAAGAGATCCTTCAACTCCCCCTCGACGGCCGCAGCTACCTGGATTTGCTCTCGCTTCAATCCGGTGTGGCCCCCGCCTCAACGCGCAACGAAGGTCCCGGAGACGTCTCCGTAAATGGCCAGCGGGAAAACAGCAATGGCTTCCTGGTGAACGGCGGCGATGTGTCCAACGTCGGGAACTTCCAGGCCGGCATCCAGCCGAACATCGACTCGATCCAGGAGTTCCGACTGGTCACCAATAGCTTTGACGCCGAGTATGGACGGTTCTCCGGCGCGCTCACTAACGCCATCACCAAGAGCGGTACGAATCGCATCCATGGATCGGCGTTCGAGTTTCTGCGGAATAACGATATGGACTCTCGCGGGTTCTTTGACACTCAAATCGGCACTTTAAAGAGGAATCAGTTTGGTTACGCCGTGGGCGGACCCGCCATCAAGGATAAGTTATTTTGGTTTACAGACTATCAAGGAACGCGGGAGATCAATGGCGGAACTGCTAGCCAGATCCAGGTGCTTTCCGCTGACCAGCGCGCCGGCAACATTGGCGTCGATAACCTGACCGGAAATGTGAACGGGGCCGCGTGGGCTCAGGTGCTTTCCCAGCGCCTGGGGACCACGGTCACCAACGGCGAACCTTACTCCCAGGTGTTTCCGAACGGGATTATCCCTCAAGCCGATTGGTCTCCGGCAACCGTGGGGACGATCGGGTACATTCCCGCCGCGAACGTAAATGGCGATCTCTATGCCTCTGCCGCGTATCCCGCCCGCACCAACGATAACATGTTTGGCCAGCACGTTGACTTCATCAACAAGACCGTAATCCGTCCGTAAGTAGATGGGTTCGACTCGAACTTGGTAATTTTGCGTTAGCCACGATAAGCATGAACTTGCCCGGGGCCGTCGAGGGCGCGAGGGCGGCGCAGTTGGCCCTTACTCGTGG
>JBKQVI010000469.1:0-8149 GCA_052139985.1 Terriglobia bacterium
GTAACGTGACCGCCACGAGTTGATTTCGACCGAGCGGCGATTGCGGACCCGTTGGTTGGGTTCCGGCCTGCTCAGTTTCCGAACAGCCGCCCAACTGGTCGCACAACGAAGTAAGTAGAGTGTGCCACTTCGGGTGACCACTCATCGTGGAACGCCCCCGCCCATATGGCCACTTCCACTTCTCCGTGTAGGCGACAAACCAGCCATCTGGCAACCGATTCGGAGGAAAATATACAAACTAATGAGATAATCTCCGAGTAACCGATACGCCCAGAACCGCCGGGCGCCACATCCGCGCATATCGCGTACGGCCATATGAACGGGCGGCTCCCCTGGGCCTATGCGAGGCCTAGGGCAGCATTCTCGGCGCGGGTTAGGATGGAACCCAAGAGTTCGGGCATTCTTGGAATGTTCCGAAGGTCCCGGTTCAATCTTCGCGTCAGATCGAAGGCGCCACGTCTCGAAATCAGCGGAAATTCCGGCACGTCATTACCCATAACACCGGCAACCTGATTGAATACCGCACCCGCTGCTCCCGCCCGAGATTTGCCAGCGATTGCCCCAACCGCCGCTCCGCTGATTCCAGAAACAACGACCTTTTCGAAAAGCGTTACGATGTTTCTCGTCGCGAACACGAAGTGAAAAGGCGCACAGGAACGCAAAATACGCGTACCTGTGCGCTCCTTTCGCCGGCACGCGACCCACCGGCCCACGGGTTCGGGAAAAAGCGTTGTCCTTTCCCCTTCCGATATGGCTATAATAGCCATGACAGGAGGAAACCGCATGCGCAGTGTCAATGTTGCCGAGTTGAAGAACTCCCTGAGCCGGTATCTGACTTACGCCAAACAGGGGGAAGAAATCGTCGTCCGGGACCGCAATCTGCCCGTGGCGAAGCTTGTCCCCCTCTCCGTCGCCGAAACCAGCAAGGAGGAGCTGATTTTAGTCGCGGCGGGCAAATTGCGCTTGCCGCAGGCTCCTTTGGATATTCACAAGTTACTCAAGATCCGCACCGGACGCGTTCGCGCGAGTCAAGCCATCCAGGCCCTGTTGGACGAACGGGCGGAGGGGAGATGAGACCGCAACCGGCATTTTTCGATGCCAGTGCGCTGGTCCCGCTCTGTGTTCGGGAGGCCACCAGCCGCCAGGCTCAGGCCCACCTGCGACAGAGCCTGCCGGTGGTGTGGTGGGGAACTCCGGTCGAGATCCATAGCGCGGTGGCCCGCCTCCACCGCTTGGCCGTTTTGAGCGATCGCGAACGCAAGGGAGCTCTGGCTCGGCTGGAGCTGTTGAGCCGGGGATGGAGAGAGATCCTCCCCGCGGATTCGGTGCGGGAATTGGCAAGGCAATTGTTGGATATTCATCAGCTTCGAGCTGCCGACAGCTTGCAACTGGCGGCCGCTCTCACCTGGTGTCACCAACAACCCAGGAACCGCAATTTTGTTTCCGGCGATCGGCAGCTATCCCAAGCCGCGGCCTCGGCGGGATTTACGGTCCTGGCGCTTTCCCCATAGCACGCGGGCGCTACCCGTTGGGAACGGTGCCACCCGCGAGAACGTTGATTGAGGAATGCCAGCAATGCTATCATTGCAAGCATGGCCAATTTGAATATTCGAAACGTGCCCGAATCGACGCGGAGGCGCTTGCGGCTCCGGGCGGCCCGTAAGGGCAGCAGCATGGAGGCCGAAGCGCGCGCGATTCTGGCGAAAGCGGTACGCGGAGAGACGGGAAAGCCCTTCGATCCGGAATCGCTACAGGATTTTATCGCGGGACTATTCAAAGGCGAGACTCCGCGGCTTACGGACGAGCTGATTCGTGAACGCCGCCGCGAAGCGCGCCAGGAAAGGCGGCCATGATCGCCCTGGATGCTTCTGCGTTGCTGGCCTTCCTGCTGCGCGAGCGCGGACACCAGCGGGTTCGTGAACTGCTTGGAGAGGCTTGCATGTCGACGGTAAACTTTTCCGAGGTGCTCGGCCGTTTCGCGCGTGCAGGTCAACGTGTGGACCTGATTGCGGAAAAGCTTCTGGCGGCGCCGATCGAACTGGTTGAATTCTCAACCGAGCAGGCGGTGATGGCAGCGGCGCTGGTCCCGGCGACGCAGGCTGAAGGGCTTTCGCTGGGAGATCGTGCCTGTCTCGCGCTGGCGCGGGAGCGCCGAATCCCGGCTCTGACGGCAGATCGGGCTTGGCGGCGTCTCGACCTGGAAATAGAGATCGAGACGATCCGGTAATGTCGACGTCCAACGGCCCGCCGCCGGGTCTCGCGGCCGACGGATTCCTCCGCGGATCTTCCCTAATTCGAGCAGCGTTACGATGTTTCTCGTCGCGAACACGAAGTGAAAACCCGCCTTAAGTCAATGAGCTTGCCCGCCTGTACATTATAAGGTACACTGGCGGTGTGAGGTGGATAATGGCTGACGAACCGCAGCCACAAAAAATCCCGCTGATCTTTTACCGCACCGAGGCGGGCAGCGAGCCGGTGCGGGAGTGTCTGAAGGGATTGCCGGAGGCCGACCGTCAGGCCATCGGGCGAGACCTTTTGCGGGCGTAATGGCGGTGGCCCGTGGGAATGCCGCTGTGCCGCCCGTTGGGGAAAGGCCTGTGGGAAGTGCGGACAGAGTTGGCGAAAACGGACGGTGCGTATTCTGCTCTGCCTCTATCGCGAACACCTGGTCGCCCTGCACGGTTTTATCAAGAAGACGCGGACATTGCCGGATGAGGACCTGGCATTAGCCCGAAAGCGCCAAAAGGAGCCAATAGGAGTTGGGTCCATGAGAAAGAAACCGATGGGTTCGAGCATCGATGATTTCTTCCGGGAGGAAGGCATCTTTGAAGAGGCGCAAGCCCAGGCCGTTAAGGAGGTGGTGGCGTGGCAGCTCGCCCAGGCCATGAAGAAAAAGAAAATATCCAAGTCGCGCATGGCGGCGCTACTCAAGACAAGCCGCACCCAGGTTGACCGTCTGCTCGATCCCAAAAACGACATCACGCTTTCCAGCCTTCAGCGCGCGGCAGCCATGGTGGGGCGACGGGTATCGATCGAGCTGGTGTAAACGAAATTACCCTCTCCACCGAATTGACTTTGGCAAAAGAGGGGTAGCGTGGAGGTATTCGTCAGCCCGTCGGCGGACGGGTCTTTCGACCGACGGATTCCTCCGCGGATCTTCCCAGATTCGAGCAGCGTTACGGTGTTTCTCGCCGCGAACACGAAGTGAGAAGCCGCACAGGAAGGCAACATACACGTACCTGTGCGCTACCCGCTCCTTCGCGGTTTTGGCGGAAGCGGCATTTCGATGAAGTAATACCCTCCCGGCGATGCTCCATCGACTCTGGTCGCAATCGCTGCGCCGTATTGCCTTACGATCGGCCAGATATTGGATCCGAGGACGACCAAAGCTAATTTTCGGCCAGACAGGTTTTGCTGGTAACGGATGTTCTGATCGGAGGTAACCATCACGTCGAACCCTGCTTGTTCGGCCATGGTCAAAAGGTCGCCGTTTTCCAGTTGGTCGGGCCACTGCAGTTCGACGAAAGTATGGACCTCGTGGATGGACAGGAACCCGCGCACGCCAACGGGAACGTTTTTATCAAACAGGATGCGCAAAGCGGTGGCTCTGGGCGTAAGTTAAAATCGCCTGGACTCGTTCGGACGGGATTTCAAACTGTTCTGCGATTTCAGCGGCGCTGACCCCATAATCGAAGTTGTCGACAATGGCGTCCGCCGGCATCCGCGTGCCGCGCAGCACGGGGGCGCCACTTTGCACTCCGGGCTTCACCTCGACGAGTGGGCAGTCCGACCAGTCCATTTTTTCCATGGCGGCCATAGCGCCCTCCTAGTCCACATTATTCCATGTTTTCGATGTAAAAGCCAGAGTAGGGCTCCTCAGAGCTTCCGTCATCGGGTCGTGGGGCGGTCTGAAATTTCTTGAAACGAAATTGCCCTTTCCACCGAATTGACTTTGGCAAAAGAGGGGTAGCGTGGAGGTATTCGGGTCCGAGACGAATTCCTCCGCGGATCTTCCCAAATTCGAGCAGCGTTGCGATGTTTCTCGTCGCGAACACGAAGTGAAAGCCGCACAGGAACGCAGAATACGCGTACCTGTGCGCTACCCGCTCCAATTTCGGCCATTCCAACCATCGCAAGTGCTGTTCGCGGGCTAAGTTTATAGATTTTTTGAACGGTGTCATTTGCTGCTGTCATTCCGCGCGGGTCTCCGAATGTGGCTCGACTGTCAGCCGCCAGAACAATTCCACCTGCTGCTTCAATAGCTACCGCAAGGCTCATTTTGCTCTCCTCGCTGCTAATGGAAATTGGCGTAATTGTACGTCAGTTTTTGTTAAGCAATCTGCTTTTTTCGACGGGTGCCTAGCTTCGTTTGCGGCTTGACCTTAAGGATGGTATCGAGGGCTTCATCGAAGGGCTTTTCGATCTTGAAGGTTCCGTTGCGGTGGGGTGGGTCTCTTTCAGCTTTTTCAAACTCGGCAAGAATCCTTTCAACTGAAATATCATTCTTCTTGGTCATATTCATTCCCTTCATTCTGCGCATGTCCAGTGGGCTCTGACCCGAGGTGGGAGCCTAAGCCCATTTTGCCCCTCGCTACTGGACTAGCGGCCGGGTCGAACCCCGGAACGTGGCATCAATCTACGCCTTGCTGTAGATTGGTATTCGCCACGCCTTTAGGCCATATTCTTTAGCCCATACACGAATTCCATCTCTGGTAATCCATGCACGGAAAATATAGCCAATGGGCTTCTTTTCGTTGGGTTTTGGCAAAGTGCAACCCTCGGGCACCCAGCTTTAAACGTTCCATGTTCCACCTCCACGAGGTGTTCTGTGGCTGGAAGTCTGCGTCCCCTTTCGGAGATCGGAGTCCATGGGTGTCGTCTCTTACACCCGTGAACGCCCCGAGTTTACCATAATCTGAATTGAGTATTGACTCTTAGACTTGGTCGGTGTAATGTTCTAGCTTGGCAAAGTAAGACTCGACAGGCACGATTTCTTCATTATGGTCGAGATCGGGAGTCGCGGAGACGTCTCCTCTGCACTTCGGCAAGGGGTCGCAATCGCTGGGAGGTCCTGAAAACCTTTTGGAGGGCGCGGCCCTTTTGCTTTTCTACTCCCTGACATCAAATGATGCACCGAGTTCTCTCAGCATTTTAAAAGTGTCAATCCAAGGCACATCGAATTCTCTACAAATGTTTGGGATTTTTACTTTCCGACAATCTGGACCGGAAATCGTTTCAAGAGTTACAAGCGTTCCTCTATCGGTTTTCGCATGTGAAATCACCCAAGGGTCGGCTCCGCTAAGAAATTCACTTGCAAACGCCTCCTCGTACTTCCCCTCCACGTAATCGGCAATCTCTCTAAAAGTTTCCTGTACAGCTTCATCGGGTTCGCGAAAAAATCCCCTATCGTTATGTCCTCTCGCCCAGTGAGAAAGTTGATCGCCATAGTTCATGAGTTCCCAATAAACTGCTTCTGGGCTTTTTATGTTTTGCAAATCTATTTGACGGTCAAGGAAGGTCCAAAATCCTGGGAAAATATCAAAGGGATAGTATATTCGCTTGGCCTGAATAAAAACATCCGAATCGAGCCAGAAGCTCTGCATGGTCAGTCCGTTTTCGCCAGCTTGTCTCCCAACTTCTCGATTACATCCGCGCCGACCCCAAGCATGCGTGCTGCATCGCGAGATGTAACTCGTCCCTCTATCGCTTCAGCTATTAAAGCTCTCGCGAGACTACTACTGTTCCTCGAAAGAACTAAATACTGGATATTTCCGCCTTCTTTCTTGTCCTCTCGTCGGCGTCTCCACCTTGCTTCTTCCCGTTTCAAAAGCCTGACGTAAGCAGCGTATTCGATAACGTCCAACTCGTAAGCGCGACGAAGCACAACCGCAGGGCTTACTTTGTATTCACGGGAAAGCAGTCTCAGATTTTCGTCAACGTCAACGGTTTGGTCCCATTTATCAGAGAATCCTGCTGCTGGAATTAAAACCTCCGCTGCTGTCGTATTGCAAAATCGCTCAACTCTGCTTGCAGGGTCAGACGTACGTGTTTTCAAGTTAGAGTTGGAAATCCCACTCTTCCCGATCCATAGATGTACAAGTTCATGGACGAGAGTGAATATTTGTGCTGTCTTAGAATCCCGTGTGTTAATAAACACTACCGGAGCAAGATCGTCCGCGATATTGAACCCGCGAAACTCCTTAACAGCGAGCGGGCGGTGTGTATTGCTTCCGACGACACTATTTCGAAATACCAAAATTCCCTTTAATTCGCAATTTTGGATAAGTCGAGATAGAAAATCCTCCCAAGTGGATGCTTCTGCACGAAGACTGTCATCTAAACCAAGAATTCGCCGGATGTCTGAGGCTACCTCGTCACTATCATTTTCGACGGAGAATTTGCCGATAAAATCGACGCGGTTTCTCCTATCCTCTCGGAGGTATTCTCTATACCATTCCTGCTTTAGGAACACATCGTTCAGTGTGTCACGAAATTCCAAGCTTAGTTTCTTGGGGGTCTTGTTCCCGACTGTTCTAAAGTCGGGCAGTGGCGTTCTTTCAATAGGAGGAGAAGATAGATACAAGTATCCGAAAGGAATATTTAGGAATTTTGCCAAATCCCGAGCTTGCCTTAAGGTAGGGTATAGGTTTCCATGCTCCCAGGAAACCACATCATCTGGACCCACATCTAACCTCAGCGCAATTGCATCGTAAGTAGCGCGAATGCGCTCGCGAGCCCACCTCACTATCTTCGGAGTAATAAAGGCATGCGCAGTGCTTGTCATCTCCGGCCCCCTTGTAGTGTCTTTAGGTGGGTAGGAGATGACAGGCACACGTCAACTGCCCAGCGCGAGCCATTTGATTTCGGTGCTGACATCACCGAATCCAGATTGGTTTCCCCGTGAATTTGAAGATTAATTGTTCTGGCCGTGTAGCATCACGGCCATCCACTTTCAGAGTCCTCATGCGTTTTCGTGTGAATCCCGATACATGAGTCTCTTACCGATCACACCCTTTACAGCGAGTTCCATCCGTTCGCCGTCGGAAGTATCTCTCGCATTGTACCGAAAGTCAAACTCGTCTAGGTAGCGGCAGCAGCTTCGGAATCTGCGGATAAGGAACCGGTGAGGACCGGCCTGGGGCGTCTTCGCGAGCGGATCGCTGGCGAAGCGTCTGTCGGGGTCTATTCCCCAAACTCATTTTTTCGCTATTCGGGGACACGTCCACAAGAAGTTAGGGCAGTACGGGAAGAAGTGAAAAGCGGAACACCTAACCACGGCAGGAGGGGAGTTCTCAACTGGAGCAAGTAGCGCGGACCTGCGGTTTAGGTCCGCGGCTTTTCATCCGGAATCGAGCCTTTCATTTTTAAGTCCGCGTGCGTCCGCGAGTGGCCAGAGGTGCGCGATCGTCACCAAGCCAAATCGGCCGCACCGAAACGGCAGGCGCCGACGTCACACCGCGATCATCTACGCGCCCGCCCCGCGTGGCACCAGGCCGAAAAGCCGCGGACCTGGCGAAGCAAGTAGCGCGGACCTGCTTTTTAGGTCCGCGGCTCTTTCTGGCGACGAGAAGCGGCTTTTTCATTAGGATGCTGCTCCCCCTGCAATTATTGTAGAATAGGCAACAGAGGAAACGATGACGTACCTGGGAACGGTTTCGAATGGCGTCGTGATTTTGCCGCCAGAGGCATGGTTGCCCGAAGGCGCGCAGGTGCGTGTTGAGCCGATTGCGGATGCGGCGCCTGCGGAGCCGGTGGGCAAGAAGTTGCTGGCGCTGGCTGGTACGGTCAAGGACTTGCCGGAAGACTTCGCGGAAAACCACGATCACTACATCCACGGCGCGCCCAAGCGAAGCGCTCGATGAAGGCCGTCTTCGCCGATTCCGTCTACTTCTTTGCTCTTCTGAACGCACGCGACACCATCCACCAACGGGCGGTGAGATTCGCCACCCAGTCCGAGAACCCATTGGTCACCACGGCCTGGATCATAACGGAAGTGGATGACGGCCTCTGTGCTCGGGGGACACGCGAAAGCGTCGTTCGCCTCTGGGACATCTTACAATCGTCCGCCGACGTCGAGATCGTTTTGCCTTCCTCGGAACTCTTCCAGGAAGGACTGGAGCGGTATCGTCAGCGACCGGACAAGAATTGG
>JBKQVI010000470.1:0-5779 GCA_052139985.1 Terriglobia bacterium
GCATGCCATTGCCATGCTCACCGGCCAGCCGGCATCGACGTTTTCCCTTCCCATCGAACCGCTCAGGGCCAGCCCTCCGGCGATTCCCCTTGGTGTTCCGTCGCAGCTTCTTGAGCGGCGTCCCGACATCGCCTCTGCCGAGCGCCTGATGGCTCAGGCCAACGCCCAAATTGGCATTGCGCGAGCGGCATATTATCCCACCGTTACGTTAAGCGCCGCGGCAGGGCTGGAAAGCACGGCGTTCACAAGTTGGTTCACTTGGCCGAGCCGCTTTTTCTCAGTAGGCCCGGCTGCCGCCGAAACCATTTTTGACGCGGGATTGCGCCGCGCCACGATGGAACAATTCCGCGCTCAGTACGATGAGACTGTGGCCGATTACCGCCAGACCGTGCTCACGGCCTTTCAGCAAGTCGAAGATAACCTCGCGTCGCTGCGCATCCTGTCGGGGGAGATTCAATTTCAGGACACCGCAGTCAAATCGGCGGAAAGAAGCCTCGCGATCGCCAAGGATCGTTACCAACTGGGAATCGATCCTTACCTAAATGTGCTTACCGCGCAAACCGCGTTGCTATCCAATCAAGAAACGGCGGTCAATCTTCGAATTCAACAGATGACGGCCAGCGGAGGGTTAATCGAGGCGCTCGGTGGAGGTTGGAGCGCCTCGCAACTCCCATCGGCTGCGCAATTGGTCGGCAAAGGACCATGAGAGGAGTCGCCAACATGCAGATTCGTGTGGGCTATGAACTTATCTACAGCTTTCCCCAGCCGACGCCGATGATATTAACGGTAAGCATCCATTACTCACGTGCTTCCGACATCGTCACGCCGGATCTTCTGATCACCAACCCGTCAGTTCCGGTCGCAGCCTATCGCGATGGCTTCGGAAATTGGTGCAGCCGAATTGTAGCCCCTCCCGGACGGTTTCGAATAAGCAGCAATGCGGTGGTAAGAGATACCGGCTTACCGGACGGCGTTGTTCCTTCTGCTCAGCAGCATGCGGTAAAGGATCTCCCGGAAGAAACCCTTGTGTTCCTCCTGGGCAGCCGTTATTGCGAGACGGATCTGCTGTCACCGCTGGCCTGGCAACTGTTCGAACAGGTGCCGCGCGGGTGGCCGCTCGTGCAGGCCATCTGCGACTATGTCCATAACCGCATTACTTTCGATTATCAGAGTGCGCGCTCCACCAGGACGGCATGGGAGGTCTATAACGAGCTCTCCGGAGTCTGCCGTGACTACGCGCACCTCGCCATAGCCCTTTGCCGCTGTATGAATATTCCGGCGCGCTATTGCACCGGCTACCTGGGCGACATGGGAATGCCGCCTCCCCACGGCGTTCCGGATTTTGCCGCCTGGTTTGAAGCCTTTATTGGGGGTGGGTGGTACATCTTCGACGCTCGAAACAACATGCCGAGAATCGGGCGAGTCCTGATCGCGCGAGGCCGGGATGCAGCAGATGTCGCGATCGTAAGCACGTTTGGGCCGAACACGCTCGAGAGCTTTAAGGTCTGGACAGAAGAAATCGAGGAGAGTATGACGGTGAGTCCTTCTCTAAACAGCGAGATCAAGGCTTAGTATGTCTCTCCTTACTGTGCGCCATGTCACGACTTATCGTTATTCGGAGCCCTTGGGACTTGGGCAGCACCGAACGATGTTCCGGCCTCGGGAAAGTCACGACCTCAAACTTCGCACCGAGCAGGAAGGAGAGCGGAGTGCAGGCAACCTGCATACTCCGCTCGAAGGGGTGGGGAATTGAAGCAGAATCGTGTGAAATGCGCGCCGACCCTCAACCCTAACAGCGGGACCAGCGGCCAGTGTCTGTGCCTTCAAAGACTTTATCCACGAGGCTCGGACTACTTCCGTTTCTGCCCGAGTCTCATGCTGACGCGGCCCTCGCGTGGGCCAACCCCGGCTCGCCGACGAGATCCTCAAATAACGTCCGAAAATGAATCATGGCTTGGCGCAAGTCCTCGGTAGAGGCATGTCCGAGCCCTTGTCGAACCGCGATTTCGTGGGCTTTACGATAGTTGTCGATCACCAACGGATGGTCCACCGAAACATCTGCTGCCCGCTGTTCAAAGTCAGCTACCGGATAGCCGCGGGTCGACATCACGTCGCGCAGAAGTTGGTCGGCGTCCGTTACCGCTCCCCCGGGACTGTCAACGAACCGTCCCTGGACGCTGCGCCACGACTCTGCGAATCGCGCCCGGTCGCCTGGGGCGAGTGGTTGGATATGGAGAGACTCGATACGATCATTGCGCCCTTCGAGCCTTGCCTCCGCATGTTGCCGGCTGCCGCCACCTGCCAAGGCGCGGTCATACTCAGCGCCACCAAATTGAGTGCGCAACCGTTTTGTCCGGCGATTCCGGAAAACAAACAACCCGACGATGCCTGCAACCACAATCACCCCGACTGCAATAATTATCGCTATTTCCGTTGCACTTAATGCTGGTATGTTCATGACCTGCCTCCCGTTCTCCGTGTCACTTCTCGATCTGCGTCTTAGAACCTTTGCGGCTGGTTGAGCAAGCGGAGCCGCCGCAACAATTTCTCGATTACTCTCCCCACGTCTCCGATTTTCGTTTGACTCTTCCCGGCTAGCTTTTCAATTTTGCCCTTAGATTCCAGGCTTGGATTGTTCGTGAACTTCCCAGCCTGCTCCTTGATTGTCCCCTTCACTTCGTGAAACATGCCCTTTACTTCATTCGTGAATCTTGGCCTCATCATGATTCCTTCTAGACTACGCGGACGAATGCCCGTTCGCGGCGGTCCGAAGCGGTAGGGACGCAAGCCCTACACGCTTCGGGCTCGAGATTCTTACGTTCTTTCTCCTATCGTCCGCCCCCTACGGCACCACCAGCCTGGGCGCCGATCGCCGCGCCCGACACTACCAGTTCAACCCGGCGGTTGATCTGTCTGCCGGCAGCCGTATCGTTGGTGCCCACCGGTTGGGTCTTGCCGAAGCCCTTGGCGGTGACCGCATCCGTCAAAACACCTTGGGCCACAAGATAGGAACGCACGGACTCCGCACGGTGGTCAGACAAGTTCTGATTGTACTCATCACCCCCCACGTTGTCCGTATGGCCATCGACTTCAATGTTGAGTCCAGGGTAGGCGAGCAGAATGCCAGCGACCTTGGACAGCTTTTCCCTCGCTCCCGACTTCAGCGTGAAAGCTCCCGTGTCAAACAGCACGTCGGACATATTAACAATCAGTCCGCGAGCGCTATCCCGGGTTTGGAGAACCGAGTTCAATTGCTGCGACAACTTAGCACGCAAGCCCGCTTTGTCGTCATCAGCCTGTTGCCCAGCAAGTCGAGCTTGTTCGGTCTCGGCCTGAGCCTTGGCTTTGGCGGCGTCGGTCTCGGCTTGCGAGGCGGCGAGCGCGGCGTCCGACGTTACTTTGTTTTGGGCCGCCTGCGCCTTGGCATCGGCAGCGGCCTTTTCGGCCTGTTTCGCCTGCCGGTCTGCCTCGTCTGCCTGGGCCTTTGCCTGAGCTTCGGCATCGGCGGAAACCTGGAGTTCGCTCGCTTGGCGTTCCTCATCTATCTTCTTGACAGTAATAATGCGTGCGTCCTCGGCGGTTTGTACAGCTTCACGCGCATCGGTAATCTCCGACTTCTTGTTGCCTCTTCGCGCTTGAAAGTCCTCCGCGTTCTGCAAACTCACTTGGGCTTTATCGAGCGAGTCCGCCGCGTATTGTCTCGCTCCCGTCCATTTGGCGATTCGCACCGCATTGCGAGCCTCGTAAAGCTCGAGCGGGACTTTCGAATCCATGGTTATGGGCTGAAGTTCGTCGGGATTGACATTCAGTTCGTATTGTCCCCTCTTGAGCAGCTCGTATTTCGCCTCAACTTCCTCAAACTGTCCCTTGGTGTCCGCCCTCACTTCGTTCTCCAACACCACCACGTCGCTGGGCTGAGTCACGGCAAAGTAAGGTTCGGCGGTTACGATCAGACCGAAAGCTTGCAGATTGCTGGTCACATTCAATTTGCTTTTGCCATCCTGGCCAAGCAGGACTTCGCCGAGGTTAACCGGGCGTCCCTCGGGACTGACAGCCCACAAGACGTACGTCAAGTACTCCGGGCCGAATTTGCTCGCCGGCTGCAGGCCATGGAACTCAGAATCGACATGGATTGCACCCTGTTTGCTCGCGACCTCGGCATTGCCGCGGGCCTCAGGCAACAGGGAGGTGCCTTGGAAGTTAATTCTGGTCGCTCCGCTCCGGTGGCGGTAATTAATGGCCTGGGTTGTGCGCGCCACGACCGTGATCCGGTAGATCGGAACGTTGCCGGTCTTTTGCGGCTCGGTTTGAGCCAGCGCGCTTAATGAACTCAATGTAACCAAAAGCGTAACGAGAGTCTTCACCATTTATGTTTCTCCTTTTTCTTCGTACAGCAAATCGGCTTTGCAACTGTCGCGCCGGCCAAGCGATCCAACTCCCTGTTGGGGCCGCCGTTTTCTCACTTTCTCAGAGCTACCCAAGACGTGACAGTCGGCTTTTCCTGCCAAGTTCGGTCGCGCGCCCATATTGGACGGTGTCGCGCCGGATCTGGTAGGCGTTGTTGTTATACCTCTGGCTTGATTTAGTGTCAGTTCACTAGCGCTCACCTGCCTGGTCACATTAGCTCACTGGGATTCTGGGGGAGAGCTTGCAGTGCGGATGGGCAAGACTGCGGAAAGCGAACCTTGTTCAAGCGAATGCTCTTTGGTCTGCCTCGAAGGCCCTCGCTAAGTCGTTGGACACTGAAGTTTGTACAAGGCTCTGGCGGTGCCAACATCTCTCACCCGGGCCGGTCCGCGCCAAATGGCAAACATACCTTCCTCCGCTTGGCACCGCTCATGCAACTGTTCCCACCAGCGCCCCGACGCCCGCGGTAAGCGCCATGCCAGAGCACCCCAAAACGCAACGCGTATTGCGCCCACCATCACTCCGGCGCCACCCACGCGTGCGGCCAGGCCGCCGAGAACTGCCAGGACTGCCAGTGAAGTTCCGGAGACAATCAGGATCAAACCCGCCGCCGGGGCCAGGGCAGTGGCCATGAGCGGCATGGCTGCTCCAACTCCGAAGCTGCCCGCCGATGCCAACGCCGCCTGAATCGGACGCGCACGGAATGTCTCAGAGATGCCGAGTTCGTCCCGGGCATGCGCGCCTAACGCATCGTGGCGCATCAATTGCACCGCAACCTCCTTCGCAAGCGAAGGTTCAAGGCCGCGAGCAACATAGATTGCGCTTAGTTCCTTTTGTTCGCCCTTGTCGTCTTCTCTAAGTTCCGTACGCTCAAGATTCAATTCAGCTTCTTCGGTGTCCGCCTGTGAGTGGACAGACACGTACTCCCCGGCAGCCATGGACATTGCTCCCGCCACCAAACCGGCGATCCCTGCGACCAGTATGTTGCTGTGAGTCGCATGGGCAGCAGCGACTCCGAGCACCAGGCTTGATGTTGAAAGGATGCCGTCGTTTGCACCCAGAACCGCCGCGCGCAGCCAGCCGATCCGTCCCGTGTGGTGAAGTTCCGCGCCAACGATTGACCTCATAAGGCTTCCTCGATTCGAGAGCTGCCGGAACTCAGGAAAACTTTCCTTTTTTGTCGCCGGAAATTCCCGTTTTAGATCCATCGCATCCGCAACAGCCACACCTTGATGATCTGCGTAAGGCCCATGTAGGCAAGCAGCGTGAGCATCAGGATTGGCCAGTACATTCGCGGCAGATGCGTGAAGCCCAGCGCCGAGGCAAGAGGGGAATACGGCAGCAACATCCCAAAAGCCATGATGGCCAAGGT
>JBKQVI010000471.1:0-9723 GCA_052139985.1 Terriglobia bacterium
CTTGGCGGAGACTTTTCCGCAAGCGCAGATTCACTGGGTCGTGGAAAAACGGCACGCGTTGTTGCTTAACGGCAATCCACATCTTCGCCGCATCATCGTGCTCGATACGCTGGGATGGCGTAAACACTTGGCCTCTTCTGCAACCTGGATGGGAATACGGGATGGTGTGGGCGATCTACGCCGGAGCTTCTACAGTGCGGCGATCGACTTTCAGGGACTTTGGAAGTCAGCCGTGGTAGCGAGGCTCAGCCGCGCTCAAGAACGCATCGGATTTTCCGAGTGTTGGATGCGAGAGCCCAGCGCCGGAGTTCTGTATACCCAACGCGTTTCACCGCGCACGCACATCCACGTGGTGGAGGAGAACCTGGCACTGGTCGAACATTTGGGAGCACACACGCAGCGTTGGCAGTTTCCCTTGCCCTGGAACGACGAAGATGACGCCTACGTGGACAATCACCTCTCTGCCATGGACACCAGGGACTTCATCATCATCAATCCCGGCGGCGGCTGGCAATCGAAATGCTGGTCGCCGGAGAATTACGCTGCGCTCATTCGGAAATTGGCAGCCTCGCGGACGGATAATATCCTCCTGACCGGCTCGCCCGCCGAGGAACCTCTGATCGGCGGAATTTTGCAGGGCGCAGGAACCAAACGAGCGCGCTACATTCCCACCAGCCTCGTGCAATTCATCGAGCTGGCCAGACGCGCGCGGCTTTTCATCGGAGGCGATACCGGTCCCTTGCACTTGGCGGCCGCCGTGTGCACCCCGATCGTCGGTATTTACGGCCCCACCGACCCGGTACGCAACGGCCCGTTTGCAGCCGATGACATCGCGCTTTCGAACCGGGGACCGATCAACTATACGCGCCGCGAAACAAACCCTGGGTACCTGCCCGGAATTCCCGTGGAGTTGGTGGTGGCAGCGGTGGAAGAACGTCTAGCGAGGACGCATGGATAGCGCCTACGCTGCATGGGCGGCGCGCTGGCGTGTCCCGCTCGGATTCTTGCTTGGCGTCGCCTACGTGATCTTTTGCCGGCCCACGGTGAAGCTGCTCATTGCCGGCGGGGCTGTGGCTGCGGCGGGGGTGATGATCCGCGCCTATGCGGCCGGTCATTTGGTGAAGAACCAAACCCTGGCGATGAGCGGCCCTTACGCCTACACGCGCAATCCCCTTTATCTCGGAAGTGCTTTGATGGGCGCGGGGCTGGCTCTGGCCGGAGGGAATTGGATCCTGGCGCTGGCGTGCCTGGTTTTGTTCGCCGCAATCTACTTGCCGGTCATCCGCCGCGAGGAACAATACTTGCGCCGCGAGTTCGGAGAGGTTTACGATCATTATGCTCAGTCTGTTCCCTTTTTTCTCCCGAGCATTCGCCGGGCTGTGGGCGGTAAGAAGTTTCAGTGGAAGCAATATAAGATGAATCATGAGTACGAAGCTTCCTTGGGCTACGTTGCCATCATGATTTTTCTGGCGTTCAGAATCTGGCTTCGTTAGATTGTGCAAGGCTGCCTTTAGAACGTGCTCCGCGTCTAACTGAATGATGCACATTCCTCATTTGCGCCGGGTTTCTGCGTGGTTTACGGTCTTTCTGCTCATCACGGTGAGCATCGGGTTGGCGCAGACCCCCCCCGAACCTTTCACACCGGGTGAGAAGCTCACCTACGATGTGATGTGGGCGATCTTCCGCGCCGGAGAAGTTACGGCCACGCTCGGAACCACCGGCGAAGGGAAGCACGACGCTTATGAGGTTACTGCGACGGCGCGGTCGGAGGGCTTCGTTCCTCTCCTTTTTTATGTAGACAACGTTTTCCGAGCCACGTCCAGTTCGCAAACTCTTTGCTCCGAGGGCATCGTCAAGAAAGTAAATGAAGGGCGCCGGCACAAGGATACGCGGATTACTTTTGACTACGGCCGGAAACTGGCCGTCCTCAATGAGCGCGACCTGAATCAGCCCAATGACCCGCCCAAGCTCGCCGAGTCTGAGATCCCGCCCTGCGTCGAAGATGTCGTGACGGCCTTCTACTACCTTCGCCGCCAGCACCTGGAGATCGGGCACACCATCGAACTGCCGGTAAATGACGGCTCGAAAACCCAACGCGTCGTCGTGGAAGTGCAGGCGCGCGAGAAGGTACAAACACCCATGGGGACCTTCGACGCCATTCGGGTCGAGCCCAAGGTTTTTAGTGGCCTGCTTAAAAGGAAGGGGCGCATGCTCATTTGGTTTAGCGATGATCCGCGGCAACTGCCGCTGCGCATCAAGGCCATGATTTCGGTCGGCTCCATCACTGGCACGCTACGTTCCGTGACCTATCCGAAACCGAGCACCCCAACCGCTGGACGCTGAGCGCCACTCCTTCCGGGACAAATCGGCCCGGTTCGGCTCCAGCATCGAGGGGCTATTTAACGAGCCTCATGGTTGACTCTCAGCGGCCTGCGGACGATGTTTCGGGATTAGTCCCGGAAGTTGGAGCGGCACTAGCCAAGGAGTGCCGAAATCGGTTATAAGCTAACCATAAGGCCCGGTGTCGGGTGCAATCATCACCCAGGAGAAGTGGCCTTCGGGGAACATGCCAACCGCACTATCGGCCGGAAAAGTGCACAGCATTCGAAGGCGCTGGTTGAAGATTCTCCACGTGGTGCGCCAAGCCCTGCTGAAATTTCTGGCGGAAGATTCGCTTATGGTGTCGGCTTCGATCGCCTACCACAGCTTGCTGGCTATTTTCCCCCTACTGCTTTTGTTGTTGGGAGTAAGCGGAATCTATATTCGCCACTTCGAGCTGGCGGGCCATCTTTCCGTAGTCCTCCAGCGTTATCTACCGATCCGTTCCGACATCATCATGCAGAATCTGGTCGGAATCAGCCGGGCCTATGGCAGAACCAGCCTCGTCTCCTTTGCCCTTCTCCTTTGGAGTTCCTCGGGAGTATTCCTTCCCCTGGAGAAAGCTCTGAATCGTGCCTGGGAAGTCGGCGAGGGACGCCCTTGGTGGCACAGCCGTCTGTTGGCTCTGGAGATGGCTGCTGTGGTGGGCTGCCTGATCCTGATCGCCGGTGGTTTTGTGGGCGTTGAGATTATCTTCCGCCAGCGCCTGAGGGTTTTGCTGGGACCGTCTCTGAATTTCGTGTCGGTATTCCTCTACCATTTCTTGACCGCCATTAGCTCTTTCGCCGTGGCGCTGTTGACGTTCGTGTTCCTTTTCGATCGACTCCCCAATCGCCCGATGAACTTACGACAGATCTTGCCCGGAGCGTTGCTGACCGCTATCCTTTGGGAGGCGGCCCGCTGGCTTTTCACCATCTTGCTCCCGGTTTTCAACTACCGTCACATTTACGGGTCGATAGGCGTTATGGTTGCACTGATGACCTGGGTATATATTTCCTCTGCCGTTATGCTCTTCGGGGCTCAGATTTCGCGCAGCCTTTATGGGTCGTTAAGGATCAATGAGGCGCGCATCGGCACGGCAACTTCCGAGATCACGCCCGACTCTCTAGAATGGTAGCCTCAGGTCTGCCACTGGGACAGTCCGCTGACACCACGTTTTTCATTACCCAAGCCGAGACCGAGGCCTAACCGCCAATCCGTTGACGACTTCCTCGAAAGGGACCCGTTTATGAGTCGCCCTCAGCCGCTCCATCGTGTAGTGAATCGCCTTCTTCTTGCTCTGGTGTTAGCCGCCACTATCTCCGCCGCGTTGGCATCCACCCAGACGGAAAGGTTGCGTTGCGAATATCGGGTGAACCCCATGGGGGTCGATGTTCCGTCGCCTCGCCTAAGCTGGATCATGGTTTCCGCAGATCGAGGAGCCCGGCAAACGGCCTATCGCGTCCTGGTAGCCTCCACGCCAAGTCTGCTAGCAGAAAATCGTGGCGACCTCTGGGATTCGGGCCGCATTCCATCGGATCAATCCAATCAACTGGAGTATGCGGGCAAGACGTTGCGGTCGTCTCAACAGGTGTTTTGGAAAGTCCGAATTTGGGATGAGCACGAGCAGCCGCTGCCCTGGAGCAAGCCCGCCTCGTGGACCATGGGAGTGCTCACAGATTCCGATTGGCGCGCGGAGTGGATCAGTGCCAAAGAGGCAGTGGCGGAAAGCCAGCCGTTTGCGGGGATCCACATTGAGGGCCACGCCCTGCCGCCTTCTTTTGCAACAGCCCCGCCACGGACCTACCCGACCATGCTGTTGCGACGAGAGTTTGTGCTGAAGCCTCGCCTCGAGCGCGCCGTCGTGCACATCTGCGGCTTGGGCCAATACGAATTGACGATCAACGGCCGCCGCGTAAGCCAGGATCTGTTGGCGCCGGGTTGGACGAAATACGACAAGACGGTCCTGTACGACACTTACGACGTGACGTCGTTGCTGCAACCCGGACCCGACGCCATCGGAGTCCTGCTCGGTAACGGAATGTACAACGTTCGCGGCGGCCGCTACGCGAAGTTCATCGGTTCGTTTGGACCTCTCAAGGCCATCGGTCAATTGCGGCTCGAATATGCCGACGGATCGGTGGACGTCGTGGACACCGACGGGAAATGGCGCGTTCATCCCGGCCCCATCACGTTCTCGTGTGTCTATGGTGGCGAAGACTACGATGCGCGACTTGAGCCGAATGGCTGGAACAAGCCCGGTTTTGCCGATACGGGATGGGAAGCCGCGCTTACAGTAAGCGGCCCCGGAGGGAAATTGCGTGGGCTCTCCTGCGCGGCTCCGCCCGTTCGTGCGTTCGAAACTTTGAAGCCCGCGCACATCAACCCTCTCAGTGCAGGCACGACCGTCTACGACCTGGGCCAGAACGTCTCGCTTATGCCGCGAATCCGCGTGAAAGGGCCCGCCGGGTCGGTTGTCAAAATCACCCCGGCAGAACTGGTGAGCCCCGACCGAACCGTGGACCGCGTCTCCGCGGGTGGTGGCGCGGCCTACTGGCAGTACACGTTGGCGGGAACGTCTGAGGAGGATTGGTTTCCCAAATTCTTCTACCATGGCAGCCGCTATCTTCAGGTTGAGTGCACCGCACCGCCAGGAAAAAGCCTGCCCGTGGTCGAGTCCCTGGAAGGCGTAGTGGTGCATTCCGCGGCGGAGCCGGTCGGCGAATTCTCCTCTTCCAACGAACTCTTCAACCGCATCCGCGCGTTGGTGCGCTGGGCGCAGGTCAGCAACATGGTAAGCGTCCTCACCGACTGCCCACATCGCGAGCGTCTGGGCTGGCTGGAACAGTATCATCTGAATGGGCCGTCGCTGCGTTATGAGTTTGACTTGGCCACGCTGTATGCGAAGGGCATGAATGACATGGCCGACAGCCAGACAGAAGATGGCTTGGTGCCCGACATTGCCCCCGAATACGTGCAATTCGAAGGAGGCTTCCGCGATTCGCCCGAATGGGGCAGCGCCTTCTTGCTTTCCGCGTGGCAGCAGTACGAGTGGACGGGCGACCGCGAATTGCTCCGCCGGCATTACGCGGCCATGCAGAGGTATGTCGCGTATCTGGGCAGCCGCTCCAAGCACTTCATCGTCTCTCACGGCCTGGGAGATTGGTACGACCTCGGCCCCAACCCGCCGGGAGTGGCGCAACTCACCCCTGTGCCTCTCACGGCCACGGCGTTCTACTATGCGGACGCGGCGGTCCTGGCAAAAGCAGCCCAAGTACTGGGAAACAGTAGCGACGCTGCAAAGTATGATGAACTGGCCCGGAATATCCGCGCCGCCTTCAACCGGCAGTTCTTCGATCCCGCCCGCCGCCAATACGCTCAGGGATCGCAATGCGCGAACTCAATGCCCCTGGCGATGGACCTTGTCGATTCGGCAAATCGCGCCGCCGTTTTGAGTGCCGTGGCCGAGGACGTGACCCGCCGCGGGAATGCCCTGACCGCCGGCGACGTGGGTTATCGCTACCTGCTGCGAGCCTTGGCCGAAGGAGGCAGGTCCGACGTTATCTACGCGATGAACAATCAATCCGCGAGACCGGGCTACGGATTCCAGCTCAAACAAGGCGCCACCAGCCTCACGGAGGCTTGGGATGCAGGGCGCGATTCCTCGCAAAATCACTTCATGCTGGGACACATCATGGAGTGGTTCTATCACGATCTGGCGGGGATTGGCGCCGACCCGTCGGTTCCTGGCTTTAAGAAGATCGTAATTAAGCCAGCGACCCCGGGCAATCTCACCTGGGTAAAAGCCAGTTACAATTCCATTTACGGCAAGATCGAAAGCCATTGGACCGTCGAAAAGGGAAAGTTCACACTCGACGTCACGATTCCACCTAACACCACGGCGGTGGTTTACGTTCCCGCCAAAGCCGGAGCAAGCGTAACGGAAGGTGGCAAGCCAGCCGCCCAATCTGTCGGTGTAAAATACCTGCGCTCGGAAAATGGAGCAGCGGTGCACGACGTGGCCTCGGGCCGATACAGTTTTTCCGTGAATTGAGCTTGGCGCAACCCGGCTGCATTGATCTATGGATAAGCCCCTGAGATCCCTAACCGAATCAGGACTTACTGCCGCACTCACAAGAATGAACGTGCGAAGCACCTCGGGCTGCGTGCGGCAAGAGTTCAACCCGCTCGGAGGGAGAAACCAGCGGTCCGGTTGGAAGCCTGTCCCTGCGATCTCTTCAATGTCCATCGACGCCTGTCGCAAGGCGTCTTGATTCTCCGCGCTCACGACGACTACCACCAGAAAAATGCTTGATCCCGGGTTTTGGCCGGTTTCGTCCACGTAGCAGTAGAGTTTTTCCTTTGGCGTCGGAGTCATTCTGAAGGAGGGCTGCCCTATTTTTAGAGATAGCTGGTAGCCGCGGTAAGCGCTTTCCTGACCGCGGTTCTTCTTGGCAAATACGCCAATCTGCGATCCGGTTCGGGCGTGTCGATGATTCGGGATGTGCGTGGGAAAAGCCCACAGTCAGGAATGCGCTGACGTGGCTACCGCCCTTTAGGACGGCAGCTTACAACAAGCTCAGGAGCTTTTGCACCAACTCAAATGCACGCCGAGCTTGCATCGCCTGAGCCGCGGGATCCTGAGAGGCAAAGAACTCGACCACTTGCTTTGGGCCAAAATATTCCACACTCGTGAATTTATCGCGCAGAATTTCGATGGCCCGAATCACATCCTTTTCCTCGCTGCGCTGTTTCCATTCCCCGGCAAGCTTCTCCAATCCCCCGGGGAAATAGTCGAGGCAAAAGGCAATGTCATACGCATCCTTCAGCTTATCGCGGCCTGCCA
This sequence comes from Terriglobia bacterium, assembly GCA_052139985.1. Lineage (GTDB taxonomy): Bacteria > Acidobacteriota > Terriglobia > UBA7540 > UBA7540 > Bog-366. The sequence continues at coordinate 7,205 of JBKQVI010000471.1, forward strand.
GCGCGTGCGCTTTCATCACCAGGAAATCCGCAAGCGATGCAACGAGCAGGGACACTTTATTCTTCGCACCCCGAATGTCGCGACCATCAAGTACCACCTGGACTGGTTGGCGAAAGGCGGTGCTGCACGCGTCTGCCTGCAAGACGCGAAAGCCTTGCAATAGCTTGGGTTTGTTCTTTTCCAGTCTCGCCTCTTTAGGTGCAAGAAATTCCACTTCCACTTGGACTGATTTATCGCCGTCCCCGAGGTCGACATCGGTTACGAGCTGAAACGGCTTCACTCCAGGACGGTAGCGGCGAGTGGCAAGCAGAACATTAAGTAGTTCAGCGTATCGTCCGTCGTAAAGCTTCTCCGCGTCCAGGGCCAAGTCAACATCGATGCTTCCCACATGGGGTTCCTGTGCGTCGGGAAGCAACAAATAAGGCACCCATCCACCAATCAGCACAAGGCAATCCTGAAAAGGCGCGAGCACCTGAGCAAGGTCAATGAGTACGCGATGGGCAGCGTCCGTTAGGCGGGAGCCGTTTTCGCTTTGGAATCTAGGTTCTGGGTTCATGCCTGTGGGATTCTCCATTCCGGTTTCAACCTTTGTTCCAGCAATGCCTCAGCCGCCTCTTCACCGCGCCCTCCGCAGTGAAAAAGGTCAACATAAGTCTGGACTGGATTCGTACACCGCATTCGGCGGTCGCCCACACTCCCCCCATCACCAAGGTAGAAGACTCCCTCGTCCTCGGGTAACAAGACTACCAGATTCTCGCCGGTGTCCACGGGCTTGGCTTCCGTCAGTGCTTCGAATCTCGGGAGAAAATCCCGGCGCACATAGATCCAGGTTTTGGGCTGCCGCACGTGGGGCGCCTGGAATTCCGCCGCGGAAAATGCTGCGTAGGCGGCCAGGCCGCCCGTTTCGAGATCGAGATTGGCCAGAGCATCGCGCAATCGTTTCCCTTGCAGGAGAGTAAAATAGCCGCGGCGTTCGTGCCGGTCGAAACGGTATGCCTCTCTCCAGGCGAATAGCAGCTTCAGGGGATCGCGCAACCGAAAGCCACCTCCCTCCAATACTTCAATGAACGCCTCGTCGCGCAGGTGCTGGACGACCTTGTTCACCAACCCTAGACTAGGTTCCGGGATGTTCCATTCGGGCAAGAAATGTTCCCGCATGTCTCTTTGAGTCCAGCGCCTACCGGCGTTCTCGGGTGCAAGGAGTGCGCGAATCACCCCTGCTGCCTCCGGCGTGCCCAAATTCGCCCGTGGACGAGGTACGCGGTGCACCGGCTCAAACCCTCGCTGCTCGATGTAAATCACACCGGGCACATCAAGATGGCAGTTTCCCGCCAAGTCATACCAACTCCAGCCGTGCTGATGGCATAGGTCGGCCAGGCGAGGGGATACGAAGGGCATGGCCAGTACGGGTATTGCTACGCTCCCACGTCCGGAAGGGGGAATCTCCCTTGCAATCAAGTTGTGGAATGTGCTGGGGCGCATCTCGCCTTTGCATTCTACATATAATGTGACGTCGCCACCCGGGAGCGGCAGAGTTGCCACCAGGTCAAATCGAGTGTCGGTCTTGCTGCCGGCGTGCTCAACGCGCCAATCGTGTAGCCACCGAATGCCCCCTAACAGTTCTCGCAACTTCGACGCGAGCTCCTGCTCCAGCATTGAGCCGGCATGTCTTTGTACGTTCACGAATTCTCCTGAGTTCACGAAACCGTGAACTTAATATAAACCGTGAACATTGTCAATGGACTTTGAGTCGGCGCGCGTGTTCCAGCCAGCCCAGTGGACTATGATGCTGGGCGGGCGCTAACGCGATGTGGCCATAGCGGGCCCCGTCAGGATTCAACAAATGCGGCTGGCTGTTTCAGTACGGCCGATTCGGCTTGCTAAAACGATCGCGCATTCCCGGTCATTGATGGGCGCACGCGGATTCAAGGGGACGCTGGTGTCTGTCGCGTCTTTCCCGTGGCATTTCGTAGTCCAACGGAGGGTTTTGTAGTACGATATTGGAGGTCAGCAAAATTACGAGAAGTCAGGACTGAAGATGCCAAGGAAACGCCAACGGCTAAGTGCCAGCGAGTTTTCCGAGCAGTTCACGAAAATCGTGTCGCACCACCTCAGCGCCCTGCCCCCTGCGGAACAAGACAAACGCATAAAGAACGCCGAACGTGCAGCGCTTGCTGCTAGCCGTGCCGAGCGTCCCACCGCTCGCAGAGCCGAAGAAACTCGGTCGACCCCTCTTCAAACCCGTACTCACGAATAACTGCAAGGAAAGTTCTCTTCTCGCAGTCTGGTTTACCGAGCATATCTCCAAGTCTTCTAATCATGCGCTGACGAGCCAGCGTTACAGCTTTCTTCGACTGGCGGCGCCCCCGCCCAGTTTCTTCAGCCATTACGTCTAGCCCAACTTCCACATCTGGTGGGATGAGATGTTGTATTTACAATAGGTTGCGATTTCATTCCGTCACTATGGAGAGAGGTCGTGCCAAGTTCTCACGGGTTTCATGACCTCCGAGGGGATCTTC
>JBKQVI010000472.1:0-4509 GCA_052139985.1 Terriglobia bacterium
GTACCAACGAGCGTTACAGCTAGCAGGCCCGCCGCGACGATCCCTCCGGCCCGCCCCTGAAATCTCTCCGCAACTTTCGTGCGATCGTTCATCAGCCAACCGCTCCGCCCTGGTTGCCGCCCGGATGACTATCCGACTGCGGTGAGAAATCGGGGTTAAGGCGCCTGGTGCGCGCCAATGTCCACCGGGCCGGACGTTGGCAGCGTGTTCCCGAAGAAATCCTGAGCCCCCATGCTTCCCATGTTCCAACCGGCATTTACCGCCGGCGAGCCCGCCATCAACGTGAACGCCGTAGTTGACCGGCCGGTGGCGTGATAGGTGGGACTATTCAGCAGGGGGTCAGTAAATAGAGAGTGCAGGTCCATACCCGTGGCGCCTTGCCAACCGGCCAACGTCCCATAATTGGCGTTATTCACTCGCCACTGGGGAGATCCCGAGCCCGTGTACCAATAAATGAGGTCAGCCCCTTTCCAAGTGTGCCGCCATAATTCTCCATTCCGGGGACCGCGGCAACGATGATGTTATTCGCAAAGTAGTTGGGTTTGGCCGCATCGAAGGTGCATTGGACATTCAGGGCGGGTGCGGTGGGGCTGGCAGGATTCCAATAACTGGTGTTGTTGTACACCTGGGAATTCAGGATGGAGCCGCCATCCCAGGTGGAGTAGAAGAAGTCGCCCTGCCCGGCATTATTCGGCCGGCGTCCATTATTTGAACACACATTGTAGCGGATGACGGTGTTGACGTTCGTGTCCAGACCCTCGGCGCTGAACACCGAAAGGCAGTACCCATCAGCGTCGTGGCCGTAATTATACTGGATGGTGTTGTTGTTATTGTAATAGTCGCTGTCGTAGTCCCCTCCGTCTTGACTGGTTGGTGAGTGGGAGAGGTAAGCCTCATTGAACTGCACGGTGCAGGTGTCGCAATCCCAATTCCAGATGGCGCCGGGCGTTCCGAGGCTCGTGAGAGTAGTTTGCCCGGTGTTGTAGGCCGTTGAGTTTTCGATCAGCGCGTTCTTGGCGATATGGACCACAATGCCGTCGCCGCCGACATCATGAACGGTGCAGTTTCGGACAGTGATGTTCGTGCCTTTGATGCCCGCCGCACTCGAATAGGTCGCCCCGGCGGCATAGATCCCAGCCCATTGCGTTGTGTTATAGGCGGATGCGCCATCCACCAGAATGTCGTTGAAACTCTCTCCTGCGCCGTTGGTCGCGAAGACGATGAGGCCGGCCGCCTTCCGATTGGGAATTCCTGTGACGTCATGAACAACGACGTTGCTGAGGTAGACGTGGTTGATGACGGCATTGGCCGTGTTCCCAGTGACCCAGATTCCGTAGGTATTGCCTCCTGTGGTTTCCAGGTTCCTGATTTCCCAATAGCTTTGATCCGTAAGTGTCAGGGCTGCGGGATTGCTCCCGGCACTGATGACCGGGAGCGCGCCTTCGCCGTAGTCAGCGAGGGTGATGACCGAACTCGACGTGCCGGACCCCTTGGGTTTCAGTTGGCCCGGGCAGACGGAGCCGCGTGCGAAGAGAATGGAGTCGCCAGGCTGAAACGTCGTGGCATCGACGATGTTGAGAGATCCCCACGGCGCACTGCTCGATGTGCCGCTATTGGTGTCGTGGCCGACGCCGCAATTCACGTAGTACGTCGTTGCGGCCGCAGGGGCCGGCGGCGAGACGGTTGACAGGAGTGTCGATGATCCACAACTGCTGGTGTTGCTGGCAAGGACCGGCAGCAACAGGGCAAGCGAACTGCACGACAGGACTTTCGAAAGCGGATGGCGTCTCATGGCCGTTTTCCTTCCGGGGCTTCGCGTTCGTCCGTTAAGAAAAGCCGGACGGACGGGCGAAACAAGAGGCGGGCCGGGCATTCACAAGGTTTGGAGGTCATCACCGCATGTCATGCCGCTGTGGTTTCAGAAAGCGACGCTCGGTTTAGTGTTCCCGGAGCCGCCGTGGATTGACGGACGACCAGTTCTGTAACCATGACGTATTCTTTCCCCATCCGGCCCTTCGACTTCAGTATTTTCTGCAAAGCCTGGAAGGCCAGCCGGCCGAGGGCTGCGCGTGACAAGCTGATGGTGGTCAGTGGGGGAGCCGAGAAAGAGGCTAAATCGATGTCGTCAAACCCCACGACGGAAATATCCTGCGGCACTCTCAGCCCCGCGCGCTGAAGCGCATTGAGGGCCCCCACCGCGGTGAGGTCGTTGCTGCAGAGGATCGCCGAGGGCAAGGGGCGATGCGCCAGAAGCGCCTGAACCGCGCGGATGCCTCCGTCCACCTGGTGGTTTCCGTCCCAGGTCCGCTGGGTTGTCGCCAACCGTCGCTGGCTGAGCGCGTCGATAAAGGCCTTCTGGCGCATAACCGACGAACTGAGCGCCGGGGGCCCGGAAATGAAGGCGAAATCTTTGTGCCCAAGCTCGATCAGGTGATCGATGGCTTGGTGAATCCCTCGGGAGTAATCGACGCGAATATTGGACGTGTACTTGCCCGCCACTCCGAGGTCGAGAAAGACCACCGCCACTTCGTGGGCCGCCAAGTCTCGTCCCAATACGTTGGCCCATTCCGACGTCATCACGGCGACCCCCCGGACCTTGTTTTCGATCATCTTGCGTACGGCAGCCTCGGTGCGCTTGGGGTCGTAGTTCGTATTGCAAAGCAACAGATCAAGCCCCTTCGCCAGCGCCGCAGTTTCGAAGCTCTTAATCACGTCAGGAAAAAAGGGATTACCAATATCCGATACGATGAGGCCTAAGAAATCGCTATGGCCACGCGCCAAACGGCGCGCGTGGGCATCCTTGTAGTAGCTCAACTTGCGGATGGCCTCCAGCACTCGCTGCCGAGTTTCCGGCGCCACCGTGCGCGTCCTATTAATTACGTGCGAGACCGTGGTTACGGAGACGCCGGCTTGTTTCGCAACATCTTCCATTTGGCCGGGCATATGCCCCCCTTTCTGTATCTCGCGGATTCCGGGGTTCCACTCCGATGCCAGCCTTATTCGCAGCAACAGGCCTGGCATGACCTTTTTGGGGCAAGAAGCATAGGCTCATCGGTGCAAGGGAGCAATTTCAAATGCTGCCCCGCTGAGCCTCCCCAAAAATAACGCTTGACAAGCTAGCACAAGCGGGTGTACTACGCAAGCGTTCGCGCAAGCCCTTGCGGCAAACGCTTGCGTCTAACCGCGAGGAGCCGTACAGAGCCGCGAAGCGGTTCCGGTCAAAAAGTACCTAAATTCTCAGCTAGGCAAAGAACGATGCCTGCTTTCCTCTTTGTTTCCTACGTGTCGGGTCTTAATTCTGGAGGAGATAAATGATAAAGCGTATTGTGTTCATGGGTATTCTTTCTCAGTTTCTCCTTTTTGCGCCATTAATGGCGCAGGAAGACCGTGCGACTATTACGGGTACTGTGTCGGACACCAGTGGGGCCGTCGTCCCGGGTGTTGCCGTAACAGCAACCAATGTTACCACGCGGGTTCAGACCACTTCCACGAGCAATGATCTTGGCCTGTACCAAATCAGAAACCTGCCCGTTGGGGAGTATAGCCTTTCGTTCGCCAAGGCCGGCTTTCAGAAACTCGATCGCTCCGGGATCACCTTGGTCATCGCACAGGTTGCGGAAATCGACGTGCAACTCCAAGTCGGGGCGGTTACGCAGACGGTTGAGGTGACAGGAGCAGCCCCGATCCTGGAGAGCGAGACCAATGAGTTAGGTTCCACTATCGGCCTCAACCAGATTGCCGATCTGCCCTTGAGTATCAGCAGTGGGCGGGACGCTTCGGTCTTCGCCTACGATACGATCCCGGGAGTTGAGGGCAATACCTGGGATTCGTACGTTTCGGGAACGCAAGCCTTCAGCAAAGAAATCCTGATTGACGGCACCTTGGCGCAGGCCTCGGAGACCGGCAGTCTGGCCGAAAACTACCCTTCCATGGAGGCGGTGCAGGAGTTCAAGGTTGACACCGGAGGCAACGGCGGCTCGGCGGGCATGTACACGTCGGGCGGGACTTTCATGTACAACCTGAAATCGGGAACCAACCAATTACACGGCAGCGCCGTGGGCTTCCTGCACAACGAAGACCTGAATGCCAACACGTGGTCGAATAATTACTACGGGCTGCCCAGGGGCCGTGACCGTGAAGTAGATTACGCCTTCAGCGCCGGGGGCCCGATTCGAATCCCGCACATTTACAACGGCACGAACAAGACCTTCTTTTTCGCAGCTTTTGAGCAGTACCGCCTGCACGATACAGTTGAGGGACCCGTGAATGACACGGTTCCCACGGCCCAGTTCCTGCAGGGCAACTTCAGCGCCTTGCTGAACACGAACGTGGTTCTGGGGACGGACGCAGGGGGAAACAATGTCTATCAGGGGGCCATCTTCCACACTGCTGTCCAAAATAATCGCTAGCCCTGTCTGTCGCCATTGCAGGGAAAGGCTTTAGGACAGGGAGAATGGCGGGTTGGGGAGGAGGTCTAGGTTTCATAAGTTCGTTCGCCTGTCCCAATCA
>JBKQVI010000473.1:0-7126 GCA_052139985.1 Terriglobia bacterium
GAAGATCCCCTCGGAGGTCATGAAACCCGTGAGAACTTGGCACGACCTCTCTCCATAGTGACGGAATGAAATCGCAACCTATTGTAAATACAACATCTCATCCCACCAGATGTGGAAGTTGGGCTAACCGGAACCTTCACGTTCGATCCCAATTCCGCGCAGCCAACCGAAGTCAGGCTGAACTGACCTCGCCGGCAGGGTTGGATGAAAGACAGGGACAGACTCGTGTCGGACGGGCAGAATCTGTCATGAGTTTCACGCCCTTCTTGAAGAGGGGATCACGTTGACCACGTCCGAACCGATGCGGGCGATGCAATCGGCGTAGGTCTGCACTGGTTCTTCCCTCACTTACTCCACGCGTTCCAGAACTACCATGGTGCTATCGAAGTCCCCGGTCAGCTTTAGATTCAGTCCGTGGTGCATCAAAAAGGCCCCGCTTACTGTTTCCTGTGTTTCCACAAGCTTGTCATCGAGTGGTTTGAGCCGGTACATCCTGTTTTCATCAAGACCGCTCAGATAGATGGTCGGCGCCGGCCGCAGGTACTGCTGGGAGTGGAGAAACGCGAACAGCACTGCCTGCTTACCGTCTGCCGAGACATACTGATTCGCCGTCAGCTCGCCCTGGCGGGGAGAGAACAAACGGTAGAGATCCCCTTCTTGCACCGTTTCGCGGATGCTCTTGTAGGTACTGATCAGGCGGGTGGCGAGAGCCGAATCTTTCGCCGTCCACTTGTTCAGGTTGGACCCGATGCCCAGTGCTCCCTGCATCGCGACGAGGAAACGGAATTGCAGTGGCGTGGACCGCCCGTTCTGGTTCGGTACGTCGGTAACCCATGCCGACATGACCTTAGGGGTGTAGGCGTAACTGAAGCCCTCTTGGATTCCGAGGCGGTCGAAGGCGTCGGTATTGTCGGACGCCCAGACCACATCAACGCGTTGAAGAATACCCAAGTCTAGGCGGCCGCCACCTCCCGAGCAGGCTTCGATATCCAGGTTCGGGTGCTTCGCGCGCAAGCGATCGAAGATCTCGTACACGTTGCGAACGTATTTCACCCAAATTTCCTTTTGCTCGGCAAGGGGGACTTCCGGCCATCCCGGCTCGCCGAAATGGCGGTTCATGTCCCACTTGATGTATTTGATGTTGTTTTCGGAAAGCATTTTGTCGAGTACGCCGAAGATGTATTCCTTCACATCGTCGCGCGCCATGTTGAGGACCAGTTGGTTGCGTGCCTCGCTGCGTGGACGTCCGGGAAAATTCATCGCCCAATCGGGATGAAGCCGGTAGAGGTCGCTGTCGGGGTTCACCATCTCCGGCTCGAACCACAGGCCGAAATCCATCCCCAGGCTGTTCACGTAGGCGATGAGGGGTTGGAGGCCCTGCGGAAACTTTTGCGGATTCACGTACCAATCGCCCAGGCCTGCGTGGTCGTCGTTGCGCTTGCCGAACCAACCGTCATCCATCACAAAAAGCTCTACGCCGAGTTTGGCGGCCTTCTCCGCCAGCGCTTTCTGGCCTGGCTCGTCCACGTTAAACGTGGTGGCCTCCCACGAGTTGTAGAGCACCGGCCGCACGTGCGGATGGGCGCGGTCGGGCAGGATTTCGGTACGTTCAAAACGATGCATCAGCCGCGAGGCCTCGCCGAACCCCTGGCTGCTGAAGCCGCCGTAGTAGGGCGGAGTGCTCAGGCTCTCACCCGGCTTGAGGGGCCAGGAGAAATCAAAGTCATTGTAGCCGCCGGTGACCCGCACCTGGTGAGCGGCCGGCGTATCTTCCACCACCAACTTCCAATTGCCGCTCCAGCCGAGGGCGCCGAACCACACACGGCCGTGTTGCTCGTCGGCCTGTCCACCTTGGTCGATCGCAAACCAGGGATTCAATTGGTGGCTGGTGTTGCCGCGGCGGCTATCGAGCACCTTCTGGCCGGGCTCCACGGGTTCCTGCACCAACTGCGTTTCGCCTGCCCAACGGCCGGTGAGATAGGTGAGCCGATAGCCCTCCCCCGGCGACACATACCAGACGCCTGACTGCGCGCTTTCCAAGGTTATGGCCTGCCGCGTGCGATTTTCAATTTCCGCCTGCTTCCGAATAATGTCTTCCTTAGGGAATACCTTGTAGGTGAGTTTTACGAAGAGGTCATATTCAATATCTTTAAGACGAATTTCCAACGTGTCACCGCTGATCTCGTAGCTGGCGTATTTCAGCACCAGGTCGCGCACTCCCGATGCCAGCGTTACCTTCAAAGCGGGCTCGTTGTAATACCGGCCGCCCCATCCGGGGTATTCGAGATTGCTCATGGTCTCTCGGGAATCGAAGGAGGCGTGTTCCCGGTTGAGATGCGCGGAGGCAAGGTCGCGGTCGCTGGCGAGCTTTCCTCCCCAGTAAAGCGATTGCAGCTCATCGAGTTCGTTGAGCCCCATTACATAGGAGGTTCGGTCGGTCGAGAGGACCCACACACGTAAATTCGCGACATAACGCACCGGCGCAACACCCATCGTCCCCTCCCCATAAGCCCATCCTGGCGCGAGCATCATGGCAAACACCAACGCCCCAAGCGAAATGGCTTTGCCCAATCTTTCCGTGCGCGGCGGCGAGGTGACAACCGTGTCAATGGCGGGCTCTCGCCGTGCGGTGGTGACTTTCATGAAATCCTCCTGAAAAATCCGGCAATCGTATTGAGTTCACTCCGATGATGTACGACCCGAGATTCGGGGCCTTTAACACCGTGCACATCATAGACCATTTTTGTGCTGGAGCGAGGCGCAGGACCGCCAAGCGTCGGGGGGACCGCCTGCCAGGGAGGGTTGACGGCGCACGGTGCGGCGTGATTAGCTCGCCGGCTCGCGAGAGTGCCGCTCAAGAGCGCGTAAGAGCGGCGACTTGTGCATTTCCCGCGTATAGTCCCAATACAGATCACCACAACCTGCCAGATCAAATTGCCGCACTGCGAACTGCGCCGCGCCGACCGCCGCCGGGTTTTCGTAATACGCCCCCCACTCGCCGACCAGCATCGGCATCTTCAAGGTCCTGGCAAATTCTGCGTGCCGCCGGAAGATGAAAGCGACGCGATCATTACTGTTCAAATCGATCGAATCGGTATCTGTAACCAGATCGTAGCCATGGGGAGCGTAGGCCTGGGCGGGGTCGCGTTCTCCGGATTCGTCCGCGAGTGGCGTGAGGGCGCTGGGAATGCCCATGTTGGCGGACATCGCCGGTTCGAGGAAGATGATGTGACGGGAATCGACTTCGCGGATTGCTTTGTGTACCCGCGCATACATCGGCATCAGGCGATTGCGCTCGAAATCTTGCATGATCGGCATTGCCGGCTCCAGCATTCCGGTAAACAACGCCATATCCTTCAGCCACGCGGCAATCTGCTTCCTTCCTTGTGGCGTTGCCTCCAAGGCGAACAACTCCTCAGGCCTTGGAGCTTTCTGTCCCATTCGGGCGCCGAGCAGTTCCGACAACTTCTGCATGGTGGCTTGCAACACCCGCGGGGCATCCTTGCCCGGGAACGGTTCATTCATAAGATCGTAGCCGATCACGGCGGGTTCGGCATCGAAGCGCTGCGCGACGAACTGCCACACCCGCGCGTAATGATCCTGAAGGCTGACCCCGTCGGGCGCCGCAGCGTTTTCCCAGAAGTGGTCGAGAGCGGTCTGTACGGCGGCGCTGGCGTAGTAAGCGTCACTCCACACATCGCTGCGGGTGAAGGGTTTACCCCCGTCGAGGGTGGCCCACGCCGGCGCGCCGTCGGAAAATTTGACGCTGTAGAGATCCTGATGCATGTCCAACAATACATAGAGGCCCTGCGCCTTGGCCCACTCCACCCGTTGGGCAATGCGTTCCAGATACGCCGCGTCAAGGTGGCCGGGTTGCGGTTCCAGGCCGTCCCAAAAGATCGCAAGCCGAATGCAATTCATGCCCCAGCTTCGAATCGCGGCAAAATCATCAGGGGTGAGATTGCCGACATACCCTTCCTCCGGCGACTTGGCGGCGACGTTCATGCCATGCAGCAGCAGAGGTTTGCCTGACGCATCCAGAAACTGCGTTTTCGAGACCCTTACCCATCCGAGCGTGCGCGACTGATGCGCGGTTTTCGTACGCGAAGGAGGCGCGAATGCCTCTCCACACAACAAGCTGAGAGTGAACGTGCAGGTTAAGATCATTCGACGTGGTGATGACACGGAGTTGCCCCTCCCGGGTAGCGTTCTCAAGCGGGCAACATAATACTCCCTTTGAGCAAACTGGGACCATCGGTCGGTAAGCACAGGCGTTTACTGCTACTGAGGGGAGGGTAGGAAACCGTTCCGATGTCCGGGGAATGACTGCGCTGCGGCCGTTGAGCCTAGAAGAGGCTCAAGCACGCGCTGGTGCTAACCTCTTGTTTAGAATGGGATATCGAACGAATCATCCACCTCACCATCCGGAGTGGATGCGCTACGCTCAAAGAGTGTGATGGTTTTGGCGGGGGATAATGCATCAGGCCGCATGGCAAAGCCTTCAAACTGCCGTAGGTATTTTTCTGATCCGCAATTAGGGACAAGACACTCGGGCTTGCCCTTTGGACATTCGCCGAAATTGCACAAACGACCGAGGTAAGCGTTCGTTTCGGGGTCAAAGAGGAAGACGTCTACCTGGTGGTGAGCAACTCCGACGTCGTGGTTTTCCAGCAGAGCAGCGAGAGCCCGTGCGCGCGCCCTTTGCAAAGAGCGAAGGCTTGGTCAGGTCACCAAGCCACACGGCCAAGTCCACATCTTTGCACTCATGATCGAGAGGCTGGCCCGCGCGCTCAAACTTGCGAAAACGAGGGATTTCCTTTTCGAGGGGCGAGGCGACGGACCCAAAAAGAACGATCTTCGTCACCGCATCGAATTCAGCAAGCGCCTCTGCCACATAATCCGCAGCCAGCCGAAAATTCCGCTGCTGCCGCAACATGCGATCATTTTCCTCCGTCACCTCATCGACAGTCGGTGGCCTGTCGTCAATCACACGCGTGATGTCCGGCTCAAAAGGGTCCTCCGGCGAATCGCTAGATCTGCTTGCGATGCGCGGCCCTAGAGGTGGCGGGTCGGGCCTTCTTCCAAACTTCTTTTCATGAAGGCCGCGAATCCAGACCCTTACCGGGACCTTCCAACGCTGAGTCGGACTGGGAATGTTCTTGATCAAGCTCCGAGGGCCCATGCCCAACTCGCGGGCCATGCGGATATCCTCGCTCGAAAGGCGGCAGAGCTTTTTGGCTTTTTTCCACTCCTCCTCGTGCTTCATGCCTTTCACACCTAGAAGCTAAATCGCACCTGGAGATCGATTCGGCGGTTGGCGGCATTGCTGGAGAAAAACCCGCCGGCCAAGGCATAGGGTTTGCCAAAAAGGTTAGTAGAATTGAGGTTCCCTTCCGGCGAGGCATAATTGACGTTATTAAAGATGTTGCGAGCCGAAACGCTAAACGTGAGGTTATATCGGCGGTTTGATGTGTTCCCGCGGTTAAATATATTGCTGTTGCCCATGCTACTGAGCCCTCCGCCACCCAGGCCCCGGCCGTGGTACCCGCCCCCACCGCCTCCCGGGCCACTGCCTTGCACTTCTCGGCCGAATCCAAAGGTCTTGCTGAGGCGAAGGTTGGCGGTGAATTGGTCATAGCCGGTCCCATAATTGATGGGGATGATCTTCTCGCCAGCGACGGGCACCTTGTCAAAGTCACCCCACCGCGTGTCGACAACGTTGGCGGGATCGGAGAGACTCGAGGCAAAGGTAGGGCGAGCATTGAAAGTGGGGAGATAGCTGCCGCCGCCCAGGTCATCGCTCAGAGTGATGTTGACGGGTGGAGCGGAATTCGCGACGATGAATGGAAACAGTTGAATGCCATGCGGCAGATTCCAACTCCCGCCCAGGAAGAGGCGATTGCGCACATCGTAGGCGGCACGACCGTAGTCCTCTTCCTGATCGTACTGGTTCATGGGGAAGCTGCTGCCGCCGGCAGTGTTGCTGTCAACGTAACTGAGGGTGTAAAACCCGAAAAGCGATACCTTGGAACCGCGAACGTTAAAATTCGCGATCATCTGGTTCTGGTTGTAAAGGCCGGCGGACTCGTACTGATACAAATCAGGGAGGCCGGGGTTGGGCCGAGCGTCGCCGGGATTCGCCGGATCGGGCGCATTGATATCCCGCGTTAGAAGTTGATGGACGCCGTGGGTGTTGAGATAGGTGACGGAGGCCGTGATGATCTTGGTCACCTGCCGCTCGAGTCCGATCCCGGACTGGGTGGTGTAAGGCGTGCGCAAGTTGGGAGCAATTTGATAAGTCGCGGACGTTATCGCACTGGCTGAGAACGTGCTGATCGGCGGAATAGTAGGATAGAAATCGGGTGTGGGGACGACGTATTCCTGCTGGTTAATTCCGTTCAAACGTTCGGCATTAAGGATGTAGTTCTCGCCGAAGCGGTCGTAGAAAACTCCGAAGCCGGCTCTCAGCACGGTCTTGGCGGACTTACCTCTTCCCAATCCCCAGGCGATGCCGACCCGCGGGGCGAAGTCCGCATGGTCGTGAATGTGATCTTGCGTTTCGAAGCGCAACCCTGCGCTGATGGTCATATTGGGGCGCGCCTTCCAGTCGTCCTCCACATACGGTTCGAAATCAAAGTAGTTCACACTTGTGAGAGGGTTTCCAGCAATGAGGGTGAACTGGCTTGGTCCGCCGCCGTTGGCCTGAATCTGGGCGGGGGTCAAGCCTGCTTGCAAGCCCTGTTCGGTGACTTGATAGGCCGTAATCGAGGGAAAGGTGAAAGTGCCAAAAAAGTTGGCGGTGGACGTGGCGGACTCTTCGTTATCGCGGAACCGGGCGCCGAACTTCAGGAAATTTTTCTTCAGAGTTACGGAGGTGTAATCCTGAAGCTCGTAAGCATTGGTAGAGGTATTGTTCGTGCCCGCGTTGGAAGCCCCGCTGACGAAGGCGGCCAGGACGGACACCGTCGGCAGGGAATTGGCGGGGGTCTGATGCTCGTCGTCGCGGAAGTACCGGAAGCGAACCCGGATTCTGCGCGCGCAACCCATGTGAAGCACCTCACATTCGTTTGGCGCGCCTTGCGCTAAGCCATGCCTGGGGTACATCCGCACAGTGGAGGCATCCATG
>JBKQVI010000474.1:0-5296 GCA_052139985.1 Terriglobia bacterium
ATCCGTTGCGTCGCGCTCGGGTGTGCCCTGGCTTACAACATTATGCACTTCGCGAAGGCGTTGCTGGCCTAGAAAGCTCCGGCGACGAGGGCCGGGAAGCGCTTCCCCCGCGGAGGCGCGACGGAAATGCGTCCGCCCGCGCCGCCGCAACGACCGACGCCCCTCGCTCCCGCGCGGCGCACACCCTCGCACGAACAGAACCGGTGACTACTACCGAACCTCAGTTCGAAAAAAGTCACAGGCTCTCAGGCCGAGTCGAGTTCGCAGCCGACCGCGTTCCTCGGCACTTTCGCACAAACTGACTTCTCCTTCCGAGGCTTCGGCAAGCATCTTGTCGCACTGGGAGACACTCAACGCATGCGCCTGCAGGTCTCCGATGCTTAGGACGTTGGCGTTTCGTCTGGACACCCCGATGAGTGTTCTCATCAGCCAGTCTTTCACAACGCCCACGCACCCGATGCTCCGCTCGTACAGATACTCCCGCTCCTCTACCAGTTCGGGCGGCTCCGAGAGCGGAAGCTGCTGCTCGACCGAGCGTAAGATGGTCAGAAATGTTTTTCGATCCTCCGGATCATCGGCTCGATAGCGTGGAAAGTGGATATCAACACTACGACGGCTCAGCTGTGCACTCAAATTGCGGAACGCCAGCAGCCCGTACGTACCGAGCAGGACGTGAACTGTCCCGGTGCAGTTGGCAATCGATTTGATTACGTCTAGCTGATCCGAAAGCCTGCGTGGCGAGCCCACGCTCGCCAGATGCTGCGCTTCGTCGAGCATGACCGCCATGGGGCGCCGAAAACAAAGTGCCCTCTCCACCGCATGACGGTACTCCGATCCCACCGCTTTCGCGTTCGGCATGAACCTAACAGCCCGCCTGCCGATGTGAATCGAAGTGCCCGGATCCAGTTTGTGGTCAAGCAGAGGCTCATCCAATCGCATTAACAGCCTGCGAAAATGATCCCGCCAGCTGAAGACGCCGGATTCCGGCGCGATGCACTCCACGCTCACGATCGGGAGCCGCCCAGGGTCAGTCTGGAGATCAGCCAACAATTCGGTGGTCATGAGCTGCTCAATTTTCATGAGCAAGGTTGTTTTTCCCACTCCGGTTGGTCCTAAAACCAGGATCAACGAATTCGGCGCCCTTTCGTGAATTGCCGCAAGAAGGGAGTCTCGAGCCGCCACCAACCGTGGGTGGGCCACCGTGTAACCTTTAAAGTATTGAAGCCTCTGGTTCCAAGGCCGGGTCAGAAGTTCACGAGGAAATCCCGTGGTCGTCGCGTCCATCAAAATTCTCCGTAGACTTCGTCACCCACAAGCTCCTCCGGCTGTCGGCTGCCCGCCTCCGTCGCTGGCTTTTCGGAGCAATGTTGAACTGGTCCGCAGCCCCTCATTGCCTGCTACCTTCGTGAGCGTTAACCGGATCGTTTTGCTCTCCAGGTCGCTCAGACGCTGGGTCAGCACAGTCTCTTGAGCTTCCACCGATTGGAGAAACCCGGCGAGCTGGCGGGCCGTAATATCAAAGTCAGCGGCGTGGTTGCGTTGGCGCTGGCGCAGCTCTTCTGTAGCCAGCATCATCTCTCGCTCAGAGTGGCCCTTCAAAACCGTGTAGTGCTCGGACTGACACTCAACCCATTGTCCGTGCACGAAGGCATAAGCGACGCCAATATCAAACGGGTCGTAGCGAACGGCGACAATGCTCCCCCGGATTTGTGGATCCAGGAAGGCTTTACACCAGTAGTACACATGATGGATCTTCACGCCCTTTCCGGCGACGACTTTGGCGGTTCCCTTATTGGTCGTCGGCAAAGTGAAGATCAAGAAGGCTTCATCATAGGGAATCCTCCGGTGCTGACGCTCACCCGTTTCGGCCAGCCGTGAAAGAAAAGCTTCCCTTGGACTCTGCCCGAGCGCCGGGTGCTCGACCGTGTCATAAATCTCGTACAGGTATTCACAAAGGCGGTCATGAAGCTCCGCGAGCGGCCAAGTCGCGTGTCGCTCAGGATTCACGGATTTGATGACCTGCCGGACGTTTCGCATAATCTGTGTGTTTCCCCGCAGGTTGTGCACGAACTGGGTGTTACTCACCTGGAAAATGCGCTCGCAAACGGACCCGAACCGTGGCTTCGCCGCCGGTCTAACCTTTTTGGTGCACTGGTAATTGGCCAGCAGCGCCTCGAAATACGTACTTTCGAATTCTTTCCCTCCGTCAACCACCACGATCTGAGGAAGCCGCTGGTGTCGGCGCACGCACTCACGCAGGACCATCATGCACGAACGATAACTGGGTGGGTCGAAGGTGAGATAGATCGCAGGCACGCGCCGGCTGTAGGCGTCGATGAGCAACGTCAGCCAAGGGCGGCCTAATACCCGCCCCGTGCGCGAACAGACGACCTCCACATCCAGTTCGGTGTGGTCGATATGGCCAATTTCGAACGGCCGGTCCCCGTGCCGCGGCGTCTTCAGCTCGAGTTCGAAATAAAACGGTTCCAGGGCGTAAGCACTGCGGCGACCCTGTCGCCTCAACCGCTGACGATAAGGGTCACGCCGGCAAGCGGCAATCACAAAAGTCCTATAACTGGGTGGCGCGATCCCCTTATTGTCGCAGGAGAGCTTCAACCTGATCCAGGATGCGTACAGTGTCTTCTGTTTTGCCGTCTCATAATCCTGCTCGAACGCTTCCGCCATTTCGCGGCGGGTAGCCTCAGGCAATTTGGCCGTGCGGTTGCCCTTCGCGCTGTGGCCCGGCAACAAGCCCAAATACCCGTTTCCATAAAGTGCAGCGGCTTGGCGGTATTCCGCAACCCAACGGTAAAGCGTGCGGAGAGGCACCTCGCTCATCGCCGGCAGAGCTTGCTCACGTAGATACCGGTCCACAAATCCCGCACGGAAATTGGCAATTCGCAGGTCCCTTTCGCTGGCCTGGGACAACCGTTCCATGATGCCTGATTCGGAACCTTTCTTGAGGTCTTCCGGAGTCAACTCAATCTTCTTCTGCTGGACCAAGGCTTCAAATGCAGACACGGGTAACTCGGTTAACGTTTGATCTTCCGAAAGCAGGCTGATGGACGTGATCCCCATGTTGACTACTCGAAAGAGGCGAGCGTCCCAGACGACGGTGTTTCCACACCGCAGCATAGCGGAAGGCATGAGCTGGGGGCTTTCGGGAGCACAACGACAGACCGGGGAAGCTGCTTCCGCGGAAGAATAGACTTTAACCTGCGATGGTTCGGCAAGGGGAGCAGGGTGGAGATCCACGTAAATGACATTCGCCGCAATCATCCCGAAGATCGCGTCCGCTGAGACAGTTTCCTTCGTGACCTGCAAGAGCCGCTCGAGGGTGAGGCCTGGAAACGCTGAAGCATAGGCGCGGACCTTCTCCTGGCCGCTCGTGGAGTTGGTTGAAGGCTCAACCCGGAGGTAGTCATCCAGGAATTGAATATTCCGTTGGAAGGTCCAATCGATTTCTGCCGAAGATCGCACCCGATAGTAAAGCCCCAATACTTCGGCGTAAGCTGCGGCAGGAGGACAATTCCATCCACCCTGAGCGTTAGGGAAATAGCGGCCAGGTTTTTTGACTTTTAGACGCTCAAGCTCGTCCTCTGTTTTCCACTCCTCCCATCCAGCCTCACGATCACGGATGACAAAGAAGTCGGGAGTGTGCCACACCGCCATTCGTCTTCCGGTAGGACTCGCATAAACTGATTTGATGGGTGGGGCCTGGTCGAAATACTCCAAGACCGAAGCGCTGTGCTCCATCTCATAAATGCCTGCCAGTTCGACTCGGTGGCTTTCGAACTAAATGGTGACTCCCATTTTCTTGCTGGGATAACGACCGCAGACATTCGCGGAGCTGCCTCCCACACGACGGGAGGGGCCCGACGATCGAATGGAACTGATCAAGGAACGCGTGGACTCTGGTAGACCGAGTCGGTCAAACCATGAAATCAGATCATCAGGCCCAAGCATCGCCGCCACCCACCTTTCACCAAAATGTGGGCGAACTTCATGGCTCTACGACGTCAGAACACCGTGCTGCGCGTCGGACATGCCATCTCTCAGTTTCGTGACCGGAAGCGTCTTTCCCTCTTTTGGGCACGTAAATACCGCGCTCCGGCTTCCTTGATCAGGTTTTGCAGTCGCCGACCGTTCTCGACGGCCTCCTCGATGGTCGGCGCCAGCTCGTCAGGTACATAGATCGAGAACCGGCGATTGCCCCGATAGCCGGACAAAGCGTAGCTGCTGTGACCCTTGCCGGACGCGCACGCGGAGCAATTCGGTCGAATACATGGACTTTTTCGCAGCGAGATGGAGCCCAGAGCAAGTGGCCACAGCTTCCTAATGGCTTTTGAAAACCAGCGTCGAACGTCTTCGGGTGTCTCTTGGTTCGCCATGGTACAGGTGTCATATAACACCTATACAAGCCCTCTTGTCAACACCTATGTTTCAGAGCCCTACGACGCAACCGCGACAGCCCTTGACTTGGCAGTCACGCCATAGGTGACTCGCGGTAAAATACGCTGACCAGATTGAACGGCACAGAGGATGGCAAGAGCGCGAATGAGGAAAAGGTTGGAACCGACACAGCGAGACCCCCTGGAGGGGGCGATTGAAACAGCTCTCCGGCCGGGACAGTATATCGACTGGCGAATGGCATCCGCCTTCACTTCAGAACTCGACGAGGTTGCCGCAGAAATTAACCAACTAGCCAGCGTCGATCCAGGGCGGGCAGTACGGTTGTATGAGAGCTTCATGGCTGGCTGTTACGAGAAGACTGAGGAGATCGATGACGACGCCTTAGGCATATTCATCGAACGCCTCTATTGCGGGTGGCTGAAGGCACGGCAGGCGGCCGGGGCAGACCCTGATGAGACAGCGAGCCTGTTGCTGGATCGCATGCAGGATGATCCTTACAACTATGCGTATGAACTTGAGCGCGAGGCCGTGAAGGTGATGAACGTAGAAAGTCTCGCTGCTTTCGAGCGTGCGGTGAAAGCTCTCTTTGAGGCAAAGGCTGGCGCCGATCAAACCCGCCACCGCTGGGGCGAGGTCCTTCGCGCCATTTATGGCCACCAGCAAAACGCTGACGCCTACGTTGCAGTCTGCCAGCAGACAGTGCTTTCGGCCAACGATTGTCTCGTCCTTGCGGGCATGCATCAGGAGCGCAAGCCCGGCCCATCTTCCTTTTTGTTATAAGTGGGTTTTTCTGTCGAACTGCTTGGGATGGTGGCAGTTAGGCGTTCGGTGGCGTTTAAGGCTCCTGACTACAGGGCGGGCAGGGTGACGCCGAGGGCCTGGA
>JBKQVI010000475.1:0-15777 GCA_052139985.1 Terriglobia bacterium
GGGTGAAGAATCCGAGAACCTCCCGACACTCCCCACAAACTCCCGCCGCCCCGTGTCTACAGACCTCAACCACACTGCCCTGCAAGTCTACCCGCACCAACCGCCTCTTATCAGCGAATCGGGGTCCACGGCGACGTCCCGGATCGCGCCGCGGCTTGGAACGACGCCGGAAGTTGCCATGCTCCTCACCGTCGATGCCGTCGAAACGAGTGGCTGAGTCGAGTTCAGGACAGTCGCGAGCTTGGCTTTCCACACTTGATTCTTGAACACCAGGCGGCGGCCATAGAAAAACACTGCCAGCTCTTTTTTGTCCTGCCTCCACTGCTTCATGGCCTCCCACTTCGGCTTGTCCCTCGCGTCCCTAATGGAGAGGCTCGCCTGCTCCGCCATGATCTGATGGTACAATTTATCGATGATTCCGGTTTTATTGCGGGGGGACTTCTGCCAGCCCGGATGGGCCGCCATCCAGTTATTGAACGCATCCCTCACTTTGTAGAAGTCCATCGCCGTCCTCGCACTGCGGTCGTACGCCTTCATGGCCTCGTCGAGCCGCAGAGTCGTCGTGGTGCGCGGGGAGAATACTCCCAGCGCCGTTTGGTCCATCCACATTTTGTAAGAGACTGAGACAACGGGCACCGTGATGCCGTGCATTTTTTGGTATGCCTTCAAGGCGCTCTCAACTTTTTTGATTTCCTCTGTGGTCATGCTGCCTCCTACGGCTTAGGTTGATTGCCGTTACTGCCGTCAACTTAGTCCGTACGCCCCCAGAGCTTGACGGTCCGATCCCTGCTCCCGGAAGCGATCGAACGGCTGGTCATGCTGAACGCCACCGACTCCACGTCGTATTTGTGGCCGTTCAGCACTTGTTTTTCTCTTCCACTTGCCAGGTCCCAGATCCTGACGGACCTGTCGTGGCTTCCGGAAGCCAGCCAGCGGCCGTCCGGGCTGAATGCGACGGAGCACACCCACGCTGCGTGCCCGCGCAGGGTCTGCTTCTCGGCTCCACTCGCGACATCCCAAAAGCGGATGGTGTTGTCGGCACTTCCGGACGCCAGCAGACGCCCGTCGCGGCTGAATGCTACCGACATCACCCGGTCTTCGTGCCCCGCCAGGGTCTTCACCAGCGTGCCGCTCACGGCATCCCAAAGCTTAATGGTTTTGTCGTCGCTCCCCGAGGCCAACAGGCGGCCGTCTGGACTAAATGCGACCGTCGAGACCGGCGCATTGTGTCCGGTTAGGGTTTGTCTCAGCGTCCAGGCGGAGCGATTCCAAAGCTCGATGATGTTGCCCCATCTTCCCGCCGCCACGAGGCGCCCGTCAGGACTAAAGGCAACGCACAGAACCGAGTTGCCCTTTGCATCGCCATCTAATGTTTGCAAAAGGTTACCGGAAGCCACATCCCAGACTTTCATGGTGTTGTCCGTACTCCCCGAGGCCAGCAGGTCACCGTCGGGGCTGAAGGCAACAGCCACCACAAAGTTCTGGTGCCCGGCGAGCGTCTGCTTCAATTGTCGCGTCGCCACGTCCCAAATCTTGACGGTTCGGTCTACACTTCCGGAGGCCAGTAGACGGCCATCCGAACTAAAGGCGACGGACGTTACCTCGCCGCTATGGCCGGTTAAGGTTTGCTGCAGCCGGTACTCTCCGGGGGTACCCAGGAAACGCCAGCCGGCGGCGCCGGCCACCGCCAAAATGAGCGCTATGACCGAGACGAACAGCGGCCATCGGCGGGGCTGCGGTGTTTGAAACGCGTGCCGGAGCGGAGAAGAGGTGTGAGGAGCGTGAGTGGCGGGCGCCATCGGCGGGAGTCGAACGGGTTCGACCGGCGTGGCGGGCTTTGCTGGCACCCCCACCCCTGCTCCATTGACCGCGATCGGTTCTTGCGCCATGGCCGCCTGGAACTCCGCACACGTTTGGAACCGGTCAGCGGGTTTCTTTTCCAATGCCTTCAAGATGGCGGCTTCCAGGAATAGGGGCAGGTCGGGCGCGAACTGGCGCGGTGAGGGAGGAAGCTGGGTGGCATGCGCCGTCAAGATGGGAAAATCGCTGTCGGAATCCTTGGGGCGTTCAAAGGGCAACCGGCCAGTCAGCATTTCGTAGAGCGTGATCCCCATTGAGTAGATGTCCGCCCGGTGGTCGATTTTCACGCCCTGGATCTGCTCCGGCGACATATAGGCCGCCGTACCTACCGCCATTCCCGTTTGGGTTAGCCTGGCGGTATTGAGTCCGCGTGCGATGCCAAAGTCCGTAAGCTTTGCCACCCCCTCGTGCGTCAGCATGATATTCGACGGCTTGATGTCACGATGAATCACGCCTTGGGCGTGGGCATAACCCAGCCCTTCCAGCGCCTGGCGTAAAATTCCGCCGGCCTCGCCGGGCGTCATCGGCCGGCCGAGGCTCCGGAGACACTGCGCCAGCGTTTCGCCCTGGATTAATTCCATGACGATGTAGGAGCGGTCCTCGATCGCCAGGAATTCGCGGATCTGGACGATATTGGGGTGTTGTAACTGCCGCTGAATGCGGGCTTCGTTCAGAAATCGCTCGCGAAGATCCTCACTCAGCATCAATTCGGGGTAGATCGCCTTGATCGCGACGACTTCCTGAAACACCGTGTGCACGCCGCGGTAGACAATTCCCATCCCGCCACGAGCGATCTCACCTTCCAGCCGATAGCTGGAAATCTGCGCAGGCATCATGTAGTTTTCGCCTCAATGCGTTTCCGTATTTCCTTCGCCTCGTCAGGCATTCTGTCGGTTGACAGGGACGAATCGACCGCATTCGCCTCCTCAATTACATCGGCAGTATGGCGTTGGGAATTAGTCCTTCGCGTAACGGAACTCCGGCCGTGGCTTGCCGGCTTGCAGAGGAACTCACTCGCGGTCGACGTAGGCGCGGCGTCATTGTCGCAACCATCATCGTTAACACAGTGCGAAAGGAGGTTGCAGAGGCGGAAGGGTGTCAGGGAGCGCCGGGGAAACCCGGGGGAAACCCGGGGACAGGCACGCCGTTTTCCGGTATTATGTCGGGCCATGGCTCGAATACCGCGTGTCGTTGTTGTGGATGTCGCGCATCATGTAACGCAGCGAGGAAATGGCCGCCATTTCATATTGGATAGTGATTCCGAGCGGATGGTTTACCTGGACCTGCTGCGTCGGGCCGTAGGAGAGCACCCGTTGTCGGTGGTGGGATATTGCCTGATGTCGAACCACGTGCATGTGGTCGTGATCCCGCGCCGCCAGGAGGCGCTGGCCGAAGCGTTCCATCAGGTGCATGGGCGTTACGCGTCGTATTGGAACATCTCACACGCCTCCAGCGGGCATGTGTGGCAAGGACGGTTTTATTCCTGCCCCACGGATCCCGGCCACTTGTGGACAGCGCTACGCTATGCCGAACTGAATCCGGTACGTGCCGGAATGGTGGCGGAGGCAGCGGCCTGGCCGTGGTCGAGCGCCGCCGCGCATTGCGGAGCGGCCGACGCGGACGCCTGCCTGGAAATGTCGGCGTGGCGCCAAGCCTGGTCGGAGGCTAGATGGAAGAGCTTCCTGCAACAAGGAGAAGAGGAATCTGAGCTTTTCGCCATTCGACGCGCAACTCACACCGGACGCCCGCTGGGTGAGGAAGAGTTCGTCCAGAAACTCGAGCATGCAACTCGGCGTCGCTTGACCCCACAAAAAGGCGGCCGTCCCCGAAAACTGAACTCCCATGCAACACCGTGAAGCGCTCGAGAAAACAAGGTGAACGTGGTGCCTGTCCCCGGTTTTCCGGTTTCCCCCGGTTTCCAGAAGTGGCGACAACGGGTTTCGAGGATTTCTGGAAGGGCGGTTCGGAGCCGATGACCCTCTCGGAGAATAAACTGTGATCGGTCGGACCGAGACGGATGTATATTTTTGACTGCCGGAAGGCCAAAAGAGTTAATTCCGGTTATTCTGCAGGTATCAAGAGCTCCAGATAAACGAAAGAGAGGACTTCCCCATGGGCGATAAGAACGGAACCGGGAAAACGACGCTCGACCGGCGCAATTTTTTTAAGGCCGCAGGTATGGGTATGGCTGCGGCGGGAGTCGTACTGACTCCGCGGGAAGAGGCGCGGGCTCAGGCGGATCTAGAGAAGTTCAACCTGGAACGCATTGCTGCCAACTCGTATGGAGTACGGAACCTTTTTAAGGAGCGGCCCTATCCCGGCCGAAGGCGCGGCGCAGCAGGGGGAGAAGGACGCCCTGCGGAGGAGCCGAACGATTTTGCGAATGATCCGAACGCAGCGGGACCCTTGGCGGTGGCGAAGGCGGCTGAAGCGGCGCGGGCAAAGCTTCCCACGCCCGCGGAGCAGAAAGCGAAATACGGCGAAATTACGCTCCTGGATTTTCCGCAGTTTGCGAAGGATACGTTTCCCGGCGTGACGCACATGGATTTGTATTCGGGGTTCTTTGGCGATGTGGGTGACGACAGCATGTACTTCCCAGAGGGATCGGCGGACCGGGGATTCGATCCTCTGAGCCCTTCAGGGCGGAAATGGCTGGATAGGCTGGCCAACGTCTGCGTGAAGACCGGCATGAAGGTGCAACACATTTCGAACAATGCGCCGACGAATCTGGCGGAGTATGGTTCGCCGGAAAAGGATGCGCTGCGCAAGGCGGGAGTGGCGATGGGGAAGAGGTGGATTGAGGGGCTCTCCGTGCTCGGAGTGAAGTCGATGCGAATGAACTCACCACGGGCGCTCGGGCCCAGCATCCGTCCGAATGCGGTTCTGCACGGGCCAGGCGACGGATACCCGCGAAACATTGATATCGTGCCGATGATCGTGGCGGCGATTGAGTCCTATAAGGCGATGGCGGATTTCGGCGGGAATTACGGAATACGCGTGACGCTGGAAAACCATTGGGGATTGGCGGCAGACCCGATCAATATCCGGACGATCGTGGATGAAGTGAATCATCCGTATTGCGAGGCTTCGCCCGATTTCGGCAACTGGGAGCAGGAATACATGCTGGTCAACGGGCTGAAGGCGCTGGCGCCCTACGCGCATACGAACGTCCACGCGAAATACTGGGACCGCTGGGGCGACAAGAATAATGTGCAGCGTTCGACGAGGATCATGCTGGCCAGCGGGTTCAGGGGGACGTTTGCGCTGGAGTACGAGACCGGGCCCTGGGACCAGGTCGAGGGATGTAAGTACCTGTTTAAAGAAGTGATGACGGCACTGTCAACGCCAACGCCGGTAATCTGACGCGGGTGGCGCATGCGTCGCGGAAAACCGGGGACAGGCGTTTCCTTGGTTTCAACTGTTGTTTTTCGCCATAGTCGGCAACCGCAGGCTGGCGCAGGCTCCTGCCTTTGGGAGTCTGCGATCCCGAAGGGACTTGGGGGGGCTGCAAGTGCAGTGACGAGTGACCAGGGGCGAGGGCCAGATTCGAGATTCAAAATTCAAGAGAAAGGCTGCGACCATGCCGATCAATCACGAAGAGCCCGTAGCGCAGACCGCCGGGTTTGCGGTCTGCGGCTCTTCATTGACGAGGGCTACTCGATGGCGCGGTCCCTCCCAGGGAAGAGACGCGGACCACAAAAGCGGTGGTCCGCGCTACTTGCTGGTTTCTCGTTAGTGCGCCCGGCGCAGCGTGGACTTTCCGGCTAACTGTGGGTGGTTCGAATGCGCACCGATCCCGTCTCAAGCCCGGCGGCGGCAGCGGTAACCACGATTTCTCCGGGTTGTCTGGTGCTTTGCACGTTGATCGCCGCCCGCCCAGTGATGGCGTCGATGACGGTTGTCCCCCCCAACAACCTCCCCGGGCCTTGGGAAGTGAAGTGGATCCAGGGACGCGCGCTGGGAACCACCGTGCCGGCTTCGTCCACCACGCCGGCCTCAATGAAGCTCACATCCATGGCGTCCGCTGCCAGGCTGGCTTTTTCAGCCTTCAACACAATCTTGCGGCTGTCCCCCGCCGTCCGCAGCTCATGCTCGAACGTGGCGCCGCGCTTGATGCCGCGGGCCGCCAGCGTGCCCGGCTGGTAGGACACGTCATCCCAGATAAACGGCGGGTGGACGAGGCGCGCTCCCGGCAAAAGACGGCGGCTGAATTGATCGGTTCGCAGCTCGGTGTATTTCTCCGCCACGGCGTGGAAATCCGCCCACACCCGGTCCTGCGATGCCGGTTGGTGTACGCCCAGGCTTTGCCCGTTCAGCAGCAACTCCACCGTGTCGCAGTTGCTGTAGACCCGGATTGGCCGCGGCTTGCCTTCCTGCCCGGGCCAAGTCCAATGCCCAACGATGTGCACCACCGGGGTCTCCGTCCATTGCGACTGGAACAGGAAATAGGCGTTCTTTGGCAGCCGCCACATGTCGGAAATGCCAAGATAGTCGTTGAACGGCCAACGCAAGGTCAGCTTGTCGTCCGGCGGCGTCCACAAGCTGCGCGAAACGGTGCCATTCGTCTCGCCACAGTCGAACATGCACCACTTGGCAGTCCCCAGCCACGGCATGGCGTTCCACTGCATCAGGAAGCCTTCCTGGATCAGGGCCATAACGCTGTCCGAGACTGCCTGGATACGGTCCTGCACGATCAGCGCCGGGCCCTCGCGCTCCCGCTCGCAGGGGATTGCTCCCCATTCGTTCCAGATGTACATCTTTTCGGGGTGCTTCTCGTGCTCGCCCCACAGGTCCTCGTAGGTCGTCGCGTCCATGATATCCGTCACATTGGGCGCCCGGCCGGCTGTCCAGCGGTTGGGATCGAGGGAATGCGTGTATTCGGACAACTCCGCAAAGTCCTCCGGGAATTGATATTCACTCAGGTCGTCGGCGAAACCCCAAATGATGACGGAAGGACGGTTGCGGTCCCGCTCCACCATCTCCTTCAGTTGCTGGTGCAGGTTCTCCATCAACGGCCAGGGGAAGCGCGTGGTATAAACGGGCTCAGTCCCGTCCTCGGGCGGCGGGTAGATGTGAATAGCGATGTTGGGAACCTCCTCCCACACCAGGATGCCCATCTCATCGCATGCGTCCAGCACCGCCACATCCTGCGGGTAATGCGAGGTGCGGAAAAAGTTCACCCCCATGTCTTTCATCAGGCGAATGTCGCGCACGCCGACGGCTTCCGGCACGGCGTCTCCCAGGAACGCGTAGTCCTGACGCCGGTCCACGCCGTGCAGGTTGATCGGCTTCCCGTTCAGCGTGAACCCGTTGGTGGCATCGTGGCGCATAAACCGGATGCCAAACCTCGTGACATATCGATCCAGGGCGCGGTCGCCCTCCCAAACCGTAGTCACCAGGTTATAAAGGTAAGGCGACTCGGGCGACCAAAGCTGCGGATCGGCAATCGCCTCCGTCTTCTGGTCGAAGGATTTCTCCTGGCCTGCAGCCACTTGGGCGTGCTCGCTCATGGTTGCCTTCGGCGTGCCCGCGGCGTCCACCACATGGCTTTCGAGCCGGATGGCGCGCGAGGATTCCCCCTGGTTCACCACCCAGGTGCGAATGCGCACCACGGGCGCCCGCTCGTCGCCCTCCACCGTCACCCACGTGCCGTTGTAGCGGACGTGGAGCGGCGCGGTGACCTCCAGCCAGACGCTGCGGTAAATGCCTCCGTAGGTGGCGACATTCCTTTCCTCCGCGGGCGCGATGAAGGGAGTAATCATATCGTCCACTTTCACAGCGAGCAGATTCGTCTTCCCGGATTCCAGCGCGTCCGTGACGTCGAACACGAAGCTGGTGAAGCCGCCCACGTGCCGGCCCACGTGGCGTCCGTTCACCCACGCGTCCACCACCTGGAAGGCCCCATTGAAATGAATGAGCACGCGGCGGCCTCGCCACGACGCGGGCGCTTCAAACCGCTTCCGGTACCAACCCACACCATGAAAATGCCCCGTCGTCGCAAAGGGATTGTCCGGCGTGGCGTCCCAGGAGTGAGGGAGCCCGATTTGCAACCAGGCGGAATCGTCGTACCCAACCCGTTCCGCATCCACGAATTCCGGTTCCGCGGCGCTTCCCGGCGATACCTGCCGCCGAAAGCTCCAGCCTTCATCCCAAAGGGCACGTACCCGAACCTCCGGGCCGGGGCCCGCCTGGCTCGTCTCTCCTGCCCAACCGGGTACGCTTAGGGCCTGGCCTCCGACCACCGCTGCCGTACCGACGAACGAGGTTTGAATGAATTTGCGGCGAGAAATCGATTGGGCTGGCATCGTCTGATTTTTCTCCTGACAAAGGGCTACTGAACAAACAACCGCAGCCTCTCCGTGACCTCTGTGATGTTTTCTCTGTGGTCTCGGTGTGAACCTGCATGTTTCTCACAGAGATCACGGAGAAGTGCCCACAGAGGACACGAAGAGAATCGCCGCGGACGCGCCGCAAGCGCCGGGCTTACCAGAACAATTTCAGCGCAAACTGAATAACCCGGCCTTCGCCCGCCGTCGTAATCTGGCCGAAGTTGCTGGAGTTTGCCTCATTGATGGGGTCACCGCAGCCGCCGGAGGTGTTCCAGTTGCCTTGGATGAGCGGTGAAAAGTCCCCGCCGCCGCAGCCGAAATTGGCGTGGTTAAAGAGGTTGAAAAACTCCGACCGGAATTGCAGGCGGTAGCGCTCCGTGAATTTGAAATCCTTGATCACGGAAAAATTGACGACGTACAGGCCGGGCAGGGTAATGATGTTCCGCCCGCTGTTTCCGTACGTACCTGCAGCCATTTGGCCCGGCGGAACAACGGCGGCGGTATTGAAGTACTCATTCACTTCGTCCGCCTTGTTGGCAAAATTGCGCTTCAGGCTCACTCCCTGCACAAGTTGAGCATGCTGCCGGCCGCCGGTGCCATCCAGCGCAATGTCCTCACCCGCGTAGAGGGTTTCCGGGTTGCCGCTTTCCAAGGCAGGCAGGGCGCTGAACGTCCATCCCCCGAGCAGAGCGTTCTCATACCCTTTTCCGAACTTCCACTGGGGCGACCAGAGCACCGAACCGGTGAACACGTGCCGGCGATCGAAATCCGACAGCCCCTTCTGATATCGGAGGTTGAACGGATTGTCGAATTCGTAGCCCCAGATCGCGTTGGAGGCGTTGTCGATGGATTTGCTGAACGTGTAAGCCGCCGTGAAGGTTACGCCGCGGCTGGCGCGCTTGATGACCTGAGTTTGCAGGGAGTTGTACCAGCTCCGATAGGGATTGGCCATCGCCAACACGCTCGGAGCCAGGATGCCCGGGAGGTAGGGGACGCGATCGTAGGCGTTCGCCTCGGAGGGCGGCGCCCCGGTGATCGGGTCATTCTCAAAGATGGCCGGATTCAGGCTGCCCCAGCCGTCCAGATGCATGGCCTCTTTGCCCACATAGCTGGCCTGCACCATGAACGATTGCGCCAGTTGACGCTGGATGGTCAGATTCCATTGCTGGATGTAAGGCGTGAGCAGCTTACTGGAATCGTAAAGCCCCGACAGAGGCAGCGGATAGAGGGGGCAGTTCAGCGTGGGAGTCTTAACGCATCCGAAGCTGGTCGGGAGAACGGGCGGAGTGGAAAAGTTGACGGAGCTGAACGGCTCGCTGATCAGGCCGTTGTACAAGTTGTAAACGCCGGTCCAGGGGCCGCTCTGCTGCGAAACCGAATCGGCATCGATGGAGTCGAAAAACACACCGTACGCGCCGCGCACGCTGGTTTTGCCGTTGCCGGTAACGTCCCAGGCAAAGCCCACCCGGGGAGCGAAGTACTTCCACCGCGCCGAACTGATGCCGCGCGGCACCCCGGGATCGCCCGCAAACAGTATGCCCGGAGGCGCGCTGGGGATGACCGTGGATTGGGTGGAAGGATTGGTGATGCCCGCCAGGCTCGATAGCCGATTATACTTGTCATACCACGGCAGGAGCGGCTCCCAGCGCAGGCCGAAGGTCAGCGTGAAGCGCGGCATGACCTTGAACTCATCCTGGATGAAGAGGCTCGGCGCTTTCTGGTAATCGTCATTGGTGGTCACGCCAAAGCCCCCATTGTAATTGTAATAAGCGCCCAGCAGGAAATCCGAAATTTCGTTTCCGCTTTCGGCGCCGCTGAACGTGGCGGTGGCCGGACCCAGGAAGATCTGGTCAAAGCTGAGGCTCAGCCACTCGCCTCCGAACTTCAGGTTGTGCCGGCCCTTGGTCCACGTGACCGCATCGTGGAATTGCCAGTTGTGGCTCCGGAAGAAAACCGGGCCATAACTGCCGAAAAACGAGAACAGGCTGCCCACGTTCACACTGACGGCCCCGCCCTCGGCGTAAAGGGGTGAGTCGATACCCATGTCCGACGGCGCAATCGTCTTGTTCACACCGATGTCCGTCATGGTGCGAAGGAAGGACGCCGTGAACTGGTTCAGCAGGTTCGGGCTGAAAGAATACGTGTCGTTCAGCGTGATCATCGTCGTCTGCGAGCTGGTGAAGCCCGTCATGTAGTTGGGAATCGTGCCGCCCAGCAGGTTCTGATACTTCTGGTAATCGTGATCCACATAGAAATCGCCGGAGAACGTGTGCCGGGTGCTCTGGTTCCAATCGACGCGGCCAAGAACCTGGGTGTCGTCCCAGGGCTCCGCGCCGAAAGTGGTCACCTGGCCCGTAGCGGACTGCGGGACCATCGGCAGCAGATAATTGGCATTCGCACTAAAGCAGGATTGATTGACGATGTTGTTCTGGATGCACGGCGCCCCGGCCGGGCTGGTCATCGGCTGGCCGGTCACCGGGTTCGTGGGGTCAGTCAACACCGTGGAAAGAGCGCTGAAATCTCCCGTCCGTTCCGCCGCCGTGGGAACAGTGGACACCGCGCTGAGCGAAGAGCTGTGGTTCAATGTTTCCTGGAAGGCGCCGAAGAAAAACAGCTTGTCGCGGAGGATCGGCCCGCCCACCGTACCGCCGAACTGGTTCTGCTTATACGGAGTCCGGGTGGGAGAGAAAAAGTTGCGCGCGTTCAAGGAGGTGTTGCGGACGTATTCGAACGCGTCGCCATGGAGTTGGTTGCTCCCGGATTTGGTCACCACGTCCACCTGGGCTCCGGCATTCCGGCCGTATTCCGGAGAGAAGTTCAGCGCCTGGATGCTCAATTCCTGTACGGCGTCCGGGGGCGGATAAATCATGCCGGTTGAGCGCGACGGATTCACGAAGTACCCACCGTTCAGTGTGAACATATTCTGAGTGAACTCGCTGCCGTTCACGTTCATGGTGGGGCCGCTGCGCGAGTCGCTCATTTGCTGAGGGGCATACACGCTGACCACGCCGGGAAGAATGGCGGAGAGACCCACCACGTCGCGCCCGTTCAGCGGAAGCTCACTCACCCGCTCTTGGTTAACCAGGCTCGAAAGCTCACCCGACCGCGTATCGACGGCCGGAGCCTGCCCGGTCACCGTGACTTCCTGGGTGATCTGCCCGACCTGGAGCGAGAAGTCGAGACGCACATTCTGGTTCAAAGCGAGCGTAACGCCGGTGCGAACGATCCGCTCAAAACCGGACTTCTCCGCCGTCACCGTATAGTTTCCGGGCGGCAAGGCGTTGAAGGTGTAGAACCCTTCCGCGTTAGTCTGCACCACTTGCTTCATTTGCTGTTGCACCAAGGTAGCGGTGATCGCCGAATCAGGCACAAATGCGCCACCGGGGTCGGTAACGTACCCGCTGATGGTTCCCACGACCTGCGCGGAGACATTACCCCCCGCACAAAGAATCGCGAAACCCACACACACATTCCAAAGGATGACGGTCAATATCTTCTTTGCCATGCCCAAATACCCTCCCAAAATTCCGGTCGTCAATTAGTCGGAGGAGTTTCTCCACGCCCTGCACTCCTGCCGGCAAAGGCTCAGAAGCCCAGGCAGGAGCGAGGCCGACGATGGTTTTCATATGCATCGTATGCTTTCGTTTGCTAACACGACCTGGGACTTTGTTACACCCAAGCCCGAGAGGGTGTCAATCAAAAAATAGCGATGACACCAATAAGCCTTGCAAATACGGCGGGCGAGAACGGCAGTTCGAATGAAAATCGTAGACAGACGCAGGCGTTCGAAAGCGAAAGCATCGTCCAGACTGGGGAACGGCCGAACGATTTGCTAACCTGGCCGTAGAATTTGCAGGCTTGGCAGGATAATTTGCACCGGAACTGAGCCTTTAGTGAGACGACTCCGCCGCAGCGTGGACTTCCCGGATCAGCCGGGCGTATTGGGGGTCGGAACGCAGTGAATCGAAGGCCGGGTCGCTTTCCACAAAGATCATCCAGCCTTCCCTTCTCCTCAGAGCGCGATCGAGAAATTGCAGCGCTGCCGCTTTATCGCCGGCAAAAGTCATGCACCGCGCATCATCGACCAAACCTTGCGTGTAAAACCGATTGCCCGGGTCCGTCAGGGCTTCGAGCACCCCCGCGTACCCGTGTTTTTCATACACCGCGACGATCCCTTTTTCGTCTTCAGGGGTGAAAATCAGGTGAGCGAGCGCTTTAACTTCATTCCACGCGCTCGGGACGTCTCCCGTCTGCGAATAGGCCCACCAGAGTTTGTAATGCGCGGTGACAAAGTCAGGATGGTCTTTGACCACCGATTGCATTTCCTCGATCGCCAGCGGATATTGCCGGCGCGAATAATGCAGCCAGCCCAGGTTGGTGCGCAGGATCGGGGCCTTGGGATCCAGCGCCAGAGCGAGGCGCATCTGCTTCTCGGCATCGCCGAAACGTCCGCCGGTCATCAGCACCAAGGCGTACCAGTGGCGAGCGTCCACGTTGGTGGGTTCCAACTGAATGGCCCGCAGCAGTTCCTTCTCCGCCGCGGCGGGGTTCCACTGATAGAACCATTGGTTGAACCCCAAGGCGGCATGAGCTTCCGCCAGGCTCGGGTCGGCGGCGATGGCCTGCTGGGCGGCGGCTTGGGCCTGGCTCTCCGCCGCAGGAGTGTCCATCCAGTTATATTGGCCCAGCAGATTGTAGGTGACGGCCAGCTCCGCATAAGCGCGCGCATATTGGGGATCCTGCGCGACGGCAGTTCCGAAGCTGCGCAGAGCATCGGCAAATCCCGGCCGGGACCGTTGCGACAAGGAGTGCAGCCCTTGCAAGTAAGCGTCGTGCGCGGCGGAGTTAACGGGGGCGTGCTCCGGGCCCTTTCCGGCGAGCAAGGTCAACGACAGCGAGTGCGCAACGGAGCCGGCGAGGCGGTTTTCAAATTCCAGAATCTGGCCGGAAGTGCCGTCAAAGCTGTCCGCCCAGAGATAAGTTTGATCGCCGCCCCGAATGAGCTGCGCCGTGATGTGTATATGGTTGCCCTCCGATTGGACGCAGCCTTCCAGAACGTATTGCACCCCCAGTTCCCGCGCAATGTCCTGGACGTCTTTACGGGTGTCCTTGTAAGACATTGACGAGGTGCGCGCGATCACGCGCAACTGGGTGCCTTCGGCGCGCGCCAAGCCGTTAATCATCTCCTCCGTAACCCCGTCGGACAAATATTCCTTGGCGGGGTCGCCGGTCAGATTGGTGAAGGGCAAAACCGCAATAGAGACCGTGCGGCCAAGAAGTCCGTTCCCGAATTTCTTGTAGCCGAAAGAGCCGGCAACGATAGCCACTAGTATGAGCGCGCCGACCGACGCCACGGTTTTCCAAATCCCGGGTTTGGGGGTGGCCAGTTGCGTTGGGGCGGAATCTGAAATGGCGGGCCGAAACGACGCGCTTACAGCTTCGGAAGCTGGGCCTGACGCCGGCGCCAACTCCTCGATGACCACATGGGTGCGTTCCCGCGTCCTCTGAAGGCGGATCTCCCCATGTTGCTTCGCTGGAGGCGGATCCGGCTCCGTCTGCACGGTTGCCGTGAACTGGTAACCGCGGCCAGGAACGGTGACGATGTATTTCGATCGGTCCGCCAGTGCTTTGCGTAGCCAGGAGATGTGCTGGGCCAGGTTGCTCTCTTCCACGAAGGAATCAGGCCAGACGGCTTTGAGCAACTCATCCTTCGTCACCACCCGTCCGGGGTTGGCAACCAGGCAGGTAAGAACGTCAAAGGCTTTCGGTGACACCAAAACCGGTGTGCCATTGCGCAAGAATGTCCGCCGGGAGGGGTCCAGTTCAAAATCGTCGAACCGGTACAACTCCCTAATGTATAAGGACATGCCAGCCCTTCAAGTTTCTTCAGAATAATTAATCGGCACATTCAAGACACGAGTCTCAGCCTGTGCTTTAGTGGCCCACCGGCGGGAAGGAGCAAAGCACGTGATCCGGAGACTCAGGAGCCTGTGCGCCAAAATTCTCTCGCGCATTGTACCAGCAACGAGAGTGCAGGGAAAACAATTTGGCGCCACGCCCTTGGTTCACCGGCGCGTCGTGGTCACGGTGGAACGCGAGACGATTTCGATCCTGGTGCCCGGCCAACCTGGTGCAAACGGGATGGCTTATGGAAAGGGCGGGCCTGCGCCACCGTGCCCGGACTTGCCGCCGCCGGTGCTGTCAACGGTTACGCGGTCTGTGGAAACCAGGTACAAAAGTCCAGCCGGAACCGTGGGCCGGAAGTCAGGTGGGGGCAAACCATGAACTCTATCCATCACGTAGATCAAAAGGATTCCGTCATCTCCGCCGAGGAGCGGCTGATTATTACGCTCATCGTGGTTGGATATACGAACAGACGCATCGCGAGTCACCTTTCTTTGAGTGTAAGCACGATCTGCCGCCGCGTAGCTCGGATACTTGGCAAGCTCGGCGTTGAGAACCGGTTTGAACTCGTCCTCTACGTGATTGACAAGCAGATCATCGACTTGCTTCCGAATGATTCGGCCCAGCGTTTGGCGCCGAATCACTTGAGGTGGGGCGCATGAGCTTTTGTTCGCGCGCCATCGGTGGCCCGTACACTCCTTCGAAGTGCGGCCGAGCCGAAGTTCCGGGCGAGCGGCTCGGGTGATATCATGCGTGGGTACTTCGCCGGATCGGGAAGGCGAGAGGAAATTAGGAATTGAGAATTGCGAATTGAGGATATGATTGATAATGTCAATTCCTAATTCTCAATTCGTAATTCGTAATTTGCATGACGCCTAAAGCCCATTTGTTGATTGTTGACGATGAAGCGAATACGCTGGCTTCGCTTTCGCGGGCCTTCCGCTTGGCGGGCTACGAAGCCACCGTATGCGACTCCGCCGTCCGCGCCCTGGAGTTGGTCAAGACCCAAACCTTTGACATGATTCTGTCCGACGTGGTAATGCCGGAAAAGGATGGCCTTTCACTTCTCGAAGACCTGAAGAACATGGAGTTGCCCACGCCGGTGGTGATGATTTCCGGCCAAGCGCACATTGAGATGGCGGTTCGCGCCACCCGCCTGGGCGCGGTGGACTTCCTGGAAAAGCCGCTCTCTACCGAGAAGCTTCTGCTAACGGTGGAAAACGTCCTTCGCCTGAAGCGTCTGAAGGAAGAGAACGAGCGGCTGCTGGGACGACTCGGCAAGCACGAGATTGTCTGGTCGGGCGAGGCCATGCGCCGCGTCATGGCGCAGATTGAACGCGTCGCGGCCAGTGAGTCGCGTGTGTGCATCCTGGGCGAAACCGGCACGGGAAAGGAGTTGGTCGCGCGCACCCTGCACGAACGCAGCCCGCGGCAGGCCGGCCCCTTCATTACCCTGAATTGCGCGGCGGTTCCGGCGGAGCTGATTGAATCGGAACTCTTCGGGCACGAAAAGGGCGCGTTCACAGGAGCGGGTTCGCGCCACCTGGGCAAGTTCGAGCCACTGCTGTCCAAAATAATCGCTAGCCCTGTCTGTCGCCATTGCAGGGAAAGGCTTTAGGACAGGGAGAATGGCGGGTTGGGGAGGAGGTCTAGGTTTCATAAGTTCGTTCGCCTGTCCCAATCA
>JBKQVI010000476.1:0-3133 GCA_052139985.1 Terriglobia bacterium
CGCTCGGTATTGGACCCCCTCACCCGTCCCGCCCCCGCTGGTGAAAGCGCGGGTTGCGGTCCACCCTCTCCCCCAAGGGGGCGAGGGCTGGGATTTTTTCCTTGGGGGTGTTTTGAAATGTAGAAACGCCAGTCCACGGGTTTCACCCGTGGCTAATGACCTTCGGCCCCTGCGGGGCCACAATGCTGCCGCGGACTTTGACGGAACCCTGTGGATCGTCTCGTTCAAGAGTCGAAACGGTAGCGGTAGAGGAGATAACCAGTCCAGCCAGGAAGCTCAGTATTCGCTGGTTAGGAACGATTAGATATTGCCGTGCCGGGAGGGCTGCCCTATAGTCTCAGGGTGAGGGAAATGTCCCATGAGATTCCGTAGTAGAAGAATAACCATAGTCCGGGAGCGTTGGGTTCGAGTTCTGGCCTTGGTGGCGATTGCATCATTCACCGTGTCGGCGACTGCGGCTTTCGGCTGCGACACCTGGGTAGCGTTGCCGGACGCAACGGCCGACCATTCCGTAATTCTGGCCAAGAACAGCGACCGCCCGCCGATGGAGGCGCAGGTTCTGGTCCAGTATCCCCACCAGCGCCATGCACCCGGCGAGATGGTGAAGTGTACGTATATTGAGATCCCTCAAGTGGCTGAAACTTACGAGCACATCGGTTCCAAACTGTGGTGGGCCTTCGGCTACGAGGAGGGCTTGAACGAGTATGGCGTGGCGATCGGTAATGAGGCGGTTTTCTCGAAGGAGCCCGTGCAGTGGGGCGATGGCCTGCTGGGTATGGACCTTCTGCGGCTAGGACTGGAGCGAGGGAAAACGGCTTACGAAGCCATGCATGTAATGATCGACTTGCTCGAAAAGTATGGCCAGAGCGGCGACTGCGAGCGCGCGGGCGATTGGGGCCACGCAAACTATCACAATAGCTACATCCTTGCCGACCCGCACGAAGCTTGGGTGCTCGAGACCGCGGGCCGCTACTGGGCCGCCAAGCACCTTACGCACGGGGTCTTCTCCATTTCCAACATTTACCTGATCGAGCATGACTGGGACGAGGCGCACCCACGGTTGGTCGAGCACGCCATCGAAAAGGGGTGGGCCAAATCGGCAAAGGACTTCAACTTCGCGCGCGACTATGGTGATTATTGGGAGAAAACTTCCAAGAATCCCGGAGCCATGCAGATTCGCCGCAACATGACCATGACATGCCTGCGCCGGGACTTTTCCCACGTGACTCCGGCCAGCATGATGCAAATCAGCCGCAGCCACTTGGAAGGCACGTTTGTGGCGCCGCGTTGGGCAGCCCCGGAAGCTTTCTGGCCCACGCCCTGCATGCACGACACTCCCCAATCGGGCTACCATTCCGCGGCGTCTTTCGTCGTCCAACTGCGCGCGGAAATGCCTCCGCTTCTGCGCCAGGTCTACTGGGCAAGCTTTTCGAATCCCTGCTGCAACGTCTTCAAGCCATTCTATCTGCATGGTCCTGCGATTCCCGCGTCCTACGCGATTGGCACCAGCACGTACTCTGCGGACTCCCCCTGGTGGTGGGCCAATCGCTTGAAGTTGCTCTGCGACCTTAACTACCACGCCGTGAATCCAAGCCTTCGGGACGTATTCGACGAAACCGAACGCTGGGAATTGGGCCGGCAAGGTGGTGTGGAGGCCGAGGCCCTGAAAGATGTCAAAGACGGGCGAGATGCCGATGCCGTCGCGCTGCTGCAACACTACATCAATGAGAACTGCGAGCGAGTCGGGAAGGAATATCGAACGCTGAACCAGACGCTGACGGAGAAGCTCTCCGCTGCTGGCGTGAACTATCTGTATGCGGACTATCTGAAGGATTGGACTTCCAAGAAAGGCGTGCCACTGCCACTGCCTTAGGGCGGATAAGGGCGCTGCACAGCCGGGTAGTGTCCTAATTTCGGGTGTAGCGCCGGGCTTGAGCCCGGCATGTGCCGCCCTAAAGGGCGGCGCTACGTTCAAATTAGGACACTACCCACAGCCGCGGCTTATTGTTTAGCGGTTTCACGTCGCAGTGCGTCGCGTAAGAGCATCCTGATGTAGGTCTGGTACCCGATACCTTTTTCCGCAGCGATTCCGCGCGCAGTGTCGATATCTTCGGTGGCCAACCGCAAGGTGACTGGCCGTGTCTTCGCGCGGGCGACAACTTGCTGGATGGTCAGCGTGGAACCCTCTTGGATGCGGCGCTCCACGGCCGACTCGAGTGTTCGCCGATGGCGCTGGTGCCACTGCGCATCTTCTGCCTCAGAGTTAAATTTTGGGACGATCAAATTCTTCTTGGCCATGTTTAGCTTACTGACGGCCTCAGTTGAGAAAATAATTGCGGTAAAGGGTGTCGCGTTTGATGGGGCGGAATCCGGCGTCCTTAATCATGCGGCGGAGTTGTTCTTCGCTGGAGGTGCGGGTCACGCCCGCGGCGCGCACCACGTTTTCCTCGATCAGGATTGAACCCACGTCGTTGCCGCCAAAGCGCAGGGCAATCTGGCAGATTTTGTGGCCGGGGGTCAGCCACGACGCCTGCACGTTCTCAAAGTTATCCAGATAAATACGGGCGACGGCGAGCGTCTTGAGGTAATCCACCGCCGTCACTTCTTCCTTGATGAAGTTGCCGAGCGAAGTGTGGGCGCGCTGGAAAAACCAGGGGATAAAAGCTGTGAACCCGCCCGTCTCTTCCTGCAACTGGCGAACGCGCTCGAAGTGGTTCACGCGGTGCTCAAGCGTTTCGCCGCAGCCGAACATCATGGTAGCGGTGGTGCGCATGCCGAGCGAATGCGCGGTGCGGTGCATCAGCAGCCATTCGCCGGTCGTACATTTCAGGCGAGCGATGCGCTGGCGAACTTCGTCGTCCAGAATTTCCGCGCCGCCGCCGGGAATCGAGACCAGCCCGGCGTCGCGCAGGCGCACAATCGTCTCGCGAATCGAAAGCCCGGAAACTTCCGCGATGCAAGTGATCTCAGGCGCGGAAAAGCAGTGCAGGTGAACTTGCGGGAAGCGCTCGTGAATGGAGCGCAGCATGTTCTCGTAGAATTCGATTTGCAGATCCGGGTGCAATCCGCCTTGCAGCAGGACGCCGGTGCCGCCCAAGTCGAGCATCTCCTGGATCTTCTCGTAGATCGTTTC
>JBKQVI010000477.1:0-2569 GCA_052139985.1 Terriglobia bacterium
AAGTCAAGGACAAATATCACTCATATTCGTCACTATTTTGCCCTTGTGAGGACCGATTGCTCAAAACAAAGACCTTGCATCCCGAAACCGCCGAAAACCCGCCGGAGAACGTGGAAGTTAGGCTAAAGGCGACCAGAGCCCAAGGCGCATATGGTTGCGTTCGGCGATTTGCACCACTTCGTCCAAACCGCCCGGAAAGGCCTTGGTATTCACCGCACTCTCGCCGTATTCCGCTTGCCGACCATCATCAATCGTGAAGATGTCCAATCCCATACGGCTGGCAATCGGTATCAGTTCTTTTACCGTATTCAGGTCGATGCCGCGTTCGAAGGGCTCCCACGTATTGAAGATCCAGGGTGGCTGATAAGCGCTTCCCGTCTTCATCAGCACTTCGGACGTATAAGAGGGCATGACCCAATGCGGATCTGCCATGCCAGCGCCTTTCTGAAAGAACGCCACTGAACTCTTGGCGCTACGGAAGGTTTCCTGCGGCGCGAGGGTGCGCTTGAAAGGAAACAAGTCCGTGTCGTACATCACGTGCACGCCTTCGCCAAACCATGGTCCAACCTCGGCCCGCTTCAGGTAGCCGGGGGCCTCATTCATTACGATATAGCCTTCACCCGAACGCGAATTGCGGACGGTAATGGCGGGATCGTCCACGCGGCCCGTAAAGAAAAGCTCGCGCGGTTCGAGGCCGTAACACGCCGAGACCTGCAAATCGACGGGAGCCGCGGGCGCCAGGTTTACCGCCTCAAACGCCATGTGCGACAACGCTATCGGCCCACTCGATTCGTTCTTGATTTCGATCCACTTGCGAATCACTGGGTGGCCTTCGTACACCACGTAATGCACCGTGCCCGTAAGACGCTGGTCATGGGAGCGCAGTAGAATGCGAAGCTCTTTTCCCCGCGGCGCCGCGCCCACGATGCTGACGGACACAAAGTCAAAAGTACCGCGGGCGCCCCCGACATACCGCTTACCGCTGGCGACAAAAGCAAATTCCCCGCCAGTGGCCGCAACCTGCGGGACGAGATTCATGAACTCTGTGCCGGTCTGCTTGTTCCGCCAGCTTGTGGTTCGTAGTCCCGTGTTTGGATCAAAGCGAATGACGCGCTCCACAAGGTCGTTGCCAACGGCCCGACTCTTCGGGTCAGCGGCAGGACGGGCGTAAGCCGATCGGTCTTGAGAAACGGCCACGGGGACACCCAGCAGGAAGATGAACAACCCGAACCCAAAGGCCTGCCCAAGACTCTTTAGGTTTTTCTGAATCATTACGTCTCCCGGCCCGCTTAGGGGTGCATGACGATCAACGTCAGCTTCACCAAATTGAACGAATCCAGAACATCGTCGTTTCCCTTAAGCCTTCCGCCTGAAAACACGGCCCACATCGTCTTCCCGTCCCGGCTGATCCACTTCGTGGGAAAGTCCACGCCGAGAGATCCACGACCTCCAAAACCACGCCAGTCTTGGTAATACGCGATGGTTGTCCAAGGTCCCCAGGGCTCCGGCGCGTCGAACAACCCGGTTTCGCCCACACCGCCGCCCTGAACCGATGCGATATACAGATTGAGCCCGGAGTTATAAACGACGTGCGTGATAGTGCGGCCACTGGCATCGTCAAAAACGGGGAGCGCCTTCGAGCGGTCAGCCGACCAAACCGGGCCCGGCCCCGCGTAGTACTCATAGACTCCCGGGATGCTCGGATCCTTTTGGAGATTCGCTGCCAGCACTCGAAACAGGTAGGTGGCATTCCCTCCGTTGCCGGCTGCCGCATATTCATAGACGTACTGGTCTCTTGCCCCGGCATAGTTCTCGCCAAAATTCAGGAACGAACCGGATAAATTCACCCGGCCTGGCGTCGCTTCCACCTTCCACGGCGAGAGCGACCACGTCGCGCCTAGATCCCGTGACCAGGCGAGGCGATCTTGCGGCCGTGCGGGGTTCGGACCACACGGGGCAAAATCAGACTTGGAAGGGTTGTACCAGCTAGCAACCCAGGCGTACAGGAAACCGCGCACCGAAAGTATGCTGGCGGACTTGCCGCAGAATGTGGCGGGATGCTCGGCGTATTTCGGCGCGCATCCCCAAATGTCGACGCCCCTCACGAGCGGCGGAAAACCCAGGATTCGCGCAAAACCAATGCTCACGCGCCCGGTAACGTCACCTGCTCCGCGGAAGCCCCCTCCGTCGCCAAAGCTGGTATAGATGCTACCGTCCGCCGCCCACGTCGTGGGCCAAAGATCACTTCCACCTTTACCCGGAGTGTTGGCCAGTCGAATGAGGTGTTTAAAATCCCACTCGGCGCTTTGAATGACGGGACTGGGACCGTATGGGGCTTTGTTCTGAGCGCCCAGAGCAAACACCGCTGAGGCGGTCATTCCCAGGAGCAGCCAAACCCCAAACGTGAATCTGATTCTCAACCTTATACCTCACGAGAGTCTTGGTTGCCTGCGGCCGTAATCCGTCCGTAGGGATTTGGCAGCGGTGGGTGCGGAGGCCGGATTGCGGGGTGGGAGTGAGGAAGAGACTGGTGGGGGGATTTCACCCCAAGGGTGGTAGATTACGGAGA